>JAGWVC010000101.1 GCA_018971065.1 Sphingomonadales bacterium | reverse complement strand
CCGCGCAGAAGCTGCCCAAACGGAGATGAACCCGCCATGACCGCGATCATTGACATCCACGCCCGCGAAATCCTCGACAGCCGTGGCAACCCCACCGTCGAAGTCGATGTGCTGCTGGAAGATGGCAGCTTCGGTCGCGCCGCCGTGCCCTCGGGCGCCTCCACCGGCGCCCACGAAGCGGTCGAACTGCGTGACGGCGACAAGGCCCGCTACATGGGCAAGGGCGTCACCAAGGCGGTGACCGCCGTCAACAGCGAAATCCGCGCTGCCCTGCTTGACGCCGACGCCGAGGACCAGCGCGACATCGATCTTGCCATGATCGAGCTGGACGGCACCGAGAACAAGAGCCGCCTGGGCGCCAACGCCATCCTCGGCGTCAGCCTCGCCACCGCCAAGGCCGCCGCCGACGCGCGCGGCCTGCCGCTGTACAGCTACGTCGGCGGCGTCGCCGCGCATGTGCTGCCGGTGCCGATGATGAACATCATCAACGGCGGCGAACATGCTGACAACCCGATCGACTTCCAGGAATTCATGATCATGCCGGTCGGCGCGCCGACGCTGGCCGAAGCCGTGCGCTGGGGCGCCGAGGTGTTCCACACGCTGAAGAAGGGCCTTCATGAGAAGGGCCTGGCGACGGCGGTGGGTGATGAGGGCGGCTTTGCCCCCAACCTCGCCAGCACCCGCGCCGCGCTCGATTTCGTCATGGCCTCGATCGAGAAGGCCGGCTTCAAGCCCGGCACCGACATCAAGCTGGCGCTGGACTGCGCCGCCACCGAGTTCTTCAAGAACGGCAAGTACGAGATCAGCGGCGAGGGCCTGTCGCTGTCGCCGGTCGAAATGGCCGACTATCTGGCGAAGCTCGCCGCCGATTACCCGATCATCTCGATCGAGGACGGCATGAGCGAGGACGATTTCGAGGGCTGGAAGGCGCTGACCGACCAGATCGGCCACAAGGTGCAACTGGTCGGCGACGACCTGTTCGTCACTAACCCCAAGCGGCTGACGATGGGCATCGGCAAGGGGCTGGCCAACTCGCTGCTGGTCAAGGTCAACCAGATCGGCAGCCTGACCGAGACGCTGGAAGCGGTCTCCATCGCCCAGCGCAACGGCTACACCGCCGTGATGTCGCACCGCTCGGGCGAGACCGAGGACGCCACCATCGCCGACCTGGCGGTGGCCACCAACTGCGGCCAGATCAAGACCGGCAGCCTTGCCCGTTCGGACCGGCTCGCCAAGTACAACCAGCTCATCCGCATCGAGGAAGAACTGGGCGCCGCCGCGAAGTACGCGGGGGCAGCGGCGTTCGGCCGGCTGGCGTAAGCTTTTCCTTATCCGAAGTCAGGGCAGGGCAGGGGGCAACCTCTGCCCTTTCCTGCATCGGGAATTGCCGGTAGCCTTGCCGCTCTGGTGGGGAGTCCGGGCATGGCGCTGACACTTCAGTTCATCGGCTGTGGCGACGCGTTCGGATCGGGCGGGCGCTTCAACACCTGCTTTCACCTGACCGGCGCGCAAACCAACCTGCTGATCGACTGCGGCGCCACGGCGCTGGTGGCGATGAAGCGGCTGGGCACCGATCGCAACGCCATCCGCGCGATTGTCATCACGCACTTTCACGCCGATCACTTCGGCGGCATTCCGTTTTTCCTGCTCGATGCGCAGTTTTTCAGCAAGCGGCGCGAGCCATTGACGATCATCGGCCCGCCGGGGCTGCCGGACTGGTACGAACGCGTGATGGAGACGGCGTTTCCCGGGTCGGCCCATGCCGCGCGCAAGTTCGAGGTGCGGTTGATCGAGCTGGCGGCAGGAGGCTCACGCGAAATCGATGGAGTCACCGTCCATGCTTTCCAGGCTCTGCATGGCCCACCCGACGCACCCACCCACGCCGTCCGGATCGAGGCGGAAGGGCGGGTCGTCGCCTATACCGGTGACAGCGAATGGACGCCCGCACTGGCTGATGCCGCGCGCGATGCTGACCTGCTGCTGGCCGAGGCCTACTTCCGGGATCGCACGGTGGCCACGCATCTGAGCCTGAACACAATCGAGGACCATCTGGATGAACTGCGGCCGAAGCGCCTGATCCTGACCCATATGAGCGACGATGTCCTGAACCATCCTGACCGAGCCCGCTACGAATGTGCGGAAGATGGCATGATGATCGAAATCGCCTGAGTCGCCCGTTCACGCCGCCAGAAACTCCACCATCTTGCAATAGGCATCCGCCGACAGACGCACGAACATGCGGCGGGCGTCGTTCGCATCCGCCTCCCGCACCACCAGCTTCTTGGCCTCCAGCACCGTCAGCCAGCGCAGCGCCGTGGTGTTGGGCACTGCCGCGCCGATGCAGGCGCTGGTGATGGCGACTCGCTTGCGCTGCTTGGCGGCGACGAACAGGTCCAGCAGGATGTCCCACGCCGGCTCGCCGAACAGCGAATCGTCACCGAAAATCACATTGCGCCGCCGCCGGTCGCGATAGGACTGCAGCGCCACTTCGCCCAGTTCGGGCTGGTCGCGCCGGGCGGCGAAGAACGGCAGGTCCTCACGACGGGGCACGCTGGAACGTTCGGCAATGGCTTCCAGTTCGCGCGCGGTGGCCAGCAGCGAGTTCGCGGTGGAGATCAGCCGCCGCGCCTGCTGCCGCAAGTCGGATGAATCGGAAACCGGCGGCATCGCATCGCCGCTGCCAACCCATTGTCCGATGCCCATCGGCGCGCTGTCCATCAGCCGGCCCTCCCGGCGCCTGGCCCGACGATCGAAGCGGTCCCGTCCATGCCGTCACCTCGCTGGCGACAACCGGTGAGGACAATGGCGCGGGGGAAATTCCGTGCCATTTCAATCCCGATTAACCGTATCGCCCAAGGATCAGGAAACTACGTAACGCCGAAAAACGCGAACCCAGTTCACTCCGTTGTGGAGAGGTGTGCATCCATCATATCCTCGCCCGCCAGGGCATCGAGGCAGGCGCTGAGGTGTGCGGCGGCAACCACGCTGCCGAGTTTGTCGAGATCGTCGAGGCAACCGGTCAGTTGCTGGATCACATCCACGAGGGTACGTTGTCTATCCATATCGGAGACGTTTCCGTAGTTGGCTTCAGGCCAGCAGGAAGGCCGGACCGTTCCGTGGTGGACGATAATTCACCCTTGCTCAAGATTTCGTACAAACGGTTGCACGTATTCGCGCGGCCGGGGCCATTAACGCCTTGACCGGGCCGGTGCCGATTCGCGGCCGAGGACCATCAGGCCGGCGCTTCCTCGGCAGACACTTCGGCCCTGGCTTCCTCCGCCAGCGCCTGTTGCCGGTCCAGTTCGCGCTTCTTGCGCGGGTTCAGCAGGAACTGCCACGCCCCCCAGGTGTCGATGGCCAGCAGGATGGCGTTCTGGATCACCAACGGCCAGGTGCGGCTGACGAAGCCCGAGGCGATCCACGCGACCGAGACCGCCATGAACAGCACGAACGCCCAGCCGGTGGCGCGGCGCCCCATGTCGCCGGCCAGCACGGCCGAGGCGATGATCGCGCCGATGGCGCCGAACCAGGATACGGGATCGTTCATTGCCTGAACAAGCGGTCAGGCGGGCGAAAGTTCCCGCCGTTTCAGGTGGTTTCCAGATCCGCGAGTTGCTTGGCCGACAATGCCAGCGTGGCGCCTGCGCAGATTTCACGCACCTGGTCGGGGGTGGTGGCGCTGGCGATCGGCGCGGCCACGCCGGGGCGGCTGTTCAGCCAGGCCAGCGCGATCGCGGCCAGCGTGGCGCCGGTTTCGGCGGCGATGGCGCGCATCGCCGCCAGCACCTTCCAGCCACCACTGGCCGCGAACGCATCGAGCGAGAACGCGCGGCTGGAACCGGCCCAATCGGCGGCGCTGGCGTACTTGCCAGTCAGGAAGCCCGCCGCCAGGCCGTAGTAGGGAAGTGCGGCGATGCCCTGCGCCACGCAAAGCTGCTGCAAGGCGCCTTCGTACTCGCCGCGCACGACGAGGTTGTACTGCGGCTGGCATACCGTGAACCGCGCCGCGCCGGTGCGATCGGCGATGGCGTTGGCTTCGGCCAGGCGGGCGGCGGTCATGTTGGAAACCCCCAGCGCCCGCGCCAGCCCCTTGGCCACCTGCGCGCCGAACACCGGCACGACATCCTCCAGCGATGTGGTCAGGTCGTCACGGTGGACATAGTAGACGTCGAGGTAGTCGGTGCGCAGCCGCTCCAGCGACCCGGCAATCGCGGCCTCGACAAGGGCCGGCGCATAGCACCCGGCGGGCGCGCCCTGGCCGGTCTTGGTGGCCACGCGCATGTCCTTGCGAACCCCGCGTGATTCCATCCATTCGCCGATGATCGCTTCGGATTCGCCGCCCTTGTTGCCGGGAATCCACGAGGAATAGCCCTCGGCGGTGTCGATCATCCGCCCGCCGCATTCATAGAATGCGTCCAGCACGGCAAAGCTCCGGTCGCGCTGGATGGTCCAGCCGAACACGTTGCCGCCGAACACCAGGCGAATGCCGCCCAGTGCGGGATGCGCGGCTTCAGCCACCGAACCTGCCCTTCAGGTCCAGCAGCGCGATTGCCGCCTTGGCCGCTTCGCCGCCCTTGTCCTTCTGCTGTGGATCAGCGCGGACCAGCGCCTGCGCTTCGTTCTCGACCGTCAGGATGCCGTTGCCGATGGCGATGCCGTCCATCGTCAGCGCCATGATGCCGCGCGCGCTTTCGCCCGCGACGATCTCGAAATGATAGGTTTCGCCCCGGATCACCACGCCGATCGCGACATAGCCGTCATAGGCGCCCGAGGCGTCGGCCAGCGCGATCGTGCCGGGAACTTCCAGCGCGCCCGGCACGGTCACGACATCGGCCTGATGCCCCGCCGCCTTCAGCGCCGCCTTGGCGCCGGCGACCAGCATGTCGTTGAGGTGATCGTAGAAGCGGGCCTCGACGATGAGGAATCTAGCCAAAATCCGTACTCCCGAGATTTCCCTGATGGTCGCATTTCCCGAGCCGTCGGGCGTTTCCACCCGGCCGGGAAATGTTCAGTCCACGCGACGTTCGCCGACGATGTTAAGGCCATAGCCTTCCAGCGCAACCAGCGAATGGTGCGTGTTGGTCAGCAGCACCATGTCGTGAACGCCCAGTTCGGCCAGGATCTGCGCGCCCACGCCATAGTCGCGCAGTTCCTCGATCGGCGGCGCGGGGTCGCCGGCGCGATAGTTGCTCTTGATCTCGATGGTGCGGCTCATCAGCCGCTGCATCGGCCGGTTGATGACGACGATGACGCCGCAACCAGCCTCGCCGATGATTTCCATCGAGCGGTTCAGCAGCGAGGAGCGATCACCATCCTCGCCGAACACGTCGGCGAAGATCGACAGCGTGTGCATTCGCACCATTGTCGGCTGGGCCGGATCGATCCGGCCCTTGACCAGCGCCACGGTCTCGTCGCCGGTGGCCTTGTTGAAGAAGGTCATCGCCTTCCACTGCCCGCCCCAGCGGCTGGTAAAGTCCAGCTCGGCCTTGCGCTCGACCATGCGGTCGTGCTTGCGGCGATAGGCGATCAGGTCGCGGATCGTGCCGATCTTCAGGTCATGCAGGCGGGCGAAGGCGACAAGGTCGTCCATCCGCGCCATCGTGCCGTCGTCCTTCATGATCTCGCAGATCACGCCCGACGGGTTCAGCCCGGCCAGCCGGCTGATGTCGCACGCGGCCTCGGTATGGCCGGTGCGGACCAGCACGCCGCCGTCGCGCGCGCGCAGCGGAAACACGTGGCCGGGGGTGACAAGGTCGTCCTTGCCCTTGCTGCCGTCGATCGCCACCGAGATGGTGCGGGCGCGGTCGGCCGCCGAAATGCCGGTGGTCACGCCCTCGCGCGCCTCGATCGAGACGGTGAATGCGGTTTCGTGGCGGGTGCCGTTCTTGGCGGCCATCATTTCCAGGCCAAGCTGGTTGCAGCGCTCGCTGGTCAGGGTCAGGCAGATCAGCCCGCGGCCGTGGGTGGCCATGAAGTTCACCGCGCCCGGCGTTGCCATCTGCGCGGGGATGACCAGATCGCCCTCGTTCTCGCGGTCCTCGTCGTCGACCAGCACGAACATGCGGCCGTTGCGCGCCTCGTCGATGATTTCCTCGATGCTGACCAGCACCGGGCGCTCGTCGTTCGCCATCAGGAAGCGTTCCAGCTTGCCCAGCGTTTCACTGGTGGGGTTCCAGTCCGGCTCGGTGCAATCGCGCAGGGTGTTGGCATGAAGCCCGGCGGCACGGGCCAGACCGGCGCGGGTCATGGTGCCTTCGGAGACGAGGACGCGGACGCGTTCGATGAGGGGGTGTGACATACCTTCATGCTAATCACATCAAAATGTGATTGCAAGCCGGTTCATCACATTGCGCGCTTCCGGTGCCACGTGCCCAGCGCATTCGAGATCAGCAGCCCGGCCACACCCACGGCAAATGCGGCCGGTCCGCCGATCCACTTGCCGGCCCCCAGATGGCGCAAGCCCTCCAGCACCGGCATCTGCAACGCGAACAGCGGGAACGAAAGCTGGCCCAGCCACCCGGCTTGCGCGCCGAAGCGCCGCAGCCGAAGCCCGCCCGCGATCATCAGCGGCGCGACCAGCACGACGAAACCCAGATCGAACCAGGCGCCGCCCAGATCGAAATACCAGCCCGCCACCAGCACCACCGGCATTGCCAGGATGGCGGGGATGGCCGGCACCGGCAGCGCCGGGCCGTCACGCCACCAGCGCGCCAGCGCCATGCCGATCATGTAGGCAAACACGATGCGCACCGCGCCGGCGACGAAAGTGGCGGGCTTGGCGCCGACATCGACCCCGTGCCAGTGCAGCGCGATCCACACTTCGGCCGGCGCCAGCAGCGCGATGGCCAGCGGCAGCCACCAGCGCCGCAGGTGGCGCAGCCCCAGCACGTGACACGCCACCGCGAACAGGTCGTAGAAGATCGTCCAGGCCGGGATGTTGACGGGGAACACGAACGGATGATCGAACACCGGCAGCAGCAGCAGGTTGAGCGTGATCACTTCAGCGAAATCGCCGATCGCCCCATGCGCGCGCAGCCATTGCATCGGCATTCCCAGCAGCGCGCCGGCCGCCATCATCGGCCACAGCCGTCGATAGCGGTTCCCCAGGAACCCCAGCGGCGCCAAGCCACCGTCCAGCCGGGCCTCCTGCACGCGCGCCATCAGGAAGCCGGTGAGCATCAGGAAGAAATCGACGCCCAGATAGCCGCGCGCGAACACCGGCGTGCCGCCATAGACCGCGCGGGTGTGCAGCAGCAGCACGCAGAACGCGGCAACGAAGCGCAGCGCTTCCAGCCCCGGCAGGCGACCGCCCGGTGCGGGCTTCGTGGTTTGGTCGTTCATGTGCCCCCCAGCACCCACACGGGCCTATTCCTCAAGCCTTTGGCCGATGCATCAGCATCACCAGCGGCGACGCCACCACCCCGACGAACGCCAGCAGCCAGAACGCGTCGATGTACGACACCATCAGCGCCTGCCGCGCGATCTGCCCGGCCATGCGGAAGGCCCCGTCGAGCTGGCCGGGATCGAGCCCGGGCAGCCGCCATTCCAGCACCGGGTTGTCCGGCGTCACCGTTTCGGTCAACCGCGATTGCACGCTCGCCGCATTGCGCGAGGTCAACGCTTCCAGCACCGAAATGCCGAATGCCGAGCCGAGGTAGCGGGTCAGCGTGCCCATTGCCGCGGCCTCGTTGCGGTACAGCCGGGGCAGAGTGGCGAACGACATCGACGCCAGCGGCACGAAGATCATGCTGGACCCCATGCCGTTCATGAAGCCCGAGACCATCACCAGCGTGTCGTCGGCCTGCAGCGACAGCCGCGACAGCAGCAGAGCCGACGCGGCCGAGGTCAGCAATCCGGCGAAGACCACCCCGCGTGGATCGACCCGGTTGATGAACCGCGCCATTACCAGCGTGGTGAAGCAGGTGCCCAGCCCGCGCGGCGCGGTGACGATCCCGATCAGCACGATCGGATGGCGGAACAGTTCGGCCAGCATCGGCGGCAGCAGCGACAGCACGCCATAGATCATGATGCCCAGGAAGAACCCGATCACCGTGGCAATGACGTAATTGCGATCGCGGAAGATGGCGAGGCGGACGAACGGTTCTGGGGTGGTCAGCGAATGGACCGCGAACAGGAACAGCGCCAGCGCCGAGACCGTCGCCTCGATCCAGATCTCACGCGATTCGAACCAGTCCTGCAATTGCCCGCGATCCATCATCAACTGGAACGATCCGACCGCGATGGCCAGCAGTGCGAAACCGAAGAAGTCGAACCGGCGCGGCGTAGCGTCACGGAATTCGGGCAGCACCCGGCTGAGGCCGATGAACGCGAACGCGCCCAGTGGCAGGTTGATCAGGAACACCCAGTGCCACGAGAACTGCGCGGTCAGCCAGCCGCCCAGCACCGGGCCGACCAGCGGCCCCATGATCGCCGCCAGCCCGAACACCGCCATCGCCTTGCCGTGTTCCTCGGGCGGGTGGATGTCCAGCAGCGTGGCCTGCGCCATCGGCACCAGCGCCGAACCCGAAGCCCCCTGCAGCACGCGGAACAGGATCAGTTCGGGCAGGGTGGTGGACAGGCCGCACAGCACCGACGTCCCCGTGAACGCGATGATCGATCCCAGCAGCAGGCGGCGTCGCCCGAAACGGCTGGCCAGCCAGCCGGTCATCGGCGTGGCGATGGCCAGCGCGATGATGTACGATGTCAGCACCCAGACGATCTGCTCGCGCGAGGCGGAGGTGCTGCCCTGCATGTGCGGCAGCGCGACGTTGGCGATGGTGGTGTCGATCTGGTTCATGATCGCCGATGACATCGAGAACAGCACGATCAATCGGCGTTGCGCGGGCGGGGGATAGGTTTCGCTCATGGTCCGGATTGCTTCCTTGCCCGGGTGCGGGCAGTGCGTCGAGCCTGAAGATTCGGGATGATACCGCCCAATCGATGATTGCAATCCGTTCCATGCTCGAACAATGTCCCGGCAACCGATGAAAACCGTCAAGACCCTCAAGGACCTCGCCGAACTCGCCGGCGTCACCAGTGGCACCGTGTCACGCGCGCTCGCGGGTTCCGACCTCGTCACCCCGTCCACGCGGGAGCTGATCGTGCGGCTGGCGCGCGAACACGGCTTCACCCCCAATGTCACCGCGCGCAACCTGCGCACCCGGCGCACCGGGGCGATCGGCGTGGTGATCCCGCTGGGGCATGAGACCGCGCAGCAGTTCTCCGATCCGTTCTTCATCACCATGCTGGGCCATCTGGCCGACGCGCTGACCGCGAAGGGCTACAACCTGCTGTTGTCGCGGGTGGTGCCGAAGGACGATAACTGGCTGTGGAACTTCACCCAGTCCGGGCAGGTGGACGGGGTCATCGTCATCGGCCAGTCGGACCAGTCGGCGGTGCTCGATGCCGTGGCGGAACGCTACAAGCCGCTGGTGGTCTGGGGTTCGCACGTCAGCGGGCAGGCGCATTGCTCGGTGGGGTCGGACAACTTTCGCGGCGGCCAGCTTGCCGCGCAGCACCTGATCGAACGGGGCTGCCGGCGCATCGCCTTCTTCGGCGATCCGCGCGCGCTGGAAATCGGGCAGCGGCTGGATGGCTGCCGCGCGGCGATGGAAAAGGCGGGGCTGGCGGGCGAACTGTCGGTGCTGCCCGCGCACCTGGTTGCCGAAGTCGCCGGGCCGGAGATCGCCAGCTACCTGTCCTCGACCGAGCAGCGGCCGCAGGGCATCGTCGCCGCCTCCGACGTCATCGCCATGAGCACCTTGCGCGCCCTGTCGGAACATGGGCTGGCGGTGCCGGGTGACGTCAAGGTGATTGGTTACGACAACCTGCCGCTCAGCGAGCATACCGTGCCGCGCCTCACCACCATCGCCCAGGATTTCGAACAGGGCGCGGCGCGGCTGGCCGACATCGTCGTTCGCCGCGTTGCCGGCGAGGATGTCCATTCGGTGATCATGCAGCCGCGACTGGTGGTGCGGGCCTCGACCTGACGCGGGTTCGAGGGCGCGCCCGGCGCTTCTGCCAAACGCGTCAACTGGCCGCGTGAAGCAGTTCGGCCTGCCGCTTCAGCCGGGGCGCGACGATCGGTATCGTCAGCATCGTGCTGGCCACGGCCATGATCAGCAGCGCGGTGAAGGTCTGGCTGGTGATGATCGCCTTGTCGAGCAAGATGTTGACGAAGATGATCATGATCAGCGCCTTGGTTTGCAACAGCCAGCCGATCAGCGTTGCCTCGCCCTTGCGCCAGCCCAGCAGCCGCCCGGCCAGATGCGTGCCCGCCAGCTTGCCCGCGACCGAGGCCAGCAGCAGCAGCGCGGCCGAGCCGAACACCACCGCGCCGCCCATTGCCCAACTGGTGCGCAGCCCGGTGCTGAGGAAGAACACCGGCATCAGCGTGGTCAGCACCGTGCCGCGAAACCGGTCGATCTCCGCCTGATCGAACCAGGCCGATTCGGTGACCGCGCCGGCCAGGAACGCACCGACCATGAAGTGCAGTCCGCACCAGTCGGCCGCGAACCCGCAGGCAATCAGCCAGACCAGCCCGGCGAACCAGCGATCGTTCGCGTTCAGGCGCGGCATCAGGCGGTGGTAAAGCCAGCAGGCGGCGGGGAACAGCAGCAGGAACCCGGCCTGGCGGCCCAGCCGCTGCCAATCCAGCAGGATCAGCGCCAGCACCGACCAGATCGCCACGTCGTCAAGGCTGGCATAGCGCAGGATGCGCTGGCCCAATGGCAGGCGCAGCACCTCCAGCTTTTCCATGAGCAGCACCAGGATCGGCATGGCGGTGACCGCACAGGCCATGCCGATGCCCAGGACGAACTGCCATTCCCGCCCGCCGGAGCCGATCCACGCACCGCCGATCGCCAGCAGGGCGGCCGCGGCCAGGCAGCCGGCGACCAGCGGCGAGGCCAGCGCCAGCGTGGCGGTCAGCACGGTCTCTTGGCGGTGCTTCCAGGCCGAGCGCAAGTCCAGCTCGATCCCCGCGACCCAGACGAACATCATCACCGCCCACCAGGCGATGCCGTTCAGCGCGGCGATTACCGGGGGGGCGAACACGAACGCGAAATAGCCGGGAAAGGCGGCGCCGGCGACGCCGGGGCCAAGCACGATGCCGGTGACGATCTGCACGACGACCAGCGGGGCGACGTAATCGGTGCGGCACAGCCGCCAGAACAGCCAGGGCACCACGAACACGATCAGCATCGCCAGAAGGAATTTTTCGGTCGGCGCCATGCCCTGCATCCCGTTCGCGCAAGTGTTATCGTTCACCCTTGGGGGTGAATTAAAGGTATTGGCGATTTCAGGAAAGGGGGTGGTGGACGCACTAGGGCTCGAACCTAGGACCCGCTGATTAAGAGTCAGCTGCTCTACCAACTGAGCTATGCGTCCACATGTCCGTTCGGACATTCCGGAGGGTATCCCCTGCCGGGAGCGCCCCCTTTAGCGGCGTTTTCCGGAAAGGGAAGTCCCTTCGGCAACAAATTTCCGACTTTTTTATCGCCGCCCGCCGCTCCACCGATCGACCGCCATGATCGTGCCGATGCACAGCATGTTGGTCATCATCGACGAGCCGCCGTGGCTCATGAACGGCAGCGGGATGCCGACCACCGGGGCCAGGCCCATCACCATCGACATGTTGATCGCGAAATAGAAGAACATCGTCGTCGTCAGCCCCGCTGCCAGCAGGCGGCTGAAGCGGTCGGGCGCGCGCTGGGCGATACCCATGCCCCAGCGGAACACCAGCAGGAACACGGTGATGACGAACAGGCCGCCCAGCAGGCCCCATTCCTCGGCCATCGTCGCGAAAACGAAATCGGTGTGCGATTCGGGCAGGTATTGCAGGTGGCTCTGGCTGCCGTTGCCCAGCCCCTTGCCGAAGATGCCGCCCGAGCCGATCGCGATCTTCGACTGGGTGATGTGATAGCCCGACCCCAGCATGTCCGCTTCCGGGTCCATGAACACCAGCACGCGCTTGCGCTGGTAATCGTGCAGCGCGAAGAAGAACGCCAGCGGGGCAATGATCGCCGCGGCCGCGCCGCCGCCCAGGAACCACCAGATCGGCACGCCGGCCAGGAACACCACCACCACCGCGCCGAAGCAGATGGCCAGCGCGGTGCCAAGGTCGGGCTGGAGCATGACCAGGGCCGCTGGAACCGCCAGCAGCGCGCCGGCCGGAACCAGCGCGCGCCAACTGGAGGTCATCCCCGGCGGCAGCGAATCGTAGAAGCGCGCCATCACCAGCACGATCACCGGCTTCATCAGTTCGGACGGCTGCAGCGTCATGAAACCCAGGTTCAGCCAGCGCTGGCTGCCGCCGCCGACCTTGCCGATCGCCTCGACCAGGATCAGCAGCAGGATCAGCATTCCGTAGAGCGGATAGGCGATCTGCTTGAACAGGTGCTGCGGCACGCGCGCCACCACCAGCGCCAGGCACAGGAACACCGCGAAGTGGACCATGTGCATGATCGCCCAGGGCCACATCCGGCCGCCGGCGGCCGACCACAGCACGGTGGAGCCGAAGGTGTTCAGCAACGCCAGCGGCAGCAGCATGTGCCACGGCAGCTTGCGCAGCGGATCGGGGATCAGGCCGCGCGCCATCAGTGCGGTTCCGCCGGGGTGGGCGCGGGCGCCGCTTCAGCGGCGGGGCTGGCGGCCGGCGCCGGTGTTTCGGCGGCGCGCGGGGTATCGGACGGGGTGATGACGTCCTGGTTGGGCGCTTCGGCCACCGGCGCGGGCGTGCGCTCCATCGCGGCTTCCACGGCTTCCTCAGGCCCGACCTTGGGCGCCGAGGTACCATAGCGCGCGGCATAGCTCTGGAACCTGGCGGCCATGCGCTGGCTGGGGGTGCCGCCCCAGTTCTTTTCCAGCGCCAGCAGCGAATCCCAGGCAGTGCGCGGATCGAACAGGAAGGTCATGACATCCTTGGCGATCGGCGCCGCCGCGCGGGCGCCGAACGTGCCGTGTTCGACCACGACCGACATCGCATAGCGCGGCGCGTCGGTGGGGGCGAAGGCGATGAACAGCGAGTGGTCGCGCGATTTCCATTCGCCACCGCCCCCGCGCGAGGTGAGCGCGCGGACTTGCGCGGTGCCGGTCTTGCCCGCCATCTGGACGCCGCCGATGTTGATGCGGCTGGCGGCGGCGGTGCCGCCGCCGTTGACGACGCGGAACATGCCGTCACGCGGGACGGCGAACTGTTCGGGCGTGAACGGCAGCGCGCCGCCCAGCGGCGCGGGCTGGCCGAACAGCAGCGACGGGGAGAGCGCGCGGCCGGTGGCGATGCGCGAGACCATCACCGCCAGTTGCAGCGGCGACACCGCGACATAGCCCTGTCCGATCGAGGCGTTCAGCGAATCGGCGACGCTCCATTCCTGTTTGTAGCGGCGCATCTTCCACGCGGCATCGGGGACGGTGCCCTTGCGCTGGCCGCTGATCGGCAGGTCGAACTGCTGGCCCAGCCCCAGCGTGCGCGCCACCGGGGCGATCGCGTCATAGCCGACCCGGTGCGCCATGCTCCAGAAGTAGGTGTTGCAGCTGTGCTCGATTGCCGACCGCATGTCGACCGAGCCATGCACCGCGTCGCAACGGAAGAAGCGGCTGCCGAGCCGGTAGCCACCCGGGCAGTTGATCCGCTCCTCGGGATCGACGCCATGCTGCTGCAGCGCCAGCGTCGCCATCGGCTTCATCGTCGATCCGGGCGGATAGAGTCCGCGGACCGCCTTGTTGAGCAAGGGGACGTGGTCGTCCTCCTGCAGCATCTTCCACTCGAGCCGGCCGACCCCGTCGGCGAAGCTGTTGGGATCGAACGACGGCATCGAGACCAGCGCGAGAATGCCGCCGGTCAGGCAGTCGATGACCACCACCGACGCCGATTCGAGCCCGATCCGGCGCGCGGCATAGTCCTGCAAAGCTCCGTCGATGGTCAGCTTTACCGGCTTGCCCGGGATGTCCTCGCGGGTGTCGAGATCGCGCACGATGCGCCCCCCCGCGGTCACCTCGACCCGCCGCGCGCCCGGCACGCCACGAAGGATCGGATCGAAGTGCTTTTC
>JAGWVC010000100.1 GCA_018971065.1 Sphingomonadales bacterium | reverse complement strand
CGGTAACGTTCCGCCATCGTCGCATCCGCCGCCACCGGATAGCCCACCCGGTCCGGGTCCTCGCCGTGGCCGATACCGTGGCCCATCTGGTCCAGCGTCGTCCAGCCGGGCAACGGCGCCGAACAGGTCACGAACACCAGCTTGCGGAATGTTCCCGCCGGCGCCCGTTCAGCCATGTGCGGCAGGTGCAGCCCCGCCTGCGAATGGCCTACCAACACCGCATCGGTGAGGCCGCTGGCGGCGACATCGGCCAGCAGCTCGCGGCTAATATCCTCGAACGTCATCGCCGACGTGTCCCGCCCGCGCTTCGCCCCGCACCCCGGCCCGTCCAGCGCCAGGCACCGCACCGCACCTTCCGTTTGCAGCGCCAGCGCGGCAATCGTCTCGTCCCACACCCAGCCGCCCTGGCCGCCGCCGTGAAGAAAGATGAAATTTGCTTCGGCCATTCCCGGTCCTCATTTCCTGGGCGTCAGGTCGAACACCGCGCCGCTGATCCGCCCCGGCAGCGGCACCCCGGCGGGATAGCCCTTCAGCACCGGCGATCCCGCATCCTCGCCCACGCCGAACACTTCGGAAAGCCCGAAATAGGCCGGCAGTGCGAAACGCACCGTCTGCTGCGCCAATATCGCGTCGCCGTTGCGGATCGTCACCGCATAGTCGCTGGCCCCGTCCGCACCCGGCGTCCCTCGCCGAACGTCCAGCGCCAGCGCCGACCGCCCCGCCGGCAGCGCCGCATCGGCCACCACCGCAACCGATCCGCCCTTCAGGTCATTGAGGATAAAACGCGGCCGTCCGCCATCCAGATACAGGCCGATCCCGCCCATCTGCCCGCCCTGCGTGAACACGGGCCCGGTCACATCACCGCGCGGCAGGTCCAGCGTTGCCGAAAACCGGAAGCCCAGCCCGGCGATCGGCGGCGCCACCGTGCTGCCCAGCCCGGTCACGCGGCCGGGATAGCGCCAGACGCCGCCGCGCCGGGCAAAGTCCGCCCGCATCCGCGCCATCGATTCGCCGGCGGTGTCGGAAAGGTTGAACATCGGCTCAACGTGATGCGCCTTCGCCTGCGCCGCATAAGCCGCCGCCAGCTTCGCCACCCGCTCGGGCTGCTTGCGCGCCAAGTCGCGCGTCTCGCCCGGATCGGCCACCGTGTCGTACAGCTCCCACGGCTCGTCGAAGGTCTTCGCGGTGGCCCATTCCCAGGTCTTCAGCCGATGCGCCGTCGCCAGCTTCCACCCCTGCGACCACAACCCCTTGTTGCCGTACAGCTCGACATACTGATCCCGCCCGGTGCGCGGCCCGCCATCGGCGGCGAACGTCGCGTTGATCGCCTGCCCCTCCATCGGCGCCTGCGCCACGTCGTTGATCGTTTTCGCCAACGGCACCCCGGTCGCAGCCAGGATCGTCGGCGAAAGGTCGGTCACATGCACGAAATCACGCCGCAGCTCGCCGCGCGCGGCAATCCCCTTCGGCCAGGCCAGCACCAGCGGCACCCGCGTCCCGCCCTCATAGGTGGTCTGCTTGTAGTAGCGGTACGGCGTATCCCCCGCCACCGCCCAGCCCATCGCATAGTGCGGATAGGTTTCCGGCCCACCCCACTTGTCGGCCAGCGGCAGCATCTCGGCCAGCGACGGCGCCTTGCCGGTCACGCCCGCCTCGTTGAACAGGCCATCGGGCGCGCCCTCGGCGCTGGCGCCGTTGTCGGACATGATCATCACCAGCGTGTTGTCCAGCTCACCACTGGCCTGCAACGCGTCCAGAACCCGCCCGAACTGCGCATCGGCATAGGACAATGCCGCCGCAAACACCTCCATCTGCCGCGCATACAACCGCTTCGCCTCGGGCGTCAGGCTGTCCCACGCCGGCATCCCTTCGGGCCGTGGCGCCAGCCGGGTTCCCTTCGGCACGATGCCCTTGGCGATCTGCGCCTGCAACACGCCCTCGCGGACCTTGTCCCACCCGGCATCGAACCGCCCCTTGTACTTCGCGATCCATTCCGCCGGGGCATGGTGCGGCGCGTGCGCGGCCCCGGTCGCCCAGTACAGGAAGAACGGCCGCGCGGTTCCATCGCCCTTCGCCGCCCGCGCCTCGATCATCGCGATCGCCTGGTCGCCCATGTCCGCCGCCAGATGATAGCCCGGCACCTGCGGTCGCGCCACCGCCCCGGTATCGCGCCACAGCACCGGGTTCCACTGGTCGGCATCGGCGGCCAGGAAGCCATAGAACCGGTCGAATCCCTGCCCGGCCGGCCAATAGGTGAACGGCCCCGCGCTGGTCGCGTCCTCGCCCGGCAGATGGTCCCACTTGCCCATCGCATAAGTGGCATAGCCGGCCGCGTGCAGGTTCGCGGCAATCGTCCCGTCCTCGCGCGGGATGCGCCCGTCATGCGCCAGGATGCCCGGCCGCGCCGCCGTCGCGTGGCCGCCGATGTGCACGGTATGCGGGTTGCGCCCGGTCAGCATCGCCGCGCGGCTGGCCGAACAGATCGGCGCGGTGTGATAGTTGGTATAGCGCAGCCCCAGCGCCGCCACCCGGTCGATGTTCGGCGTCTCCACCAGCCCGCCGAAGCACGACGGCTGGCCGAACCCCACGTCGTCCACCATCCACACCAGCACGTTGGGCCGCTGATCGCGCTGGCTGGGGGCAGGGGCGGGGGCCTGCACCGCAGCGGTCGGTTCCCCGCCACCGAACGGCGCCGCGATGTTCTGCTGCGCCGCCACAGGCGTGGCCAGCCCGGACGCCAGCAACGCCAGCACCAACCCCGAAACACCCCGCAAACGCGCCATAGCCGCTCTCCCTCTTGCCCGCAGCGTAAGCTGCCATTCCATTCCGTCCAATGCCGTTTCCGGCACGAAACGATGCCCTGCGGTTATGCAAGCAGCTCCACCACCAGCCCGATCAGCGTCCGCGCCGCCGGGGAAAGCGTGCGCCCGCGCCGCCGCACCACTTCCACCTCGCTTTCCACCCCGCGAAAGTCGGCCACATCCAGCGCCACCAGCCGCCCTTCGGCAATGTCCGCCTCCAGCACCATCGGCGATGCCAGCCACAGGCAATCGCTTTCCAGCACCAGTTCGCGCAGCACGTGATAGTTGTCGCAGATGAAGCTGCCGCTGCCCGGCGCCAGCCACGGCACGCTGGCCCCGGCAGCACTGGCCTGCGGATAGTGGCCCAGCTCGGCCAACGTCACCGTTGCCCCCACCAGCGGATGCCCGGCGCGCACCAGGAACCCCAGCGACACGCTGGCCACCCGCTCGATCTCCAGGTCCGCCACCTCGCGTATCGCCCAGGAATTGCCGCAGATCAGCTCGATGCGGTCGTCCAGCAGTTCGCGCACCAGATTGTCGGGCGTGCGCACCGATGCGCGCAAGTGCAGCCCCGGCGCCGCCGCCATCATCCGCGTGCCGATGGCGGGCAGCAGCATCGCCAGCAGCGGCCCCATGCCCACCGCCAGCTCGCCGCCCTCACCGCGCGCATACAACCGCAGGTTGTGATCCAGGTCGCGCGCCGCGCCCAGCACCCGCTCGGCCTCGGCAATCACCAGCCGCCCCAGCGCGGTCGGGGCAACGCCCGAACGGTCGCGGTCGAACAGCCGCAGGCCATAGCGCGCCTCGAACGCCGCGATCGACCGGCTCAGCGCCGGTTGAGTCACGTGCAGGTCCTCCGCCGCGCGCGAAAAGCTGCGGGTGCGATCGATGGCCAGAATGTGGCGAAGCTGGGTCAGGTTCATCTGCATAACCTGTGTGGTATCGGAAATCGCAGTCATATGCATTGGACAATATGCAACGCCTCCGCCAGCCTGCGTGAAGGGAAGGGGCATTGCATGGACATCGCGCGCTACAGCCTGTGGATCACCGTCGGCGCGGCCGTCATCCTGGCGGGGGAAGTCGTCGCCGGCCGGCACAAGGGCATCTACGGCCGCAAGGGCGAAGTGCCGTTGATCGCGCTCAGCATGGGCGTCGGCCGCTTCCTGCTCGGCCCGCTTGCCGGCATCCTCGTCGCGCGGCTCTATGGCCTGCTGTTGCCCGGCTCGCGCGGGGCGCTGGCGCACACCCCGTTCTGGCTGGCGCTTCCGGCCATCCTGCTGGCGAACGAATTCGCGTTCTACTGGGTCCACCGCCTTGCCCACCGCAGCCGCACCTCGCTGCTGGCGATGCTGCACCGCACGCACCATTCCGCCGCCTACATGAATGTCGCGGTCTACATGCGGCTCAACCTGTGGTGGTACTTCGTCATCCCCAACGCCTGGACCGTCGGCCTCGAACTCCACCTCGGCCTTACCGACGCGGCCGGCGTCGCCATCCTCGTCACGGCGGTCTGGAACGTGTTCACCCACAGCGATTTCCGCTGGGACGACGGCTTGCGCGCGCACCCCCGCCTCGGCCGGCCGTTCCGCGCGCTGGAGCACGTGCTGGTTACCCCGGGCCTGCACCACACCCACCACGGCTTCGGCCGCGACGGCGCCGCCTATCGCAACTTCGGCGTGGTGTTGTCGGTGTGGGACTGGGCATTCGGCACCCTGCACATCCCCGCCGGCCGCCCGGCGCGCTATGGTATCCCCGGCCATAACGCCCACTGGCCGGAGGAATTGCTCTACCCGCTCGTCCGCATCAACTCGGAACCCCGCCCATGAAACTGCGCGCCACCCTCCTCGCCGCCACCCTGCTCGCCGCGCCAGCCCACGCGCAGGATCGCACCGTGCTGCCGGTGCCCACACCCGCATTCGCCGGCACGATCGCCCCCAGCGTGCTCGATTCGCGGCCCGATGCGCCCCGCCCGGTCCGCGCCCCCGATGGCGCCCCCAACGTGCTGCTGTTCATGTCCGACGATGTCGGCTTCGCGATGTCGTCGGCGTTCGGCGGTCCGGTGCCCACCCCCAATATCGAACGCCTCGCCGCGCAGGGCCAGCGCTACAACCGCTTCCACACCACCGGCATCTGCTCGCCCAGCCGCGCCGCGCTGCTGACGGGGCGCAACGCGCACAACGCCGGGGTTGGCTTCCTGTCGGATATCGCCAGCGGCTTCCCCGGCTATGGCGGCCGCATCCTGCCGGAAACCGCCACGCTTGCGCAGGTGCTGCGCCTCAACGGCTATTCCACCGCGATGTTCGGCAAGCACCACAACGTGCCCCCGGCCGAACGCGGCCCGGCGGGGCCGTTCGACGCCTGGCCCACCGGCCTCGGCTTCGACTATTTCTACGGCTTCCCCCACGGCGATACCGACCAGTTCAGCCCGATCGTCTATCGCGGCACCACCCGCGTGGACGAGGACGCGCACGGCAAACTGCTCGACGAACGCCTGGCCGACGACCTGCTGTCGTGGGTCCGCAACCAGCAGGCTTCGGCACCCGACAAGCCGTTCCTTGCCTATTGGGCGCCCGGCTCCACCCACGCCCCGCACCAGGCGCCGCCCGAATGGATCGCCCGCTTCAAGGGCCGGTTCGACATGGGCTGGGACAAGCTGCGCGAGGAAACCTTCCACCGCCAGCTCGCCCTCGGCGTGATCCCCAAAGGCACGAAGCTCACCCCCCGCCCCGCCGAAATCCCGGCCTGGGATTCGCTGCCGCCCGCGCAAAAGGCCTTCGCCGCGCGCACGATGGAAGTCGCCGCCGCCCAGCTTGCCTTTCAGGATGCGCAGATCGGCCGCGTGCTCGATGAACTCCAGCGCATCGGCGCGGCCGATCACACCCTCGTCGCGATGATCCTCGGCGACAACGGCGCCTCCGCCGAAGTCGGTCCCAACGGCTCGATCAACGAACTGCGCGCCATCAACGGCCACAGCACGGGCGCCGAGGAATCGCAGGCGTGGATGCAGGCCAACACCGATCGTCTCGGCGGCCCGATGACCTACGAAAGCTACCCGGCCGGCTTCGCGCTGGCCATGAACACGCCGCTGCGCTGGACCAAGCAGTTCGCCTCGATGCTCGGCGGTATCCGCAACGGCATGATCCTGTCCTGGCCCGGCCATGTCGCTCACCCCGGCAGCCTGTGCGGCCAGTTCAGCCACCTGATCGACATCGCCCCCACCGTGCTTGACGCCGCAAACCTGCCCGCGCCGAAAACCGTGCTCGGCGCCGCGCAGAAGCCGCTCGACGGCCAGACCCTGCTCCCCAGCCTTGCCGCGTGCGATGCCGCCAAGCCCCGTACCCAGTATTTCGAGATGGTCGGCAAAGTCGGCTTCTACCACGACGGCTGGTTCCTCAGCGGCGAGGATGGCCGCACGTCGTGGCAGGACGTGCCGCCGGGCGGCGATCGCCCGGCGATGCAGTGGACCCTCTACGACCTCACCCGCGACTGGTCGCAATCGACCGATCTTGCCGCGAAAAACCCGGCCAAGCTGGCGGAAATGCAGACGCTCTGGCAGCAGGTCGCCGTGGCCGACAATGTCCTCCCGCTCGATCACCGCTTCGGCGGCGCCCGCGCCGGGGCCGCCGCCACCTATATGGATCGCCGCAGGCACTACGATTTCTGGGGCAAGGACGTCTCGGTTCCGGCAATGGGCAAGCCGCTGCTGTTCGCCCGCCCTTACACGCTCAGCGCCGATCTCGATCTCAAGCCCGGCGCTTCAGGCGTCGTCGTCGCCACCGGCAGCCGCTTCGGCGGCTGGAGCCTCTACCTCGATCATGGTCGTCCCGCGCTCACCGTTGCACGCTCGACCGATCCCGCCGAAGTGTGGACCACCCGCAGCGACACCGCGCTGCCGCCGGGCGCGGTCAGGCTCACCATGCGCTTCCAGCCGCTCGGCTTCGGCAAGGGCGCGGCGATCACACTGTCATCGCAGGGCCACGAACTCGCCCGCCTCGCCGTGCCCACCGCGATCATCATGCCCGCCGGCGGGGGCGAGACCACCGACATCGGTCGCGATCTCGGCGTGCCCGTGGCGGATTACGCCACCCCGCAAGGCGCGCTGGAAGGCGAGGTACGCCACGTCACTGTCGATTACGACTGACCCGCGTTCGCCGCCGAAATTACGGGAAATCCCGTGTATCAGCTTGCGCAACCTTTAACGGCGGTCGTCGCGAATGCGTTTACGCGCAAGGTCTAGGGGGCGTTCTATCGATTGCATTGCCGAATTCAGGAAACCCCCATGCGCAGCGAATCCCGCGAAAATATCGACATTGCCGCCCGCTGCCGCATCGGTGGCCGCAATGTGGAGATAAAGCTGCGCGATCTGTCCAGCCAGGGCTGCCGCATCGTCGATTGCGGGGAGCGGCTGTGCGAGGGCCAGCCGCTGTCGGTGCGCATTCCCGGACTGGAAGGGCTGGCCGGCAGGGTCTGCTGGGCCGCGAAAAATGCCGCCGGCATCCACTTCTACCAGGCGCTCTATCAGCCGGTGATCGATCACATCCTGCGGCTGAACAGCCGCCAGGCCCAAGCCGCCTGACGGTCAGGCGCTGCGGGATGATGGTGCGGACGGCGGGACTCGAACCCGCACGGGCAAAGCCCAGAAGATTTTAAGTCTCCGGCGTCTACCATTCCGCCACGTCCGCATTTTGCATCCGCCGCGCCTCTGCCACGGCATGCAGGTGCGAACAAGCATTTGCCGATTCCGGAATGGCAGCCGGCGAATCCGCCGTCGGGTCACACGTTCAGGCGCGCGCGCATTTCCTTGCCGGGCTTGAAGAACGGCACGCGCTTGCCGGGCACGTCCACGGCTTCGCCGGTGCGCGGGTTGCGGCCCTTGCGGGCGTCGCGCTCGCGGGTGGAAAACGCGCCGAAGCCACGCAGTTCGACGCGACCGCCCTCAGCCAGTCGCTGCGCGATCTCGTCGAAGAAGACATCGACAACGCGCTCAATGTCGTCGGCGCGAAGCTCGGGATTATCCTTGGCCAGCGCCTGCAGCAGTTCGGACCTGATCATTCCAGCTCTTCCTCAGGGCCGGATCTGTCCCCGGCCAATTGCAGTTGCATTCCGCGGCGGCGTGCGACCGCCATCCTCCCCGGATGGCCGAAACTGCCAGAATGGACGCATCTGTGCAATCGCGGAATCGCTCAAATCACTGCCATGATGACAGTTTTTCCGCATCGTCCGAGTCACGATTTTTCCGATTCGGCCCAATCTGTCCATGCAAACGGTTGCGGCCGCCCGCCGCATTCCCCCTATCCATTCGCGCGCCAGCCGCTAGTCTCCGCCCACGACACCAAAGCTGCCGGAAGCGCATGACCAACCCCACCCATCCCATGACCAGCCCGGGCTGGTTCGGCCACCCCCGCCAGCTCGCCCGCCTGTTCACCACCGAAATGTGGGAACGGCTCGGCTTCTACGGGATGCGTGCGCTGCTGGTGCTCTACCTCACCAAGCATTTCGTGCTGGGCGATCACGCTGCCGCCGGCATCTATGGCGGCTACATGGCGCTGGTCTACCTCACCCCGCTGCTCGGCGGGCTGGTGGCCGATCAATACCTCGGCTCGAAACGCTCGGTCCGCTTCGGCGCCATCCTCATGGCCATCGGCTATTTCAGCATGGCGTTCGGCGGCACCCCGGCCCAGCCGTGGATCGCGATCGACGGCCAGCATGTCGAGATCACCCGGTCCGGCTTCCACGACGGCCCCACCAGCGCCGCCGCCGAAACCCGTGGCATCGTGCTGCACGGCCAGCCGCTCACCGTCCGCAACGGGGCCGGTGAATCCATCGCGCTGGTCGATGCCGCCGGCCACACCGTCCGCACCCTGCCGAAGGATACCGAACAGGGCGCCACCCATTCGGAAGCGCGCCTCACCCTGCTGCTGGCCGCGCTGGCGCTGGTTTCGGTGGGCAACGGCTTCTTCAAGCCCAACATCTCGACGATGGTCGGCGCGCTCTATGCCCAGGGCGACCGCCGCCGCGACGCGGGCTTCACCATATTCTACATGGGAATCAACCTCGGCTCGATCATCGGCCAGGTGCTGTGCCCGCTGCTGGCCGACACCATCGGCTGGGGCGCCGCGTTCAGCCTGTCTGGAGCGGGAATGCTGGTCGCCTGGGCGCTCGTCACCTTCGACAGCGGCCGGCTCGACGGCTTCGGCGAAACCCCGCAGCGTGAAGGCGGCGACAGGAAATGGCTGATCGGCGCGCTCGCCATCGCCGCCGTGCCGCTGTTCGCGCTGCTGTTCGTCCAACTCATGCACACGCCCGAGCCGGTTCCCGGCGCGGGCCTCGCCGCCTACATCGTCGGCCTGCCGCTGATGGGCAAGCTGCTGTTCTTCAGCTTCGCGCTGGGCATCCCGGTCATCCTCGGCTGGTCATGGCTGCAGGGCAGCAGGCAGGAATTCCAGATGATGCTGGCGGCGATGGTGCTCATCACCTTCAACACCGTGTTCTGGGCGCTGTTCGAACAGGCCGGCTCGTCGCTCACCCTGTTCGCCGATCGCAACACCGACCGCTCGGTGTTCGGCCTGTTCACGATGTCCGCCCCGCAGACGCAGAACTTCAACTCGCTGGCGATCGTGCTGCTCGCGCCCGTGGTCTCGATGCTGTGGGGCTGGCTGGCAAAGCGCAACCTCGAACCCAGCATCCCGGTCAAGTTCGGCCTCGCGCTCGTCGGTGTCGGCGCCGGGTTCCTGCTGCTCGTGCTCGGCACCCACTTCGCCGATGGCCAGTACCGCGTTGCGCTGTGGTGGCTGGCCGGGCTCTACGTCATCCACAGCCTCGCCGAACTGCTGATCTCGCCGGTGGGCCTGTCGATGATCACCAAGCTGGCCATCCCCCGCGTCGTCGGCCTGATGATGGGCATGTGGTTCCTGTCGATGTCGATGGGCGAATATGTCGCCGGTATGGTCGCCCAGGTCGCCAGCGTGAAGACCGTCGGCGGCCAGGTGACCGACCCGGCGCTCAGCCTCGCCACTTACGTCTCGGTGTTCACCCAGATCGGCTGGACCGCGATCGTCATCGGCGGCGTGCTGTTGATCATCGCCAAGCCGCTGAAGAAGCTGATGCACGGCGTGGTTTGAGCGGGAGGGCTGCGTCGCCCTCCGATCAGCCCATCAACCCCAGCAGCTCGGCCACCGTCACCGTCGCAAACCCCACCGCGCTGTCGGAAATGCCATAGGGCACCAGCACCCGGTCCCCCACCGGCAGGATGCCGCAGGTGTAGACCACATTCGGCACATAGCCCGACCGGTCGGCATCCTCCGCCGTCAGCACCGGCTCGCGCGTGCGGGCCAGCACTTTCGACGGGTCGTCGCGGTCCAGCAGCGCCGCGCCCAGCGCATACTTGCGCATCGCCCCCACCCCGTGGGTAATCAGCAGCCACCCCGCGTCGGTCAGGATCGGGCTGCCGCAATTGCCGATCTGGATGAACTCCCAAGGAAACGCCGGCTCCATCAGCAGCACGCCGTCGTCGTCCCAGCGTGCCAGGTCGTCCGATCGCAGCAGGTACAGGTTCTTGCCGTCCTGCCGCCCGACCATCGCATATTGCCCGCCCACCTTGCGCGGAAACAGCGCCATGCCCTTGTTCCGCCCGGCCCGGCCCTCGATCGGCTCCAGCTCGAACCGCCGGAAATCGCGCGTGCGCAGCAGTTCCGACCGGATCGAGGTGCCCGAATAGGCGGTGTAGGTGCCGATCCACTCGAACCCGCCGTCGTCATGCTCGAACCGCACCAGTCGCAGGTCTTCCAGCCCGCCTTTCTGCTGCTCGGTGATCGGGAAGATCACGGTGTTCGACAGGCTCGATTCGGCGTGGCGATGCACCCGCACCGCGCCGCTCTCGGTGGCCTGGTGGGTATCGTCCATATCCACCGCCGTCGCGAACGCGCTTTCCGGCCACAGGTCGAAGGTGCCGTCGGCATAGGCAATGCCCTCGCGGAACGCGATGCTGGAGATATGCCCTTCGCCCACCGCGCGCAGGCTCATCACGAACCGGCAGCCGCCGGTGCCGGTGCCGGTCTGGTCGGGATGCGGCACGATCGACGGGTTCATCAGCGCCGCCGCGGCATAAGTATACTCGTGGCAGAAATAGGCGCCGATCAGCCGCTGCCGCGCCACGGTGAACTGGGTGCCGTCCAGCCCCAGCGCGTGCTCCACCTCGTCATAGCGGCGCTCGAACATCGCCTCGGTCTGCCAGTGGCGCTCGGCGAAATCGTGGACCACGCGGGCATATTCGGCCTCCGCTTCGGCCTCGCTCAGCGCGGCGATGTTCTCGACCAGCACGCGCGCGCGATCGCCCGGGGTGTGCGTCGATTGCCACCCCAGGTGAAAGGGCCGCAACACCACCCGCGAAGGGTCGGCGTGCAGGCGCGTGTCAAGGATGCGGAGCGGAGTACCCGGCCGCCGTGGTGACAGTGTTCCGCGTTGCGGGTTCAAGGTTTCTCCCTTCCGGCCTGTCCGGTTGCTGCAGGCCCACCCCTTCAAGGCGGACCAGGGTGTGGTAGCCCAACTGGAACGCGAGGATCGATTCCGCGCCGCAATTCTCGTTCACGCCGCGCGGCGTCACCCCGTCACGACAGCGGCCGCTGGCCAGATCGGCCAGGCAGGCGCCACGGTCATTGCCGCCGAAGAACCAGCGCCACGCGGTGCGGGCATGGTCGCGCCAGCGCGACTCGCCGGTCGCGGCAAACGCGCTCCACGCCGCCTCGATCGCGGCCTGTGCCTCCAGCGGTTGCTGGTCAAACGGATAAGCCGCGAAATCGTGCCCGAACGTTTCCGAACCCACCGGCCGGAAGTGCCCCGCCGCCGCGCGCTGGCGCTGGGCGATCCACGCCAGCGTCTCGATTCCCGCCGCGTGCCAGTCGTCTCGCCGCAACAGTTGCCCCGCCTCGATCAGCGCTTGCGACAGGCGCGGGTTGTCATAGCCCAGCATCGTCTCGAACCAGGTCCAGTCCGGCCGACGCGATCCCGCCAGCAGCCGGTGCAGCAGGTCGCCGCCGCGCTCCAGGATGCGTCGCGATTCGTCGTGAATGCCCACTGCGCGCGTCACCGCCGCCGCGCCCAGCATCGCGAAAGCCAGCGTGCGCGGATAGTCCATGCCGGCAAATTCGGGGGCCACTGTCTCGTACCAGCCCAGCGCCCAGCGCCGCAGCGACGGATCGGGCTGGTGCTCTACGGTATGGCCCAGCGCCCACAGCGCCCGGCCGTTCGAATCCTCCGAACCCACATCCTCGCACCACTGCCGGTCGAACGCCATGAAGTTGCGGAACCGCCGGACTTCCGGGTTCCAGGCGTGCTGGATGAAGCTGGCATACGTCAGCGCGCGGGCCTGCAACTCGGTCGCCGGGCCGTGCGCCATGTTCATCAGCATCAGCGCGCGGGCATTGTCGTCCAGGCAGTAACCGTGGCGCCGGTCGGGCACCAGTCCGATCGAATGCTGCAACATTCCGGTGCCGTCGCTCATCGCGAACACCGCCGCCAGCCCCGGCACCGCGGTCAGCGGCGCCTCGCGCAGGCGCGGGCTCACCGCCCGGCGCACCATCGCCGCGCTGGCCCGCGCGAATTCCGGCCAGATCGTCTCGCGTCCCCGCGCATAAGCCATGCGCTTGGTCGCCACCAGCGCGGCGGGATCGTCCAGCAGCCGGTTCACCGCCTCGGCCAGTGCCTCGGGCGAATCGGGCTCCACCAGCACCCCGGCGCCATCGGCCAGCAGTTCGCGCGCGTGGACATAAGGGGTGGAGACCACCGCCTTGCCCAGCGCGACGGCATAACTCAGCGTGCCCGATGTGGACTGCTGCAGGTTCAGGTAGGGGGTTACATAGATGTCGCACGCCTCAAGCTGGTCCAGCAGGTCGGGCGTATCCAGGAACGCCTCCTCCCACAGCACATGCTCGGCCACGCCCAGCCGCGCCGCCAGCGCGTGCAGCCCGTCGCGATAGGCCACGCCCGCCGCACCCAGCCCGGGGTGAACCTGCCCGACCACGCGGTACACCACGTCCGGATGCCGCGCGGCAATCGCCGGCAATGCCTCGATCATCCGCTCGATCCCCTTGCCCGGGCCAAGCAGGCCGAAGGTCATCAGCACCGGCCGCTCGCCCAGCCCCAGCCGCGCCTTGAACGCCGCCTGCCGCCCGAACGGCCGATCCGGCGCGCCATGCGGGATCAGCGAAACCAACTCCACCGGGGCATGGTGGTTGCGCATCAGCAGGTCGCGGCCATGCGCCGACATCACCATCACCTGCGAGGCCCGCTGCACCAGATGGTCGATGATCGCGCGCTGGTTGTCGCTGGGGCGGGTCAGCACGGTATGCAGCGTCACCACCAGCGGCGCCGCCAGCCGGTCCACGAAATCGCACACCATCGCCCCGTCGCGCCCGCCGAAGATGCCGAACTCGTGTTGAACCCACACCACATCGGCCGCGCTCTCGTTGATCAGGCGCGCCACGCGGGCATAATCGCTTGCCGAATCATGGCGAATCGTGGCGGCCAGTCCGTGCTGCCCCGCCGTGTTGCCGGCGTTATCCAGCGCATAGACGTCGATGGCGAATTCGGGATGGTGCGCACCCAGTTGCTCG
This sequence comes from Sphingomonadales bacterium, assembly GCA_018971065.1. The sequence continues at coordinate 650 of JAGWVC010000100.1, read as the reverse complement.
ACAACATCGGCGGTGAACGTGGCAATCCCGCACTTGCGCGGCGGATAAGTGCCGATCACCGCCACCCGCAGCGCCGCCCCGGCCCGTCGCGGCCGCTCGCTTCCGAACAGCGCGACAACCTCGCCGTGGCGGTCGCCATCGGCCAGCATGAATGCGGACGAACCAGGGATTTGCGACATGTGGCGGGAATCCTCGATGGGGGGACAGGCTGGGAAGCCTTTCACAGCGATGAACGGCCCGTGCAGTTTTGCGTTCCATTGTGCGCGTGCGAACACTCGACCGATCACGACGCGAGGAGGCCCCCGCACGGCGGATCGCGCATTCGCCGGCCTGTGCTGCGCTGCGGCACCTTGCCGCCGGCCACCCACCCTGAAAAATTCCCGCACGCAGATTGCGCGACACGTGTTGACAACCCCATCGGTGCTCGCCTAGAGGCGCGCTCCTACCCGGCTTGCAGCGGTTTCGCCGCAGGCTCCGTGCCCAGATGGCGGAATTGGTAGACGCACCGTCTTCAGGTGGCGGCGCTGGTAACGGCGTGGAGGTTCGAGTCCTCTTCTGGGCACCATTTGTTCTTCTCGGAACATCCCAAAAAGTGTATTAAACCCGCAGAAATCCAAGGGAATTGGCCCTTGGATCGTGCCGGATCGTCC
>JAGWVC010000099.1 GCA_018971065.1 Sphingomonadales bacterium | reverse complement strand
GATCGCCGCCTTGCCGAGCACCGCATTTCCGACGCGCGCGCCGTGCCGGTGCTGCACATCGCCCGCGCCGGCGATGCCATGCGCCAGCGCGAACTGGCCGATCTGATGGGTATCGAAGGGCCATCGCTGGTCCGCCTGCTCGATCAGCTCTGCGCCGCCGGTCTGGTGGAGCGCCGCCCCGATCGCGCCGACGGCCGCGCCAAGACCCTGCACATCACCGCCAGCGGCGGCGAACTGGCCGGCGTCGTCGAAACCGTGCTGCACGGCCTGCGCGACCAGTTGTTCGTCGATGTCAGCGACGATGACATCGACGCGACGCTGCGCACGATGGCCGCGCTCGACCGCGCGCTGCGCACCGCCACCGGCGCGGCCCCGCAACCAGCGGAAGCGAACTGACCATGCCCGGCGGCCGGACGGCAGCCCTGGTGTTTTCGTTCAACTGCCTGGCCGCGGCCATGCTGGCGCTGCTGATCGGGTTCTCCGCCGGCCTGCCCGCGCCCTACTGGGCGATGACCACCGCCTACATCGTCAGCCACCCGCTGGCCGGGGCCACCCGTTCCAAGGCGGTCTACCGCGTGTTCGGCACCTTCATCGGCGCCGCCGCCGCCGTGGCGCTGGTGCCGGCGCTGGTCAACGCGCCGCTGCTGCTCAGCCTGGCGCTGGCGGCATGGGTGGGCGCCTGCCTGTTCGTGTCGCTGCTCGATCGCAGCCCGCGCGCCTATGTGCTGATGCTGGCGGGCTACACCGCCGCGATCATCGCGTTTCCCTGCGTCGATCGGCCGGAGGCGATCTTCGATACCGCCAGCGCGCGCGTCACCGAGATCGTCCTGGGCATCCTGTGCGCGACGCTGACGCACAGTGTGCTGTTTCCGCGCCCGGTGGGCGATGCCCTGCGCGGGCTGGTGGCGGCCTGGCTCGACGATGCCGAGGGCTGGCTGCGCGATTGCCTCGCCGGCGCATCCGGCCTGCGCGTCGCCAGCGATCGCCGCCACCTTGCGGTCGATGTCGTGGAACTGGAACTGCTGGCCACTCACCTGCCGTTCGACACCTCGCACCTGCGTGAGACCACCGGCGCGGTGCGCGCGCTGCTGGCGCGAATGCTGCTGCTGATCCCGCTGCTGTCGGGGCTGGCCGATCGGCGACAGGCGCTGGCCGGCCGGGGGGGACGCGAACTGGACGCCACGCTGGCCGCAACCGGGCAATGGCTCGATGCCGGTTCGCCGCTTGCGGGCCTGCCCGCGCTGCGGCAGCGCATCGATCGACAGACCATCGATCCGGGCCGCGCCGGCTGGAACGACCTGCTGGCCGCCAGCCTGCTGGGCCGGCTGGAACAGGCGGTTGTCGCGCTGGGCGAATGCCGCGCGCTGCTGCGCCATCTCGACGATCCGTTGACCCCGCTGCCGCCCGGCCTGCAGGCGGCGGTGGCGGCCGCCCCCGCGCCGCGCTTCCACCGCGACATTCCGTTCGCCGCGCTTTCGGGCGCGGCGGCGGTGATCGCCATCTTCGCCTGCTGCGCGCTGTGGATCGGCACCGGCTGGGCCGATGGCGCCGGCGCGGCGATGCTGACCGCGGTGTTCTGCTGCATGTTTGCCGCGCTCGACAACCCGGTGCCGGCCATCCTGCGCTTCGGCGGCTGCCTGCTGGCATCGGTGCCGCTGGCGGCGGTCTATATGTTCGCGGTGCTGCCGGCGATCGACGGCTTTGCCGAACTGTGCCTGGCGCTGGCCCCGGCACTGCTGGCGCTGGGCGTGCTGATCCCCCATCCGCGCTATGGCGCGCTGGCGATGCCGGTGCTGATCGGCCTGTGCAATGCGCTGGCGCTTCAGGAAAGCTTCACCGCCGATTTCGCGCGCTTCCTGAACATCAACCTGGCCCAGCTCGTCGCGGTGGGGTGCGCCGCCGCCGTCACCGCCACGGTGCGCAGCCTGGGTGCCGATGTCGCCATCACCCGGCTGCTGCGGCAGGTCCGGCGCGATCTGCTGCGACTGGCCGAAGCCGCCGCGCCGCCCGACGGCGATGCCGTGCTGGCGCGCACGGTCGATCAGCTTGCCCTGCTTACCCCCCGGCTGGGCAATGCCGATGCGCACGGCGCCAACCTGGCCGATCGCGGCCTGCGCGCCTTGCGGCTGATGATGAACATCGTCGCGGTTCGCGAACTGGTGCAGCAGCTTGGCCGCCAGCGCCGCCCCCGCGTCGCGGTCATGCGCCTGCTCCGCACCGCCGCCGTCCATTTCCGCACCGCGCCGCCGGGCGAATTGTTCACCGCGCCCGCACCGGCGCTGCTGCCCCAGATCGACCGGGCACTGGCGCTGCTGATCGGCGCGGAAACCGCCACCCCTGCCGACCGCACCCACGGCCTCGCCGCGCTGGTGGCGCTGCGCCGCAACCTGTTCCCCGATGCGCCGGGCTACGTCGCCCCCACCCCGGCCGGCGCGGCATGAACTGGGAACTCGCCATCGGCGGCGTCTACCTCGCCGCGCTGCCGGTCTCGGCACTCGTCGCGCTGGCGGCAACGCTGGCGCTCCACCGCCTGCTGGTGCTGGTCGGCGCCTATCGCTGGGTCTGGCACCCGGCGCTGTTCGACGTGGCGTTGTTCGTGTGCGTCTGGGCCGCGCTCATCGCCTCGCCGTTCTCCCTGCTGACCGGAAGCCATCGCTCATGACCCCCCGCACGATCCATCCCCGCCTGCGCCAGACCGTCCAACTGGCGGTCACCGGCGCCGTCCTGGTCGCCGCGCTGTTCGCCGGCCGCGCGTTGTGGGCACGTTACGAGTCCGATCCGTGGACCCGCGACGGCCGGGTGCGCGCCGACATCGTCCAGGTGGCGCCCGATGTCGCCGGGCTGGTCGGCCGGGTGTTCGTCGCCAACGACCAGCCGGTCCGGCGCGGCCAGCCGCTGTTCCAGATCGACCGCGATCGCTATGCGCTGGCGCTGCGGCAGGCGCAGGGCGTGGTGGCCGCGCAGCAGGCGGCGCTGCACGAGGCGCGGCAGGAAGCGGCGCGCAATCGCCAGCTTGGCGAACTGGTCCCCGCCGAAGTGGCGCAGCAGGCCGATGCCAAAGTGGCGCAAGGCGCCGCCGCGCTGGATGAAGCGCGCACCGCCCGCGATCTGGCCGCGCTCAACCTGCGGCGCACGCTGGTGCTGGCCCCGGCCGATGGCGTGCTGTCCGACCTGACGCTGCGCGCCGGCGATTATGTCGGCCCGGGCAAGCCGGTGCTGGCGCTGATCGATTCGCGCTCGCTGCGGATTGAGGGCTATTTCGAGGAGACCCGGCTGGCGCACGTCCACGTCGGCCAGGCGGCAACCGTGCGCATCATGGGCGAATCCGGCGTGCTGCACGGCCATGTCACCTCGATCGCCGCCGCCATTGAGGACCGCGACCGCACCGGCGGCGCCAACCTGCTGCCCAGCATCAACCCCACCTTCAGTTGGGTGCGGCTGGCGCAGCGCGTCCCGGTGCGCATCGCCATCGACCAGCGCCCCGCCGGGCTGGCGCTGGTGGCGGGGCGCACCGCCGCCGTCACCCTGGCGCGCGACGATGCCGGGGCACGCCGATGATCGGCTATTCGCGCCATCTGCCCGCGCTCGCCGCCGCGCTGGCGCTCGCCGCCTGCACCACCGTCGGGCCGAACTACCGCGTGCCCGATCAGGCCGTGGTCCGCGCCCCGGCGGCGCAGGCCCCCTTCGCCGAAGCCGCGCCCGGCGTCGCCACCGCCGCGCCGCTGCCCGATCGCTGGTGGCACCTCTACAACGATCCGGTGCTGGACGATCTGGAACAGCAGGCGCTCGCCGCCAATACCGATCTTCGCATCGCCGCGGCCAACCTCGAACGCGCCCGCGCGGTCACCAGCGCCGCCGAAGCCCGGCATGAGCCCGACATCGGCGTGTCGGTCGCGGCGGAACGCGCACGGCTGTCGGGCGAATCGTTCCTTCAGGCCGAACCGCTGCCGGTGGCAACGCTGGGCGATGCCGGGGTGCGCGTGGCCTATCAGGTCGATCTGTTCGGCGGCATCCGCCGCACGGTCGAGGCCGCGCACGCCTCCGAAGCGGCGGTTGCCGCCACCCGCGATGCGGTGCGGGTCACTGTCGCGGCCGACGTGGCGCGCGCCTATCTCGGCGCCTGCGCCGCCGGCGAGGACCTCGCGCTCGCCCGCGAGGCGCTGGCGCTTCAGGATCACGCGCTTCAGGCCACGCTGCGGCTGGCGCAAGGCGGGCGCGGCACGGTGGACGCGGTGACACTGGCCACCGCCCGGCGCGATCAGGTGCTCGCCACGCTGCCCGGCCATGCCGCCCGGCAGCAGGCGGCGCTGTACCGTCTCGTCTACCTCACCGGCCATGTTCCGGCAGACTATCCGCGCGCGGCCGCCGGGTGCGATCATATCCCGGTGCTGGCCGGCCCGGTGCCGGTGGGCGACGGCGCCGCGCTGTTGCGCCGCCGCCCCGACATCCGCGCGGCGGAACGCCGGTTGGCCGCCGCCACCGCCCGCATCGGCGTTGCCACGGCAGAGCTGTACCCCAGCGTCACCCTCGGCGCCGGTGCCGGGTCCAGCGGCTTCCTCAAGGATCTTGGCCAGGCCGCCGCCAACTTCTGGAGCCTCGGCTCGCTGATCGCGTGGAACTTCCCCGGCCAAGGCGCCCGCGCCCGGGTGCGCGCCGCCGATGCCGATGCTGACGCCGAACTGGCCCGGTTCGACGGCACCGTGCTGGAGGCCCTGCGTGAAACCGAAACCGCGCTGAACGGCTATGCCCGCGATCTCGACCGCGCCCGCGCCATCGCGGCGGCGCGCGCGCAGGCGGAAACCGCCGCCGATCAGGCGCGGCGGCTGCGTCTGGCGGGGCGCAGTCCGCTGCTGGCCGACCTTGGCGTGCAGCAGGGCGCCATCGCCGCCCGCGCCGCCGAAGCCGCCGCGCGGGCCGACGTGGCATCAGGCCAGGTCACGCTGTTCCTGGCGCTGGGCGGCGGCTGGTAGGATGCTTCAGGCTCTGGCCTGATCGCCGCCGATCCTCTAGGGAACGGACATGACCGAACCCAAGCGCGTATCGATGATCGGCCTCGGCGTGATGGGCGGGCCGATCGCGCGCCATATCGGCCGTGCCGGCCACGCGCTCACCATCTACAACCGTTCGCCCGGCCGCGCCGATCGCTGGCGCGATGCCCATCCGGATATAGCCGTCACCGTCGCCGCCAGCCCGGCCGAAGCCGCCGCCGATGCCGAAATGGTCATCACCTGCGTCGGCAACGATGACGATCTCGCCGATGTCGTGCTGGGGCCGCAGGGCGCGTTCTCCACGCTGAAGCCCGGCGGCGTGTTCGTCGATCACACCACGGTCTCGGCGCGAATCGCCCGCCAGATCGCGGTGGAAGCGCGCGACCTTCAGGTGAAGTGCGTCGATGCGCCGATGACCGGCTCGCAGATCGGTGCCGAAAACGGCACGCTCACGCTGATGTGCGGCGGCCGCCCCGACGCGATCGAGGCGGCGCGCCCGGTGATGGCAGCCTATTCGCGGCGCATCGTTCACGTCGGCAAGTCCGGCGCCGGGCAACTCACCAAGATGGCCAACCAGATCTGCATCGCCGGGGTGGTGGCCGGGGTATCGGAAGCGTTGCGCATGGCCCAGGCCAGCCATCTCGACATGGCCAAGGTCTACGAGGCGATCTCGGGCGGCGCCGCGCAATCGTGGGAAATGGACAACCGCTGGCAATCGATGGCCGAGGATCGTTTCGACGGTTTCGGCTTCGCGATCGACTGGATGCGCAAGGACCTCGGCCTCGCGCTCGACGAAGGGCGCTCGCTCGGCGTCTCGCTGCCGGTCACCAGCCTGGTCGATCAGTTCTATGCCGATGTGCAGGCGATGGGCGGCGGTCGGCAGGATACCAGCGCGCTCGTTCGCCGCCTGCCGCGGAAAGGCGGCAAGTGAAGCGCGGCCTTGTCGCGCTTCTCCTCGCGCTGTCCAGTCCCGCCGCCGCCGATACGCTGGTCGATCGCGTCAACGGCCTCACTTTCACCGCCGATGGCCGGCTTGACCGTTTCACCGGCCTGCTGATCGCCAACGATGGCCGCGTGGCGCAGGTGCTCCACGCCGGCGACAAGCGCCCGCGCGCCGATTTCGCGGTCGATGGCCGCCAGCGCACGCTGCTGCCGGGGTTCATCGTCCCGGCGCTGCGGCTGATGCCGGTGGCGCTGGCGGCGATCACCCCGGCCAATGCCGGACCACTGCCCCCGCCGCGCCCCGAGGATCGCGACCTCGCGCTGGCCACGCTGCAACCGCGCCTGCTGGCGCGCGGCATCACCACCGTTGCCGACATGGGCACCACGATCGAGGACTGGCAGGCCTGGCGCCGCGCCGGGGACGAGGGGCGCCTGTCCATCCGCATCGTCACCTATGCCGCCGGCACCAGCGCGATGACGCTGATCGCCGGGCCGCGCCCCACGCCGTGGCTCTACGACGATCACCTGCGCGCCACCGGCGTGCTGCTGGAAGCCGCCGCCAACCCCACCCCGGCATCCGAAGTCCAGCTCAAGAACTGGATGAGCCGCGCCGCGATGGACCATTTCCAGCCCACCGTGATTGCCAATGCCACCGCCGCGCCAACCGTGCAGAAGGCAATCGACGAACTGGCGCAGACTTATCAGGGCGATCGCCGCTGGCGCATCGAAGCCACGGTGCCCGCCACGCTTCCCGAACCGCTGGCGGAGATGGCCGCCGGGCTGGATCGCACCGCCGTGCTGAAGCGGCTTACAATCGATGCCGCGCAGACGCTGTTCGCCGAAGGCCGACTTGGCCGGCTGACGGCGGGCGCGCGCGCCGATTTCGTGCTGGTCGATGCCGATCCGGAACTGTCGTCCGCCAGCGACCTGCGCGCGGCGAAAGTCGCCGAAACCTGGGTCGGCGGCCGCAAGGTCTGGGGCGCGGCGGCGGCAGGGCAGGGGCCTGCACCGGAAGGGCGCTGACCTACTCCGCCACCGGCGCGGCCTTGGCCGCCTTGCGCTCACCCAGCCACATCACCACCAGCGAGCCTTCGAACAGCAGGAACATCGGAATCGCCAGCATCAGCTGCGAGGCAACGTCGGGCGGTGTCAACACCGCCGCCATCGCGACGATGCCGACGATCACGTAACGCCGCGCCCCCGAAAGCTGGGTGCGCGTCACCAGCCCGGCGCGGTTCAGCAGCAGCAGCAGCACCGGCAGCAGGAACGAAACGCCGAACACCAGGATGAACTGCATGGCGATGCCCAGGTAATCGCCGATCGACGGCATCGCCGTCACTTCCACGCCGCCCTTGTTGCCGCCGAAGCCCAGCAGCCAGTGCAGCGCGGTGGGCATCACCACGAAATAGGCCAGCGATCCGCCCGCCAGAAACAGCACCGGCGTCGCCACCAGAAACGGCAGGAACGCCTTCTTCTCGCTGGCGTACAATCCCGGCGCCACGAACGCCCAGATCTGGTTGGCGATCACCGGGAAGCTGACGAAGAAAGCCGCGAACAGCGCCACCTTCATGTCCACGAAGAACCCTTCGTAGAAGCCGGTGTAGATCAGCTTGCCCTGGCCGTTGCCGAACGCATGGCGCAGCGGCTGGACCAGCAGCCCGAAGATGTCGTTGACGAAATAGAGGCACACGCAGAACGCCAGCCCCAGCGCCAGAATCGCGCGCAGCAGCCGCGCGCGCAGCTCGATCAGGTGATCCAGCAGCGGCGCCTGCGTCTCATCGATGTCCTGGATGTCGAATGCCATGTCGTCAGCTCAGGGCGGTGGGGGCAGGGCGGCGGCTTCGGCAGCCCTGGCATCCGCGTGCGCGGTATCGGCGTGATGTTCGGCCAGCGGCTCGGTCGGCGCCCCCGGCAGGGCTTCCACGCTGCCCGGCGGATGCGCCGCCATGATGGCCGCGTTCTGCTTGCGCCAGGCTTCTTCCATTTCCTGCAGCTCGGCCTCGCGGATCATCGTGTCGAACCCGCTGCGCAAGTGGTTCGACATGCGGCGCATCTTGCCCATCCACTTGCCGGCGGTGCGCAGCGCGCGCGGCAGGTCCTTGGGGCCGATGACCACCACCGCGACGATCGCGGTCAGCAGGAATTCGGAAGGGGCAATGTCGAGGAACATGGCGCGGCCGGCAGCTTACTGCGGGCGGTTGTTCTCGGGGATGGTCTCGCCGTTCAGTGTCGGCGCGGCGGGCGGTGCCTGGGTGATCTGAGCCGGATTCGACTGGTTCGGGGCCATCGGCTTTACCGTGGTCTCTTCCGACATGCCTTCCTTGAAGCTCTTGATACCCTTGCCGAAATCACCCATCATTTCGGAAATACGGCCGCGCCCGAACAGGACGAGCACCACCAGCGCCAGGACTACGAGGTGGGGAAGCGACAGACCCATGTGCGTGAACTCCAAAATCAGTGCGTGCCGGATCGCCGGCAATCCATTCCCCTGCTCGCGCCCTGTCTAGGCGCTTTCCGCGCCCGGTTCTACCCCGTCCGCCGATTCTTCGCCGGCCGTACGCGATTCCGCGCCCATCAGCGCCTCGAACGCGTCGTCCACCGGGTCCAGCAGGCCCGCCGCGCGCAGTTCGTCGATGCCCGGCAGGTCCTTGCGCGACGCCAACCCGAAGTAGGTCAGGAATTCCGGCGTGGTGGCATAGATCACCGGTCGCCCCGGTACCTCGCGCCGCCCAGCCACGCGCACCCAGCCGGCTTCCATCAGCACGTCCAGCGTGCCCTTGGCGGTCTGCACCCCGCGAATCGCCTCGATCTCGGCGCGGCTGACCGGCTCGTGATAGGCGATGATCGCCAGGCATTCGGTGGCCGCGCGCGACAGGCGGCGGGCCTCCTCGCGCTCGCGCCGCAACAGGTGCGCCAGATCGGCGGCGGTCTGGAAATGCCAGCGCCCGCCCCGCTCGACCAGTTCCACCCCGCGCCCGGCATAGTGTACCGCCAGCGCCGCCAGCGCCCCGGCCACGTCGCCTCCGCCCAGATGCTGGGCAATCGCGGCGGTGGTCATCGGCTCGGTCGCCGCGAACAGCGTCGCCTCCACCGCGCGTTGCAGGGCGTCCACCGGAGTCATGTGCCCATCCGCCTGAGGCGCAGCGGCCCGAACGTCTCCTCCTGCGCGATTTCCGCCTTGCCCAGCCGTGCCAGTTCCAGCGCGGCGACAAAGCTGGACGCCAGCGCCGACCGCCGCAGGCGCGGGTCGGCCCAGTCCTGCCCGTCGATGCTGTGCCGGGGTGGCAGGAAATCGCGCAGTTCGATCCAGTCCAGTGATACGCCCAGCAGCGACGAGACCCGCGCGATCGCGGAATCGAGCGTCATCACCAGCCGCTCGCGCACCATATGCACCACCGGCTGGCTGCGCAGCTTCACCGCGCCATAGGCCTGGATCAGCGAAAACCAGTCCGATTGCCAGGCATGGCGCCGATCCACCCGCAGGCCTTCGGGGCTGCCGCGCGGGAACACGTCGCGCCCCAGCCGGTCGCGCGCCATCAGCCGCGCCGCCGCCTCGCGCATCGCCGCCAGCCGCTGCAGCCGCAGTTGCAGGCGCAGCGCCAGTTCTTCCGGCGATGGGTCCTCCTGCTCCTCCTTCGGCAGCAGCATTGCCGATTTCAGATAGGCCAGCCACGCCGCCATCACCAGATAGTCGGCCGCCAGTTCCAGCTTCAGCGATCCCGCGCGGTCGATATAGGCCAGGTACTGATCGACAAGGTCCAGGATCGAGATCCGCCGCAAGTCCACCTTCTGCCGCCGCGCCAGATCCAGCAACAGGTCCAGCGGGCCTTCCCAGCCGTCCAGTTCCAGATAGAGCGCTTCGGAAGCGGTCGCCGCCGCGCCGATGCCTTCCCATTCGGCATCGGCCAGCGCCTCGGCGTCGGAGGTCATGCCGCCGCCAGCACCGGCGCTGCCAGCGCGTCGCGTTCGGCCAGCAGCGCGGCGTGCAGCGCCGGATCGTGCCCATGCGGCACCGCCGTGTTCGCCAGCGCGCGTTCCAGCCGCGCGGCGGTGGCGGCGCCCATTGTCGGCAACGCGGCGGCAATGCCCTGCATGTCGGCCATCCGCCCCCAGCAGTTCAGCACCACGTCGCACCCCGCCGCAATCGCCCGCGCCGAACGCTCGGGGATCGTGCCCGCCAGCGCCTCCATGTCGATATCGTCGGTCAGCAGCAGCCCGTCGAAGCCGATGCGCTTGCGGATGATGTCCGAAACCACGAACGGCGATTGCGTGGCCGGGTTTTCCGCATCCCACGCGGTAAAGCGGATATGCCCGGTCATCGCGATCGGCGCATTTGCCAGCGCGCGGAACGGCGCCAGATCGATTTCCAGCTCGGCCTCGCCCGCCGTCACCGTCGGCAGTTCCTTGTGGCTGTCACATAGCGCCCGGCCATGCCCCGGCATGTGCTTGACCACCCCTTCCACCCCGGCGGCGCGCAGGCCGTCCAGAATACCGCGCGCCAGCGCCGCGATGCGCAGCGGCTCACGCCCCAGCGCGCGGTCGCCGATCACGTCGTGCGCACCGGGCTGGCGCACGTCAAGCAGCGGCGTGCAGTCCACCGAGATGCCCGCCTCGGCCAGGTCCAGCCCCAGCGCGTGCGCGTTCAGCCGCGCCGCCTGGATGGCGCTGGCCGGTGCCACCTCGAACAGGCGGTCGAACAGTTCCCCGGCGGGATAGGCGGGCCACACCGGCGGCTTCATCCGCGCAACGCGGCCACCTTCCTGATCGATGCAGATGAACAGCCGGTCGCGCCCGTGGATCGCGCGCAGTTCGTCAGTCAGCGCGCGCAATTGCGCCCGGTTTTCGACGTTGCGGCCGAACAGGATATAGCCCGCCGGATCGGCATCACCGAAGAACGCGCGCTCGTCGGCGGTCAGCACGGTTCCGGAAAGGCCGAAGATCGCGGGTGTCATGCCGCAAGGGTGGCGCATTCGGCGCGACGGGGCAACCGGGGTGCGGCGAATTTCCCCACGAATGCGCGCCATTGGAATATGCCATTGCCCCGGCGCACGGGTCGGCTAGCCTGCGGGGCGGGAGAGACGCGGCATGAATCTGGCAGGGCAGGTGGTCTGGGTAATCGGCGGCACTTCGGGCATTGGCCTGGGGGTGGCGCGGGCGGCGCTGGCCGCAGGGGCGAAAGTGGCGGTGGCATCGCGATCGGCAACGAAAGTCGCGAAGGCGTGCCAGGCGCTGCCCGGTGTTGCCGGCATCGTCCTCGACGTCACCGACGAGGATGCGGTGCGGCGCCAGTTCGCCGGACAATCGGGCATCGACCATATCGTGTTCACGGCGGCCGACTGGGACCAGGTGCATCACACCCCGCTGGCCAGCACCGACATCCGCGCCGCCGCCTCGATCTTCGACGTGCGCGTCTGGGGTGCGGTGGCGGTGGCCAAGCACAGCGCCCCGGCGCTGCGGCCCGGCGGGTCGATCACGCTGACCAACGGCATGGCCGCGCACCGCCCGCAGGCCGGCATGGCGGTAACCGTGGCGATGGCCGGTGCGATCGAGCATCTGGTGAAAGGGCTGGCGGTCGAACTGGCGCCGGTACGCGTCAACGGCGTCTGCCCCGGCGCCATCCGCACCGAGGCGTGGGACGAACTGCCCGACGCTTTCCGCGCGGTGCAGGAAGCGCGGCTGGCCGGCCAACTCGTCCCCCGCGTCGGCGAGACCGCCGAATGCGCCGAGGCCTACCTGTACCTGATGAAGAACACCTACGTCACCGGCCAGACCCTGCGCGTCGAGGGTGGCTGGAGCCTGAAGGGATGAGCGGGGCCAACATGAACGACGTGCGTTTCGATGGTCGTGCCGTGCTCATCACCGGCGCCGGGCGCGGGCTGGGGCGGGCAACCGCGCTGTTGGTGGCGGCGCGCGGCGGGCGCGTCGTGGTGGCCGACAACGGCGCCGCCAAGGACGGTTCGCATACCAGCGACGGCCCGGCGGCGGATGTCGTGCGCGAGATAACAGCCACAGGCGGCGAGGCCATCGCCTGCACCGCCGATCTTGCCACCACCGACGGCTGCGCGGCGGCAGTGGCGGCGTGCATCGACGCGTTCAGCGGCATCAATGCCATTGCCCACCTCGCCAGCCCGTGCCCGCCGTTGAAGGCGCCCGATGCACTGGTGGCGGCCGATCTGGAGCTCGTGTTCCGCGTCTGCGTGCAGGGCGGCCTGTGGCTGGCGCGCAGCGCGTGGCCGGCGATGGCGGCGCAGGCGCGCGGGCGCATCGTGCTGGCCACTTCCGCCGGGGCCTATGGCGCGGCGAACAATGCCGACTATTCCAGTGTGAAGGCGGCGGTGATCGGCGCCGCGCGCTGCCTTGCGGTCGATGGCGCCGCGCATGGCATCCGCGTCAACGCCATCGCCCCGGCGGCGATGACGCGGATGAACGAGGGCTTTCACCCGGGCGCTTATGCCGAATGGTTCGCGCGCACGATGGGCGCCGAACGCGTGGCGCCGGGCGCGGCCTACCTGCTCAGCGACGCTTGCGCGGTCAGCGGCGAGACCTTCGTGCTGGGCGGCGGTCGCGTCGCCCGCATCGCGCTGGCGGAAAGCGAAGGGCTGGTCGGTCCGGGCGACAGCGTCGAGGGCGTGCGCGACGGCATCGCCGCGCTGCTGGCGGATGAGCGCTGGTTCCGCCCGCGCAATCTTGCCGAACGGTCGGCGCGGGTTTCAGCGCTGCTGGGGTTTGACGGCTGATGGCCGCTGATCGATAGTCGGCCCCAACAACAGAAACGGAGAGCGATGCGATGCAGGAACTGATGGGGCTGGCGGGCCAGCCGGCGCTGGTGGTGGGCGGCGGCTTCGGCACCGGCAAGGAACTGGCGCTGCTGCTGGCGCGCGCCGGCGCGAAAGTCGCGGTGGCCGACATCGACCGCGACCGGGCCGAGGCGGTGGCAAAGGAAATCGGCGGCGTCGCGCTGACCGGCGATGTGCGCGACGAGGCGGTGGCGAACGCGATGGTCGATGCCGCAGCCGAGGCGCTGGGCGGGTTGACGCGTGTGGCCAACATCGTCGGCCAGGTGAAGAACCGGCGCTTCGCCGAATGCGATGCCGATCATATCGAGGCGCAATGGCGGATGAACCTGCACAGCCAGATGAACATCGCCCAGGCCGCCGGGCGGCACATGCGCGCCGGAACCGGCGGCTCGATCGCGATGGTCGCCTCGGTCAGCGGCATCTACGGCGCGCGCAACCACGTGCCCTATGGCATGGCCAAGGCGGCGGTGATGGCGATGGCGCGCGGGCTGGCCGATGAATGGGGGCCGTTCGGCATCCGCATCAACTGCATCGCCCCCGACATCAACGCCACCCCCCGGCTGGTGAACCAGATTCCCATGCCCGAGGCCGAGGCGCTGGCGATGATGGATGCCAATGCGGTGAAGGAAGGGGTGCCGCTGCAACGCTTCGGGCGGCCGATCGATCTGGCCAAGCCGCTGCTGTTCCTGCTGTCGGACATGGCCTCGTTCATCACCGGGCAGACGCTGGTGATCGACGGCGGGGTGATGGTGCAGTTTCCGCATCAGGCGGGGGAGTTAAAGCGCTAGTCAAAATCGCTTGTCGATTTTGACCTTGTAAAGCTCCGTAAGTTCAACGTTGCCGCGACCAGCGGCAACTCTGCGTGGAGCGTGGTTGAAAAGAAACGGCGGGCGGCGGGGGACATGGGTCTCACGCGAAGCCGCGAAGACGCCAAAGGGGTCGTGCTTGCGGCGAAGCCGCTGTGACATCTCTGGCTCTGCGCTTGCCCCGATGAAGGAAAGCCTGCGGCGCCCCTGCCGCCTTCTTCTCTTTGCGCCTTCGCGGCTTCGCGTGAGTCCGAACTGACGCAAACGCCGGACATGACAAATCGGCCGCTGGCGAATGCGACGTTACGCCGGGGGGAAGAACGCATACGGTCCGAGAACATCAGGCCGGCGTCGGGGCGTCCCGCAGGGGTGCGAGACTGATCAAAACTCGCTTTCGCGACCGGCCGACAGGAGTTCAGCACCCGGTTCGGCTCGACCCTGCTTGGTGGATGGAGAAGCGGGACGGTTCGCCGGGCTCGCACAGCAAACTTGGCCCCGATCCAAGCGGTCGCAGACCGGCCGGGTAACGGCGAGCCCCATTGCCGCGAGGATCCCGGACCGAA
>JAGWVC010000098.1 GCA_018971065.1 Sphingomonadales bacterium | reverse complement strand
TTCCGCCTGCGCATCGCCTTCGAGATCGACGCCGGCGACGTGCCCGCCATCATCGCCGCGCTGCGCGCCGCACAGAAGGCCCAGCCCGCTGTCGTCGCCGCGCTCAGGGATGACTGGGTGCGCTACATCTACCAGAAGATGCGATCGCTCAGCCCGGCTGACCGCGATTCCGCCAGCCAGGATCTCTGCACGGTGCTGGTCGATGCCGGCTGGCAGCAGGCGCCGCGCACCCGCTGGGGCAACCAGGTTCTGGGATGCGCGATCGCCACCCATGTCCGCCGCGCCGAACTGCCCCAGGCGCGCGCGCTGCTGGCGAAGGAGCCATCCGCCGGCAGCCTGATCGGCCTCTCCATCGATCGCCGTAACGAGGCGATCTGGCCCGATATCGACAAGCTCGCCGCCGACGGCTTCCGCAAGGCGCTGGACCGCGAAGTTGCCAACGCCACCGCGGCGATGAAGGCCGCGCCGAAGGACTATCCCGCGATTACCCGGGCGATGTTCGCCTTGCGGGCCGCCGGTCGCCAGGCCGAAGCCGTCGCCCTCGGCAAGCCGTTCGCTACCGACCTCAAGACGGTTGAGGCAATGGGCGACAGCGGTTTTCAGCTCATCGGCGAATATGCATCGTCGCTTGCCGATTCCGGTCGGCTCGACGAAGCTGCGGCCGCCTTCGATTCAGCTCTCAAGCTCGGCGTCGAAAACTACCCCTCGCTCATCAACCTTGCAATCGACCGTACCGGCCTGCTCCTTTCCGCCGGTCGCCATGCCGAAGCCATCGCCGCCCTCGACATGATCGACGCAAAGCAGCCGCGCGCCACCAACGCGTTCGGTCAGATGTTCGTCTGGGCCAACCTCGCCTGCGCGCACCGAGCCCTCGGCCACGCCGCCGAAGCAAACGCGTTCGACGTGAAGATCGCCGAAAAGCCGTCGGACAACTGGGGCGCCGCCTCGATTGCCGCCGCCTGCCGGGGCGACAGCGCCGCCATCGCGAAAATGCTCGTCACCCGCCTCGCCGAGCCTGAATCGCGCGAAGCCGCGCTTGGCATGTTCATCCGCTTCAACGGCTCCCAGGCGATCCCCGCCTTCGACCAGCGCCTGCGCACAGTGCGCCAGGCGGCGCTGGCCGATCCCGCCGTCCAGGCCGAATTCCGCAAATACGGCCGCGCCGTCACCGTTGCCGGAACCAGCGCCGGCTGGCAGGATTTCTAGGCCCTCCCTTCGCCGTGCCCACCATTGCAATGTCACAAACCGGCGTTATCCTCTCGCGATGGAAACCAACAAGAACAACCCTGCGGCCATCGTCGCCCAACTCACCGCCATTCACGATCACGCCGTCGCCACCCTGCGTGAGGACATCGCCCATTACGCAGCCACGCGGAAACTGCCGCCGCCCGAACGCCGCAGCGACCGGTCGTGGTGCTATCCCGAACTGCGCATCACCTACGCCGGGGTCGAAACCCGCCCCGATCTCGCCCGCGCGTTCGGCCGCCTCGGCCATGCCGGCACATTCGCCACCACCGTCACCCGCCCGGCGCTGTTCGCCGACTACCTGACCGAGCAGTTGACCCTGCTCGCCGCCGATTACGACATTGAGGTCAGCGTCGGCCGCTCCACCCAGGAAATCCCGTTCCCCTACGTCATCGATGCCAGTTCCGGCCTCGGCGGCGTCACCCCGATCGAACTCTCGCGCCACTTCCCCGCCACCGAACTGGCGATGATCGGCGACGAGCTGGCCGATGGCATCGAGCTGACCGGCAGCGACGATGTCGTGCCCCTCGCCCTGTTCGACGGCCTGCGGACGGACTTCAGCCTCGCCCGCCTCGCGCACTACACCGGAACGGCGGTGGAACATACGCAACGCTTCATCCTGTTCACGAACTATCACCGCTATGTCGATGAATTCGTGGACTGGGCTGCGATGCAGATCGGCAGCGACGGCTACACCGCGCTCAGCGGTGCCGGCGGCCTTCACCTCACCCAGCGCACCGAAAACGCCCGCGCCCGCCTGTCCGACACCGCCTGGCGCCGCCACCAGATGCCCGCCTACCATCTCATCCGCGAGGATCGCGGCGGCATCACCCTGGTCAACATCGGCGTCGGCCCCAGCAACGCCAAGACCATCTGCGACCATCTCGCCGTGCTGCGCCCCGAAGCGTGGTTGATGATCGGCCACTGCGGCGGCCTGCGCGATACCCAGCGCATCGGCGACTATGTCCTCGCCCACGCTTACCTGCGCGACGATCACGTGCTCGATCCGGTGCTGCCGCCCGAAATCCCCATCCCCGCCATCGCCGAAGTGCAGCAGGCCCTCGCCCGCGCCGCCGAGCTGGTCAGCGGCGCCGCCGGCGCCAACCTCAAGAAGCGGATGCGCACCGGCACCGTCGTCACCACCGACGATCGCAACTGGGAACTGCGCTACACCCAGTCCGCCCGCCGCCTGTCACTCAGCCGCGCCGTCGGCATCGACATGGAATCGGCCACCATCGCCGCGCAAGGCTACCGCTTCCGCGTTCCTTACGGCACCCTGCTCTGCGTCTCGGACAAGCCGCTCCACGGCGAACTGAAGCTGCCCGGCCAGGCCAACCGCTTCTACGAGGAAGCCATCGCCGCGCACCTCGCCATCGGCACCACCACCTGCGACCTCCTCCGCGCCGAAGGCCCCCGCCTCCACAGCCGCAAGCTCCGCGCGTTTAACGAACCCCCGTTCCGCTGACGCAAAAAGGCCGCGGAGGAAAAATCCCCCACGGCCCCTGCACAATCCCGCTTCAGCACAGCATCAGCGCCAGCGACTCAAGCCTCTTCGGGCACCACTTCCGCAGCCTCCGCCGCAGCCGCCACGCGCTCGCGGCTTTCCGCCTCGCGCTTGGCCCGCGCCGCCTCGGTGCGCCGCGCCGTGCTGGCCAGCACTTCCCAGGCCGCGCCCGCCCGCCGGAATTTCTCCCGCAGCATCGGCAGGTTCGCCTCCGCTTCGGCCGCTGCACAAGCATCCACCTGCTCCTGATAGAACGAGACGGTAACCGACATGGCAGACTCCTTGTTCAGCGGCGCAAGCGCCTGAATCTTCAGCCCAGGATGCCCAGAACCTCGCGCCGCAGTTCCTCGCGGCTCAGCTCCGGCGAAACCCGGTAATTTCCCGCCACGGCCGAATTTCCGGCGCGGCGTACATGATCAACGATCGAAACGATGAAATTCACAAACTCTGTATGCATTATTTTCCCTGGCGCTTGTCCGCGCCCATGTTCTGGTAAAAGGCACCGGATCGCGGCGCGGCGGCATCCCCGCGCGCTCACGATCCAGCCCTGATTGTCATGCGATCCACAGGATCGCGGATTGCCGCCCCGAATGGGCAGCAACCCCGTTAGCGCCGCTTGAACGGCGCACCCGGCCCGCCCGGACCGCGCTCGCGAAACACGATGCGGCCCTTGGACAGGTCGTAAGGAGTCATCTCGACGCGAACCCGGTCGCCCACCACCGATCGGATGCGAAACTTGCGCATCTTCCCGGCGGTATAGGCGATGATCCGGTGATCGTTCTCCAGCATGACGCCGAAACGGCCGTCAGGCAGGATCTCGTCGATCTGGCCTTCGAGGGTAAGGAGGTCCTCCTTCGCCATCGATCAGACGGCTTCGAGGTTGACCGCCGAAGTCTTGCCGCGCCGATCGGTTTCCATTTCATAGCGCACGCGCTGGTCCTTCAGCAGCGTGGACATGCCCGAACGCTCGACCGCGCTGATGTGGACGAAGCTGTCGCCACCGCCTTCATCAGGCGCAATAAAACCATAACCCTTGTCGGTATTGAAAAACTTTACAGTGCCTACTGGCATGATGATCCCTTTCGCGGATGCAAGAAAACCCGCCCGCAAATCAGCGGACGGAGCTGGTAGCACGGGAAAGGAAGGATCAGCCATTCGCGGCTTCAAATTCCGTCGCAGGCGACGTTAGCTTGCACTACATGGGCGCCCTACCGCCAATTGTCAAGTTGGCGCCGGAAATACTCGGCCCAGCGCCCGGCCTATTGCCCCGCTGACCACCCGCCGAACCGTTACCGAACCTTCACCATATGCCTAAGGCATGACCCTCCCCCGCCCGACAATCCCGCCTTATCCCCCACCCGCTAGAATTCGCCGCGGGGCAGCCGGCAACCTGCCCCGATGGGAGGCATCCACGGACGTGGCATTGCTGGCGCACCTTACCTCGCTGTCACGGCGGGATCGCCTGCTCGGGCCGGTCGCGCTGATGACGCTGGGCAGCCTCGGCCTGTTCGTGGCGCTGGCGATCCTGCTGATCCATCGCTTCGATTCCACCGCCTCGGCGCGCGAACGCGCGATGGTCGAACAGGGCTTCAACCGCCAGATCGGCCAGTACGAAGACCTGGTCGCCCCACAGGCGGTGTGGGACAAGTCGATCCGCCACCTCGACCACCGGTTCGATCCCGATTTCGCCGATCGCAACTTCGGCGAACAACTTTTCACTTTCAACGGCTTCACCCGCAGCTTCTTCGTCGATGGCCGCGATCGGCCCATCTACGCCTCGGTCAATGGCAAGCTGGCCCCGCTGGAACGCGTTACGCCCTATCTTCCCGCCATCCGCCAACTGCTGGTATCGATCCGCGCCGCCGAACACCGGCGGGGCCGCGTCCACCCCCGCACCACCGGCACCAGCACCATCACCCCGTCGATCACAGCGCATGGCGTCGTGCGCGGCGAAGGCCAGGTGTTCATCGTCATCGCCGCGCTGATCCAGTCGGACACCGGCCGCGTCCAGCCGCGCGGCCCGCACGCCCCGGTGGCGATCATGCTGATCCCGATCGACCAGCACCTGCTGAATTCGTTCGCCCAGCGCTATCTCGTCGATGACCTCCACCTCGCCGCCAACGACCCCACCGACACCGAACACGCCCGCTTCACCTTGCGCTGTCCGCGCGGCGAGCCGCTCATCGCGCTCGCCTGGACCCCGCGCCGCCCCGGCTCCACGCTGGTGCGCCAGATGACCGTGCCCATCGTCACCGGCCTGCTGCTGCTCTGCCTCGCCGCGTCGGTGATCGTGCGTCGCAGCTCGGCAATGGTCGATGAACTGATCGCCAGCGAAGCCCGCGCCACCGAACTCGCCTATCAGGACACCCTGACCCGCCTGCCCAATCGCGCCCACGCGTTCGCGCGATTGCCGGCGCTGCTCGGCGCGGCCAGCCCGGCGCATCCGGTCGCGGTCCTGGCCATCGACCTCGATCGCTTCAAGGAAGTCAACGACACGCTGGGCCACCACGCCGGCGACGCGCTGATCTCGGCAGTCGGCCGTGCGCTGCGCGCCAGCCTGCCGCCGGCGGCGCTGATTGCCCGCATCGGTGGCGACGAATTCATCGTCGGCTGCCCGGTGCGCACCCCGGCCGAGGCCCGCACCCTCGCCGAATCCTGCCTCGCCGCCATCGTCGCCCCCGTCGAAAGCCGCTTCGGCCGTATCGAGGTCGGCTGCTCGATCGGCCTGTCGCTGGTCGAAAGCCCCGATACCACCGCCGGCGATGCCCTGCGCCAGGCCGACATCGCGCTCTATCGCGCCAAGGCGCGGGGCCGCGCCTGCATCGTCGCCTTCGAACCGGCGATGGCCGAAGCCATCGCCGAACGGCACGCCCTCGAAACCGCGCTGCGCGAGGCGCTGACCGAAGGCAGCTTCCACATCGCCTACCAGCCCCAGGTGGACGAGGCCGGCCAACGTACCGGGGTCGAAGCGCTGTTGCGCTGGAACCACCCCCAGCTCGGCCCGATCGGCCCCGCCACCTTCATCCCGGTGGCCGAGGAATGCGGCCTAGTCGTCCCGATCGGCGATTTCGTACTGGCCCGCGTCTTCGCCGAAACCCGGGACTGGGGCGATTGCCGCGTCGCCATCAACATTTCGCCAATGCAGTTGCGCGTCCCCGGTTTCGCCGCCCGCGTCACCCAGCTTGCCGCCGGCAACGGCATCGACCCCGCCCGTTACGATCTCGAACTCACCGAAACCGCACTGCTGGCGGATACCGCCGCCACCCAGGAAAACCTGACGGTGCTGCGCCGGCTCGGCTTCGGGCTGGTGCTCGACGATTTCGGCACCGGCTATTCCAGCCTCAGCCTGCTGGGCCGCGTGCCGGTGGACAAGGTCAAGATCGACCGCTCGTTCGTCGCCGAACTGGGCCGCAGCGACGCCGCCGAAGCGCTGGTCTGCGCCATCGTCCAGCTCGCCCGCACGTTCGGCATCGACATTGTCGCGGAAGGCGTCGAAACCGAAGCCCAGCCCCGGCGCCTGATCGAAGCCGGTTGCCGCCACTTCCAGGGCTTTCTCACCGGCCGCCCCATCCCCGCCGCGGAACTTGTCGCCCTGGCCGATGCAAACGCACGGGCCGCCTGACGCAACGTGGCACCGTTCAGCCCCCGGTCAGCCCGCGCGCGCTACGCCGTCCCGCGTATCGCCGCGCAAAACCCCTTGCCATCCCTTCAAGATCGCAAGAAGGCAGGCGACGAGTTCGTTCCACCCGGAGTTTCCCGATGCGCGTTCGCTTTGCCCTGACTTCCGCCGCTCTCGCCACCGCCGCCATGCTGGCCTCCGCCGCGCCGGCCGCCGGCCCCGCCGGTGACGCCAAGGCGGGCGAAACGCTGTTCAAGGCGCGCTGCTTCATGTGCCACTCGGGCGCACCGGGCAAGCCGTCGGTGCTGGCGCCCGATCTCCACGGCGTCGGCGGGCGCAAGGCCGCTTCCACCGGCTTCGCCTATTCGCCCGCGCTGAAGGCGTCCGGCCTTACCTGGACCAAGGCCAACCTCGACACCTTCCTTACCAACCCGCAAAAGCTGGTTCCCGGCACGCGCATGGTCATCTCGGTCGCCAACCCCAAGGAACGTGCCGACGTCGTCGCCTATATCTCGCAGTTGAAATAACCGGTTGATCCCCGGCCGATGGACCGGCCGGGGATCTCGTCGTGTCAGGCGCCGGGCTGCGCGGTATCCGTCGCCGCCAGCGCCTTCGGCTCCGCCAGCAGCTCCTCGCCCTTCTGGCTCAGCATCATGCCGATCAGCGCCGCGAGCGGCCCGCCACCTACGTCGTTGCCACCGCTGGCGATCTGGATGCGCGGCACGATGTCCACGCCCGATTTCTCCAGCGCTTCGGCCAGCCGCTCGACGATCTGACGCGTCAACTGGTTGTGCGCACCGCCCGAAGCCTCGGCCTGACGGGCGATGGTCTCGGCGGTGGCGAGGCCAGTCTTGGTGATACGCTCGGCATCGGCGGCGGCCAGCGCGATCATCTTCGCCGCCTCGCCCTCGCCGATCAGCCGCACGCGGTCCGCCTCGGCCTTGGCCTGGGTGCGGGTCTGCTCGGCCTGCTGGGTCGCCAGCTTCAACTGCGCCTTGCCCTCGTTCTCCTTGACGATGATCGACAGTTCCGACTGCGTGATCGACGTCTGCTGGTTGGCCCGCGCCTCGGCCTCACGCAGCGCCTTCTCGCTCTCGGCGGCAATCCGCTGCTTCTCGTAGGTCGAGACGCGTTCGGCCGCCACCTGCCGCTCACGCAACTGCTGCAACACCTTCTCGATCTGGTCGTTGCCGCCGGTAGCGCGCGGCGTGCCGATCAGCACTTCCTGCAGTTCGAGGTTGTAGCCGCCGAAGCGCGTCCGCATTTCCACCCCGGCCTGCTCCTGGATGTCGCTGCGCTCCTGCAACAGCTCGATCAGCGTCTTTTTCTGCGCAATGTTCTTGAAATAGGCCGAGACCATCGGGTCCAGCGTCTGCTCCACCAGCTTCTTGATGTCGCCGAAGCGCTGCACCACCAAGGGCGCCTTGCGGTAATCGATGTGAACCACCACCGACAGCGGCAGCGTCGGCTCGAACGCGTCCTTGGTGATCAGCGACACCTCGCACAGGTTCTCGTCGAACTTGTGCTGGCCGACCGCCTCCTGCTCCCACTTCAGGATGAAGTTGGTGGTGGGCACGATCAGGATCTTGCCGGCATACGTGTTGAACGCGTACTTGCCGGGCAGCAGCGGATCGCTCCACACGCCGCGCGAGCCCTTCGCCACCAGCTCGCCGTGGCGATAGTCCTCGCCGCTGGTGTCGCCGGTATCCTCGCCGGTATAGCTGATCACGACACCGACATGGCCGACCTCGATCACCGTCTTCGCCACCATCTCGACGGTCGCGAACAGGCGGTTGATGAAATAGCTGCCCTCGACCAGCACCTGCAACTGACGGCCACGGCGGCCGCCGGCGGCGATGAACTTCTCCGGGTCCTGGAACGAGTTGTGGAAGGTGCCCGCGTCCGCCTGCTCGATGCCCACTTCGGGCGCGATGATGTGGTTCGCCGCCAGCGCCGGGCCGTCATGCACGGTGACGATGCCGATCTGGTCCAGCGAATCCTTGATGACGACAGCCTGAAAGCCGCCGCGCTCCTCGATCAGCTTGTGCATCTGGTTGAACAGGTCGGCATCGCCGCGGTCCAGCATCAGGCCATAGATCTGGTCGCGCGCGATCACTACGAACTGCGCCGAATTGATCGCATAAGTGCCCTCGCGCAGGATCGCGCGCTGCGGCCCCTTCTGCCCTCCGTTCGCCAGGAACGCGCGCACGTCATGGAAATCGGCGGTGGTGGCGTTGCTGGCCAGCGTCTGCGTCGGCGCCAGCCCGGCGCCGTCACGCGCGAAGACATAGCCGATCTGCCCCTGCGGAATCGTCACCAGCGGCTGCGAATGGACCTGAAACTGATAGGGAAAGAAGAAGTGGAAACCGCCGCGCAGCACGTCGGGCTGGTAGCCGGCCTCACCCTTCAGCGCGATCAGCCCGGATTGCACCGAACCCGATCCGCTCCACAGCTTCTCGACAATGGCAACGCGATTGTTGCCGACATAGCAGACCATCCGCGACGCCCAGAACAGGGCGACGAGCAACACGAAAAGCCCGGCGCCGCCGCCGAGCAGAATCCAGTTAGGCATGAAAGGATGACATCCTGTGGTGTCTGGGGCGGTTTCTGTAGCCCCCATCGAACCGGAGCGCGTTCTTGCGCGCGCTTCGACTCGACTTTCAGTCCGCAGAGTTGCGGGCACGACTCTGATACAACTCTTGCAGGTCGCTTTCTACAAGAATCGCAATGTGATAAAGTATCAAGATAACCACTTCTCCAATCTGGCAATTTTTATTCAAAAATCACCGGTAACTTCATAGTGCGCCCGCGCTCCCTTCACCCCGGCCCATCCCCGTGCCATAGCGCGGCTATGGCAGGCTGGCGGGGCTATCGCAGGACGTATCGCGGCTATGGCGCCGGGCGTCAGCGCGCCAGCCGCCTCGGCAGCTTCGCGCTGGTCGCCGCGCTGCATATCCTCGCCGTGCTCGGCATCATCGCCGCCTTCACCCCCGAAATCGGCCGGCGCGCGGTTCAGGCCGGACTGATCGCGCTCGACCTGCGCGACTCGCCGCCCCCCCCACCACCACCGCCCGCCGCCGAACCCGCCGAACCCGCCGGCACCGCCGGCGCGCCCGGCAAGAAGGCCGTCGCCGCCCCCATCGCGGTGCCGCCTCCCCGGATCGCCATCGCCCCGGTCATCACCGCCCCCATCGCCGCCAGCACCGGCGCCGCCCTGACCTCCGGCGCCCGCGAAACCGGCGCCGGCACCGGGGCAAGCGGCGCGGCGCAGGGCACCGGCGCAGGCGGCGCCGGCACGGGCAGCGGCGGCGGGACCAGGGCGCAGAAGATCGCCGGCGACATCAACTCGGCAAAGGACTACCCCATCGCCAGCCGCGATGCCCGCATCGGCGATTACGTCATCGTCGCGATCACGGTCGGCCCCGACGGCAAGCCCTCCGCCTGCCGCGTCCACCGTCCCAGCGCCGACCCGGCAGCGGACACGATCACCTGCAAACTCGCCCTGCAACGCTTCCGCTTCAAGCCCGCCACCGACGCGAACGGCACCCCCATCGAAGCCACCTACGGCTGGAAGCAGTCCTGGCATTATTGAGGAATGGACTTCACTGCGGAACCGGGTCTGGGTTGGCATGGCTTTTCGCCTTGTTCGATCTTCATGATTTCCTCGCGCTTGAAGATCGGGCTGACCAGATAACTCACCCGCAGATACTGCCCGGCATGGACCACACCGCCGCGGCTTTCACGCAGACGGTAACCCGGGGAATTACCGGGACTCTTATAGCCAAACCGGTGGTTGCCGATGGACCACTCTTCATCCGGCTGATCGCTCTTTGCTGGGTAGGCGTCGCCATGGTTGCTGAGGAAGCCCTCGACGCAGCCTTCCGCGACAGTAAGCTGCGCGCGCACCAATTGTCTTGCCGCACCGCGCCGGTCCAGCATGTCCAGAAGCAGATATCCCCCAGCGCCAACAACTAGCAGTAGAGACATCCACCCCTGCTGCTTCCGATGTTCACGTGAAAAGATTGCAATCACGATTAGCACGAGGGCGACCAAACCTCCTGCGAACAGGACGGCTTCGATTTCATTCGGCGAATAGGCCGGGATGCCTCCTGCGGATTGAATGTCGTACAAGATCGAGTAACTGCCTGGCACTTCAGTCACCTTCATTTCAGGTTCCCCCTGCAGGCAAGGGGTAGGAAATCGGCCGGCCGGTCGCAATACGGTTAGGGTACGAATTGGCCGGGCAGATTGACGATGGTTGCAGCGAAGGGCACTAACCTGACTTGCGAACGCGCTTAAGAGGAATGCCGCAATGTCCGCCAACGTCCACCCCGTCTCCCCGGAATGGGCCGCCCGCGCCCATGTGGACAAGGCGAAGTACGACGCCATGTACCGCCAGTCGCTCGAATCCCCGGAAAGCTTCTGGCGCGAACAGACTGCCCGGCTGGACTGGATCAAGCCCTGGACCGAACTCTCGCAATGCTCGTTCGACGAGGCTGACTTCGGCATCCGCTGGTTCGCCGACGGCACCCTCAACGTCTCCGCCAATTGCCTCGATCGCCACCTCGCCCAAAACGGCGAAACCACCGCCATCATCTGGGAAGGCGACGACCCGGCGAACCAGCGCAAGCTCACCTACCGCGAACTCCACGGCGAAGTCTGCCGCATGGCCAACGCGCTGCTCCAGCTCGGCGTAAAACGCGGCGATCGCGTCACCATCTACCTGCCGATGATTCCCGAAGCCGCGATGGCCATGCTGGCCTGCGCGCGGATCGGCGCCATCCACTCGATCGTGTTCGGCGGCTTCAGCCCCGATGCCCTCGCCGGCCGCATCCAGGATTGCGACAGCAAGGTGGTCATCACCGCCGACGCCGGCATGCGCGGCGGCAAGCAGGTGCCGCTGAAGGCCAATGTCGATGAAGCGCTGGCCCAGTGTCCGGATGTCACCGCCGTCCTCGTCGTGCGCCACGTCGGCAACGCCATCGCCTTTGCCGATCACCGCGACCACTGGTGGCACAATCTGCGCGATGCCGTCGCCGCCGATTGCCCCCCCGCCGAAATGTCCGCCGAAGACCCGCTGTTCATCCTCTACACCAGCGGTTCCACCGGCAAGCCCAAGGGCGTGCTCCACACCTCGGGCGGCTACCTCACCTGGGCGGCGATGACTCACCACTACGTGTTCGACTACCGCCCCGGCGACATCTACTGGTGCGCGGCCGACATCGGCTGGGTCACTGGTCACAGCTATGTCGTCTATGGCCCGCTGGCCAACGGCGCCACCGTCGTCATGTTCGAAGGTGTGCCGAATTACCCCGATCACAGTCGCTTCTGGCAGATCGTCGACCGCCACCAGGTCAACATTTTCTATGGCGCCCCCACCGCGCTGCGGGCGCTGATGCGCGAAGGCGACGACTGGGTGAAACGCACGAGCCGCTCCAGCCTGCGCCTGCTGGGCTCGGTCGGCGAGCCGATCAACCCCGAAGCCTGGGAATGGTACTGGCGCGTGGTGGGCGATGAACGCTGCCCGATCGTCGATACCTGGTGGCAGACCGAGACCGGCGGCGCGATGATCACGCCGCTTCCCGGCGCCACCGACCTGAAGCCGGGCAGCGCCACCAAACCGATGTTCGGCGTCGTCCCCCAGCTCGTCGATGGCGAGGGCACGGTTCTTGACGGCGCCAGTGAAGGCAACCTGTGCATCACGCAAAGCTGGCCCGGCCAGATGCGCACCGTCTGGGGCGATCACGCCCGCTTCTTCCAGACCTACTTCACCACCTACCCCGGCAAGTATTTCACCGGCGACGGCTGCCGCCGCGACGAGGACGGCTACTACTGGATCACCGGCCGGGTGGACGATGTCATCAACGTCTCGGGCCACCGCATGGGCACCGCCGAAGTGGAAAGCGCGCTGGTGGCCCACAGCAAGGTCGCCGAAGCCGCCGTCGTCGGCTTCCCGCACGACATCAAGGGCCAGGGCATCTACGCCTACGTCACTCTCAACGCCGGTGAGCCCGAATCCGAAGAGACCCGAAAAGCCCTCGTCCAATGGGTCCGCCACGAAATCGGTCCGATCGCCACGCCGGACGTCATCCACTTCGCCCCCGGCCTGCCCAAGACCCGCAGCGGCAAGATCATGCGCCGCATCCTGCGCAAGATCGCCGAAGGTGACACCTCGAACCTGGGTGACATTTCCACGCTGGCCGACCCGGGCGTGGTCGCTACGCTGATCGCCACCCGGGCGTGATACCCGCTATCCCGCCAGGAACCCCACGATCGCCTCGCCCAGTTGCCGCTTCGTCACGCAGCCCATGTGGGTTCCGGGGATTACCGCGTGAACCGCATCGGGCAGCACCGCCACCAGATCCTCGGGTGATCCGTTGTCGCGGTCCTCGTCGCCGCACACCACCAGCGTCGGCGTGGTCATCGCCCCCAGTTCGCCCATCGCCGTGCCTTCCAGGCTCAGCAACAGCAACCGCGCCGCCACGCGGTCGATCCCGGTGCTCTTCATGAACTGTTGCGCATAATAGCTGGGGTCGTCGCGCGGGATGTCGCCGAACCGGTCGATCACGTCCAGGAAGTGCGCGGTCCGCCCGCGCCAGCCCACCAGCCCTTGCAGGCCCATCCCGCCCAGCACCAGCCGCCGCGGACGCAGCCCTTCCAGCACGCCTTTCAGCACCGTCCGCGCGCCCAGCGAGAACCCACCCAGATCGTAATCCGCCAGCCCCAGCCCGGAAATCACCGCCTCCAGATCGCGCACCAGCACGTCGTGCGGATAACTGGCCTCGTCATGCGGCGCCGCGCTTGCCCCGTGCGCGCGCAAGTCGGGCATCACCGCCTCGAACCCTGCCTCGGCCAGCCGGGCCGCGTGGCCGTACTTGATCCAGTTGACGTTGGCGTTGGAAAACAGCCCGTGCAGCAACACCACCGGCCGTCCCGCACCCAGCCGATGCACCGCCAGCGCGGCCCCACCGAACCCGGCAACAACCTCGGTCCGCACCCCGTCCAAGGTCACGAATCCCCCAGCAGGCTGCCCAGAATGCCGCCCACCACCGCCGCGCCGGCACCCGCCTGCAGCACCCGGTTGCCGCCCCGCTCGCCATCGCCGCTGGGCATATAGCGCGCCACTTCCTCGGCCAGGTTCATGATCGGCATGGATTGCAGCCAAACCCGCCCCGGCCCGGTCAGCGTCGCCAGGAACAACCCCTCGCCGCCGAACAGGATATTGCGGAAGCCGCGCAGCATCTGGATGTCGATCGAAACCGACGGGTCCTGCATCCCGATATGCCCGGCATGGACCAGCAACCGTTCGCCCGGCGCCAGATCCTTCTCCACCACCTCGCCCGACAGGTCCAGGAACACCGTCCCCGGCCCGGTCACCCGCTGCATGATGAAGCCCTCGCCGGCAAAGAACCCCGCCCCCAGCCGCTGCTGGAAGAAGATGTCCAGCGTCACCGACTTCTCGGCGCACAGGAACGTCTCCTTGCGGCAGACCAGCGATTCGCCCACACCCAGTTGCACCGGCACGATCTGCCCCGGAAATCGCGGCGCAAACGCCACATGCCCCGGCCGGTCGGCGGTGAATTCGGTGATGAACAGCCCGCCGCCGGCAAACACCCGCTTCAGCCCGGCCATCAGCCCGCCGCCAGTATGCGTGTCCATGCGGATCGAATCCGACATCCACGCCATGCTCGCGGTCTGGCTGAACACCGTCTCCCCCGGCACCAGGTCGATC
>JAGWVC010000011.1 GCA_018971065.1 Sphingomonadales bacterium | reverse complement strand
GTGCGGCGGCAGCGGGCTTGGCGCGGTGGAGCATGCGCTGTTCTTTCGCGAGGTGGGGCGGCAGTGCGGCCCGGTGGACGTGCTGGCGCAGTGCCTGGCCGCCAACCTGCCGCTGGCGCCGGACCTGCGCGCGGCGCTGATCGCGGGTGAGGTTGGCGTGGCGCTGCTGGTGCCTGATGGTGCGAGCTTCCGGCTGCTGGGCGGCACTCACGCGAGCCATGCGCTGCTGGTGACGCGCGAAGGCGCCGCGTTGTTCGAGGTTGCGGCGCTGACGGTGGAGCCGCGCCCGGCGCTCGATCCGGCCAACTCGCTGGCGCGGGTGGCGCGGCTGGGCGCGCCGCTGGCGGAAGTTGCCGACGCGCGGCCGTGGCAACTGGGCGAACTGGGCGTGGCAGCGATGCTGGTGGGGATTGCCGAGGCGGCGCTCGATCTGATCGTCGAGTATGCCAAGGTGCGCGAGACGTTCGGGCGCAAGATCGGCGCGTGGCAGGCAGTGCGCCATCCGTGCGCGGACATGGCGGTGCGCGCCGAAGCGGCACGGGCGCAACTGTGGTATGCGGCCGCCGCGCTCAAGGAAGGGCGCGGCGATGCCGGCGTCCACCTCGATGCGGCGCGGCACCTCGCGGCGCAGGCGGCGCTGGCCAATGCCGACACCTCGATCCAGCTTCACGGCGGCATCGGCGTCACCGACGAGCACGACTGCCACCTGCTGCTGAAGCATGCGCTGCTGCTGGGCCGGGTGTTCGGCGGCAAGCGCGCGTTGCTGGCGCGCCTGCTGCATGCAAGTCTGGAAGACTGATGGACCTGACGTACTCCGAAGCCGAGATCGCCTTCCGCGCCCGCGCGCGCGAATGGCTCAGGGCGAACGTGCCCGGCGAGGCTCGTCCGGCGCACGGCCCCGCCGCCGCGCGGTTCGACCGTGACTGGCAAAGGAAGCTCAACGACCATGGCTGGGCCGGGGTTGCATGGCCGCAGGAATACGGCGGCATGGGGCTTTCGGGCCTGCAGCAGGTGATCTGGTACGAGGAGATGGCCAGAGCGCATGCCCCGCACCACATCAACACCACTTACGTCGCGATGATGCATGCCGGGCCGACGCTGATCGCGCGCGGCACGCCCGAGCAGAAGGCGTTCCACCTGCCGCGCATCCTCAATGGCGAGGCGCTGTGGTGCCAGGGCTTCTCCGAGCCGAACGCCGGTTCCGACCTTGCCGCGCTCAAGACCCGCGGCGTGATCGATGGTGACCATATCGTCGTCACCGGCGCCAAGATGTGGACCACCGACGCGCAGCATGCCGACTATCAGGAACTGCTGATCCGCACCGATCCCGACAGCCAGCGCCACAAGGGGCTGACCTGGCTGATCTGCGACATGAAGGCGCCGGGCATCGACATCCGGCCGATCCGCACGATGCTGAACGACGACCACGTCAACACCGTGTTCTACGACGAGGTGCGCATTCCCGTGGCGAACGTCGTCGGCGAGATCGGCGGCGGCTGGTCCACCGCGCTGGCCACGCTGTCGTTCGAGCGCGGCCTCGGCTTCATCGGCGACCAGCTCGAACTCTACGAACGCGTGAACCGCGCCATCGAGCTTGCGGCCAGGACCCGGCTCGACGACGGCAGCCGCGCCATCGACGACCACGGCATCGCCCAGCGCCTCGCTGCCCTCAAGGCCGACACCATGGCGATCCGCGCCATGACCCTCGCCGACATCGCCGAGACCGACCGCACCGGCATCCCCGGCCCCAAGGGCTCGATGATGAAGCTCATGGTCACCCAAACCCACAAGGCCCTCTCCGAAGTCGTCGCCGACATCCTCGGCTGGGACTTCATGGAGTTCGACGGCGACCGCACCCAAACCCCGTGGACCTACGAATACCTCTGGTCGTGGGTCTTCTCCATCTCCGGCGGCACCTCCGAAATACAACGCGAAATCACCGCTGACAGACTGCTCCAGCTCCCGAAGGGACGATGACCATGGAATGGACCCAACGCACGCAGCCCAACGGTTGGCAGACCCGCTGGTCGGACGGGTGGGCGGCGCGCTGGAAGGCCGAAGGGCACTGGACCGACCGCACCCTGCCCGAGATCGCCCGCGAGACGCTGGCGCGCGATCCGGACAAGACCTACCAGATCGAGGGCGAGCGGCGGATGACGCGCGCGCAGGTCTGGGATCAGTCGCTGCGGCTGGCGGGGTTCTTCCTTGATCGGGGGCTGGTGCGCGGCGACGTGATCTCGCTGCAATTGCCCAACTGGTGCGAGGCGGCGGTGATCGGGCTGGCGGCGCGGATGTGCGGGCTGGTGATCAACCCGATCCCGCCGATCTATCGCGGCGCCGAACTGGCGTTCATCCTGGCCGACTGCGGGGCGAAGCTGATCTTCGTGCCGGGCACATTCCGCAAGCACGATTACGTCGCCACCGTGCAGGGACTGCGCGGCGAGCTGCCGGCGCTGCGCGACGTGGTGGTGGTGCGTGATGCGGGTGATCTCACCTGGGACGAGGCGATCGCCGGACCGCCGGTGGACGAAAGCCGCCTGCCCGCGCTTGATGCCGGCGATGTGATCATCGCCATGTACACCAGCGGCACCACCGGCCGGCCGAAATGCGTGCTGCACACCCAGCACACCTATGGTCATCGCGTGCAGGCGATGGCCGACAGCTATCCGATCGGGGAGGATGACGTGGCGTTCATGCCCTCGCCCGTCACCCACATCACCGGCGCGATCTGGGCGTTCGACATGCCGTGGGTGGCGGGCAACGTCAGCGTGCTGATGGACGTGTGGACGCCCGAGGAAGGCGTGGCTGCGATCGAGCAGCACGGCTGCACGGTGACCGGCGGGGCGACGCCGTTCCTGCAGCAGATGCTGGACGTGGCCGAAAGCGCGCCACAGCGGCTGCGCAGCCTGAAGCTGTTCTTCTGCGGCGGCACCACAGTCTCGCCCGAGCTGATCCGGCGGGCGAGCGACATGTTGCCGCAGGCGAAGTTCTTCCGTGCCTATGGCTCGACCGAGTGCCTGACCGCGACACTGGGTTACGAGCGCGAGGCGGACAAGCACCTGGGCGCGGAGACCGACGGCGAGGTGCGCCATCCGGTGCAGATGCGGATTGTCGATGGCGGCACCGGGGCGGAACTGCCCGCCGGCGCCGAAGGGGAAATCTACCTGCTCAGCCCGGGGTTGTGCGTGGGGTATCTGGCGGCCGAGGACAACACCGGAAATTTCGAACCGGACGGCTTCTTCAAGATGGGCGATCTGGGTCGGCGGGTGAACGGCAGCTTCCTGGTGATCACCGGGCGATCGAAGGACATCATCATCCGTTCCGGCGAGAACATCAGCCCGAAGGA
The DNA here is from genome assembly GCA_018971065.1 of Sphingomonadales bacterium. Next base: position 52,903 of record JAGWVC010000011.1, on the reverse strand, counting down.
AGTCGAGGACGTGCTTTACGGCCACCCGGCGGTGGCGGAAGTGGCGATCGTGGCGATGCCGAGCGCGGTGACCGGCGAGAAGGGCTGCGCCTTCATCATCCCGCGCGCCGGGCAGAGCATCGACCTGCCCGAGATCCGGCGCTTCCTCGATGCGGCCGGGCTGGCGCGGCAGAAGTTCCCTGAGCATGTCGTGCTGGTGGACGATCTGCCCCGCGTGCCGTCGGGCAAGGTGCGCAAGGACGTGTTGCGCGAAGACGCGAAGCGGATCGCGGCGAGCGAAGGTTGAATCAGCGCCGCGCGTGCTGTTCAGCAAGGCGCAGCGCGGCGCCGGCAAGCCGCTCGATCACCGGGCCGAAGTCGGCATAGCGGGCATCGGCCGCACGGCCGGTGGCGTGGAGGTGAGCGCCCCACGCCAGAATCGCGGCATAGGCGGCGTTCGACGCGGCTTCGAACCAGGCCATGGCATCGGCGTCGTGGCCGGTGCGCGCCTGCCATTGCGCGGTGAACCACGCGGCATCGCGGAAGCCGGAAAGGCGTTCACCGGCGCGGCTGAACGACAGGCCGCTGCGCAATTGCCGGACGATGCTGCCGACATCCCAGCGGGGATCGCCATTGAACGCCATCTCGTAATCGAGCAGCGCGGCAATGCGGCCGTGGTGCCAGAGGATGTTGGCGATCTTTGCGTCGCCATGGACGAAGCGGGCGGGCAGCGACGGTGGGGCGGATTCATGGAGCAGCGAGAAGGCATCGTTCAGAGCCGGCGGGGCGATGGCGCGCACCGGATCGTGCCAGATGGCGAGCTGGCCGCGGTTATCACGCGCCGGGCCGCAGGCGGGTAGCGGGCCGAGGCGATGCGCGGCGGCATATAGCGCGACGAGTTCGTCGCACAGGCCGGCGCGGAAGGCGTCGTCGCCCTGCGCGGCCCATTCGGGAGCCTCCCAGTCATCCCAGCCATCCGTCGGCACGCGCGCCATGACGAAGAACGGGTAACCGAGCGCGGTGCCGTCGCGATCGACCACCATCGGGTGCGGCACCGGCAGGCCGGCGACGAGTTCCGCAAGGATGTCGTACTGGGCGACAACATCGTGGACTGCGAATGGCGCCAGCAACGGCTCGCCCTGCGGCGACGCGCGCACGATCAGATCGGGGCCCTCGACAAGGTAGGTCTCGTTCGAGAACCCCACCGCCAGCGGACGAATCGCGGTGATCGGCGCTGCATCGGGCAGCCGGGTTGGGAGGTGGTGCGCGAGGGCGGCGAGGTCGCGAGGCACGGTCAGAGATCGGTCGGGTAGTCGGACTCGGCGGTGAGGCCGAGATCCGGGAACACGCCGGTGTAGATCGATTCCTGGATGCCGTAGCCGACGAGGTCGCCGAGCCGGAGCCGTACCGGCGCGTCACGGAACTGCCCGAGGCTGGGCAGCGCCGCGATGACGTCGGGGATATGCTCGCCGCCCTCATGATAGTCGCCGCGCCACGAGCCGTGGCGGCCGCCGCGCCATTCGCCGTATTCACCGGTGCGCAAGTGGAATCCCGAGGCGCCAAGGGTCTCCACCGCGACATCGAGCGTTTCGCCGGTGGCGAGTTCGAACGTGCAGGTGCCGCCGAGCAAGCGGCGGGTGGCAGGATCGAAACGCAGGTCGGGGCGCATGCTGCGCACCTCGGTCTGGCGCACGCCGTCAGGGCCGGGGCCGGCCTCGTTGCGGTGCGCGGAAAAGTACTGCCAGTTGTCGCCGGCGACCCAGTAGTTCATCAACTCGAAGTGCGCGCCATCGGCACGCTCGAACAGCCAAGGCCCCCACAGCAGCCGCATGTTGCCGATGCCCTGATCGGGCGGGCCATCGGGCAGTGGCATGCCGATGCCCTTGCCGCGCGTGCCCCAGGAGTGATCGCGAAAGCCGAACCAGTCGTCACCGATCGACTGCCGCTCGCCGTCGATCTCGACCCAACCCGAGAGCCTGCCGGGCTGATGGTAGCGCACCGCGTCCATCATCTGCCGGGTGGACGAGCGGCGGCGGTTGCGCTTCTCGAAGAACGGCGGGAGCACGCCGGTGAACAGCACGTCGAAGGCGATCGGCTGGGTGTGGTTGGCGTCGAGCCGGAAGCGGATGGCGCGCAGCGGCTCCACCACCTCGTAATGGATCGGGCCGACGGCAAGATCATCGAAAGCGCGATCGAGCCGGCGGCTGGCGCGCACCGTCCACTGCGCGGTGCCGCGCGAGACGCCGGCGAACGCATCCATGACATTGCGGTTGTGATATTTGCCGAGGCCGAACGAGATGCTGAGGCTGCCGTCCTTGCGCGCGAATGCCGCCCAGACTTTCTGGGTCCAGCCAAGATCGGAGGTGCCAACCGCCGCGAACGTGTCGGCGATCTGGTGGTTGAGGAATTCGTCCGCCGGGCCAAGCCGGCCGATGTCGTCGATGCTCATCGTCGTTCCTCCGTCAGCGCCAACTGAACCCGCCGTCCACCGGCAGTTCGGTGCCGGTGGTGAAGCCCGAATCCTCGCAACTGAAAAACAGCGCGGCGCGGGCGACATCCTCCGCCTGGCCGAGGCGCTTGAGCGCGACGCGGTCGGCGGCGCGGGCGCTGTGCTCGGGGCTTTCCCAAAGGTAGCGGGTCATTTCGGTGACGATGACGCCCGGGCAGATCGAGTTGGCGCGAATGGTGGGGCCGAGGTCCATCGCGATCGACTTGGTGAACATGGCAAGGCCGGCCTTGCTGGCCGAGTAGCCGGCGGTGCCCGGCATCGGCATCAGCGCGCTGACCGAGGCGATATTGACGATGGTGGCCGATGCCGCCGCACGCAGGAACGGCAGCGCCGCCTTGACGACATTGAACGGGCCGGTGAGGTTGACCGCGATCATCCGGTCCCAACTGGTGGGGTCGAGATCGACGAACGGGGTGATGTCGAGAATGCCGGCGGCGTTGACCACGCCATCGATGCCGCCGAGCCGCTCTCCGGCCTGGGCGACGATGCCGTGGACGCCGGCCCGGTCGGTGACGTCGCAGGCAAAGCCGGGTTGGGCAAGTTCGGCGGCGACCTCGGCGATACCGTCCGCGTTGCGATCAAGCAGCGCCAGCGCGGCGCCTTCGGCCGCGAACATCCGCGCGATCGCGCGCCCCATGCCGCTGGCAGCGCCGGTGACGACGATGCGGCGGCCGGACAATTTTGCGGACATGGCGCTCTCCCATTATTGAACTTCATGCGTGGCATTGCATAACCGCGCCCGGCGGTCCAGAGACTTTGCCTCACGGATTCGCAGCAGAAGGAGGCACCCGCCATGCAACTCGACCATTCGATCGCCGCCGTCGTTACCGGAGGCGCATCCGGGCTGGGGCGGGCCACCGCGCAGGCCTTCAGCGCGGCAGGCCTGAAAGTGGCGATCTTCGACATCAATGCCGAGGCGGGCGAGGCTTTCGCTGCAGAAATCGGCGGGGTGTTCTGCGCCGTGGACATCATGGACGAGGCCAGTGTCGAGGCCGGCTTTGCCAAGGCGCGCGCCGCGCACGGGCAGGAGCGCGTGGTGGTGCACTGCGCGGTGGTGGCGGCCGCCGGCAAGACGGTGTCGTTCGACAAGACGACAGGCGGTTACAAGCGCATGGCGACGGCGCTGGTGGCGCGTGCGGCGGAGGGCGTGTTCACCGCCAGCTATCGCGTGGCCTCGATCGCGGCGCTGGGCATGGCCAATGCCGAGCCACTGAACGACGACGGCGAGCGCGGTTGCATCGTGTTCACATCGTCCGCCGCATCGCAGGACGGGCAGATTGGCCAGGTGCCGTATGGCGGTGGCAAGGGCGCGGTCAACGCGATGGTGCTGCCGATGGCGCGCGACCTGATGGACCTGGGCATCCGCGTCAACGCGATCCTGCCGGGCACGTTCGCCACGCCGCCGATGCTGGGCATGAAGGATCGTTCGCCGGCGATGTACGAGGCGCTGTGTGCGTCGATCCCGTTCCCGCGCCGGCTGGGCAAGCCCGAGGAATTCGCCAGCCTGGCGCTGGAAATCGCGCGCAACACCTATTTCAACGGGCAGTGCATCCGGCTGGACGGCGCGGTGCGGATGCCGCCGCGCTAAGGTTTCAGCCTGCCAACGGGTTCCAGACCAGCGGCAGGCTGACGATATTCGCGGCGGCGCCGACCTTCACGGCAAGCACCGCGCCTTCGGCAATGGCGAAATCGGGAATGCGCGGCAACCATTCCTCAAGGAAAATGCGGATTTCGGCACGGGCGAGCATCGATCCGAGGCAATAGTGTGGGCCGGCACCGAACGTGGCGTGGGGTTGGCGGTGCCGGGTGAAATCGACCGCTAGTCCGTCGCCGCCGTCCTGCGGGAAGTTGCATAGCGCGGTCGCCAGCACGATCAGATCACCGGGCTGCAGCGTCACGTCGCGCAGTTGCACCGGCCGCGTGACCTCGCGCGTCAGGTTGACCATGCCCATGCGGCGCAGGAATTCCTCGATCGCGTTGGTCATGCGTTCGGGATGCGCGCGCAATTCGGCGCGGTGGGCGGGGCTGCGTGCCAGAAACGCGGCGATGAAGCCGAGCATGGCGGTAACGGTGTCGAGCCCGCCGAGCATCAGCGTGGTGCACAGGCCCTGCAACTCGGCATCGCTGAGCGGCAGCCCGTCGATCGTGGCGGTGGCGAGGTGAGTGAGCAGATCGTCCCCGGGATCGGCGCGGCGTTCGGCGATGCGAGCGGCGCAGTACTGCCAGAGTTCGGCAAAGCCGGTCATCCGCGTTTCGGGCCGATCGGGCCGAACGATACGGTCGGCAATCGCGAGAATCAGCGGACGATCCGCGACCGGCAGCGCCAGCATGTCCATGAAGATGACGATCGGCATGAACCGGGAGAATTCGGTGACGAACTCGCAGCCACCGCGGGGCAGCAGTTCCTCGATCAGCGCCACGCAAACTGCGCGCGCGCGGTGTTCGAGGCGGCGGACTTCGGCAGGCGTGAAGAACGGCGCGAGCAGGCGGCGATAGGCGACCAGCGCCGGCGGATCGATCATCAGCGGTGCCATCGGTGGCGAGACGTTGGCGCTTTTCGGCACCCGCATCGCCCGGCTGGAGAACGTTTCGGGGTCCTCCAGAATCCTGCGGATGTCATCGCCGTCGAGCGCCAGCCAGTGGCCACCGTTGCGCGGCGTCCACAGCAGGCGCGGCACCCCGGAATCGCGCAGGCGCACCATCGCGCCCGCAAAATCACCGTCGGGTGCATCGACGGTGAACACGTCGTGATCGACGATCAGCCCCGGCGGAACGTGGGCGGGAACCGCCTCGGCGTCGGGATAAAGCACCGCTCAGCCGCCTTCCGCGCGGCGGATGTTGGCGAGGATGTTTTGAGCGATCAGGTCAAGCAGCGGCTCGGGCAGGTCATGCCCCATGCCGCCGGGCTTGAGCAGCCATGCGCCGGGAATCGCGGCGGCAAGCTGGTCACCGCATTCGGGGCGGATCAGCGGATCATCGGCACCGTGGATGACCAGCGTGGGCACGTCGAGCTGGCGCAAGGCGGCGGTGCGATCGGCACTGCCTCGCGCGGCGGCGAGCTGCCGGGCGGCGCCTTGCGGGTGATAGGCGCGCTTCGCGGCACGGGCGGCATAGCTGCGCAAGTCCGCCTCGGGCGCAGGATAAAGCGGGCTGCCGAGGGTGCGGTTGAGCGCGACCTGATGATCGAGATGGGCTTGCAGATCGACCGCGGGATCGGGCGCGGGTTTCGCCAGCATCGCCAGCGCTTCGGGGTTCGACGGTGGTAGCTCGTCATGGCCGCTCTGCGTCATCACCAGCGCCAGCGACGCGGCGTGCGCCGGATAGTCGATGGCAAGCCGCTGTGCCACCATGCCGCCGAGCGAAACCCCGACGACATGGGCGCGGGCGATACCCAGGCCATCGAGCAGCGCGGCGGCATCGGCGGCGAGGTCTTCGAGGTGGTAGGCCAGCGCCGGCGTGCGGCCCTCGGCCTTGGCGCGGAGCACTTCGGCCATGTCGGGCAGACCGGCTTCGTCACACCAGGTGGAGAGGCCGATGTCGCGCGAATCGTAGCGGAGCAGGCGGTAGCCGGCGGCGATAAGGCGATCGCACAACGCCTTCGGCCAGCGGATCATCTGCGCGCCGACGCCGTGGATCAGCAGGATGACCGGCCCCGTGTCCGGGCCTTCGAGTGCGTATTCGATGTCTATGCCATTGGCGGCGATCCGTGGCATCAGCTTGCCTCCTGCCCTGCCCGTGGTGTCTCGATATAATCGCTCCATGCCGGCTGGGCGAGCCGGGCGGAAAGCTCGGACAGGGTGCTGGGATCGAGCGACGGCGTGCCGGTCTTGTCGAGATACCAAGACTGGCAGCCGCCCGAACCCCAGACCGACGCACGCGCCTTTTCGCGCACGCCTTCGAGCCAGGCCAGAGCGACGTCGGCGCGGGGATCGAGCAGCACGTTGCGCGTCGCGATGCGGTCGAGCAACTTCAGCAGGTACTCGACCTGCGCCTCGATGATGCCGATCACCGAGGCGCTGCCGCCGGGCGAATACGGCCCGTTGATCAGCAGCAGGTTGGGCATGCCGGGGATCGTCATCGACTGGTAAGTGAGTGGCAGATCGGCCCAGACCTGATCGAGCGTGATACCGCCGACGCCGGTGATCCGCATCGGGCGCAGATAAGCGTGGGCGTCGAAGCCGGTGGCGTAGACCAGCACGTCGAGGGGGTGGGTGCGGCCATCGGCGGTGACGACGCCTTCCGGAACGATGCGATCGATCGGCGTGGTGACGAGATCGATCGAAGGCTGCTGGATCGCGTCGTAGAAACCGTCCGAAAACACCAGCCGCTTGCAGCCGACTTCGTAGTCCGGCGTCAGCCTGGCGCGCAGTTCGGGATCGCGGATCGACGCCAGTGCATCGTGGACCGCCTGATCACGCGCGGCGCGGCCTTCGGGGGTGCCGGTGGCGGCCACCGCACGGGCTTCGGTCTCACCGCGCAATTGCAGGTAGTACCGTTTCCACACTGCCGGTGAGAGCGCGAACTGGAGCCGCCGCCGCCACGGGTTCGGCGTGTCCTTGACCGGGAACACCCATTGCGCGGTGCGCTGGAACACGCTGAGCCGCGAGACCTGCCCGGCAAGCGCGGTGATCACCTGCGTGGCGGTGGAGCCGGTACCGATCAGGCCGACACGCTTGCCGGTGAGCGGAACCGAATGATCCCAGCGCGCGGTGTGGAACGAAGCGCCGGCGAAGCTTTCGCCGCCGGCGATGGCAGGGACGACCGGATGATGGAGGCGACCGGTGGCGCAGACCACGACATCGGCGTGGTATGCATCGCCCGCCGCGGTGCGCACCACCCAGCCGCGTCCGTCGAAGGTGACTTCGGTGACTTCCTGGCCATAGCGGATGAACGGCAGCACCCCGAAGCGCCGGGCGACGCGCGCGTGGTATTTCCAGATCGCCGGCCCTTTCGCATAGCGGCTGGGCCACCACGGATTGCGCGCGAACGAGTAGCTGTAGAGATGCGCGGCGACATCGCAGGCGGCGCCGGGATAGGTGTTGTCACGCCAGGTGCCGCCAAGGCGATCGGCCTTTTCGAGCACGACGAAATCGCGCACGCCGCGTTCGAGCAGTTTTATCGCCATCAGCGTGCCGGCGAAGCCGCTGCCGATGATGACGACCTTGAGCCCCGCGATCGAGTTGCCTTCCGCCATACGCCCGCCTTTTCCTGTGCACCGGCAGGCTAGCGCCGGTGCCGACGCCAGCGAAGGGCCTGTGTGCAACATCGCCGCGACGAAATGCAACTCTGCGCTGGCATTGCCGCGCGGCACCGGCCATCGTCCCGGTTCGTCGAGGGAGAATGGCGATGAGCGATGCCGTGGTGTTGGCCGAGCGCGACGGCGCGGTGCTGCTGCTGACGTTGAACCGCCCCGAGCGCGGCAACGCCTGGAACGGGGCGATGAGCCGGGCCTGCTTCGCCGCGCTGGAGGATGCGGCACGCGATCCCGCCGTGCGCGCGATCGTGGTGACCGGCGCCGGCAACGCGTTCTGCACCGGCGGCGATGGCGAGAAACTGGCCGAAGTGGCAGAGGCCGGCACCGCGCAATCGACAGCGCCGCTGCCGTTCTGGACGCCGCTGCGCATCGGCAAGCCGGTGATCGGCGCGATCAACGGCGCGTGCTTCGGCATCGGGCTGCAGCAGGCGCTGTGCTACGATGTGCGCTTCGCCAGCGAGGAAGCCAAGTTCGCGACCGCCTACACACGCCGCGGGCTGGTGGCGGAATTCGGCATGAGCTGGCTGCTGCCGCGATTGGTGGGCACCGGCCACGCGATGGACCTGTTGCTCTCGGCCCGGCTGGTCCGCGCGGCCGAAGCACTGGCGATGGGTCTGGTCAACCGGGTGGTGCCGGCAGACCGCTTGCTGGACGAGGCGATGGCCTATGCGCGGACGCTGGCCGCGCAGTGCTCGCCGTGGGCGATGCGGGCCGTGAAGCAGCAGGTATGGCATGACCTGACCGCCCGTTATGCCGAAAGCCACGCCCGCTCGGAAGCATTGCTGGCCGAGGCAACGGCGGGGCCGGATTTCCGCGAGGGTATCGCCTCATGGCAGGAACAGCGTGCGCCGGCGTTTCCAGCGCTGGACGAGGCGCTGGGCTTCATCGAAATCCGGAGTCGGTTTCATTCCGATTGAATCGAAACCGACTCCGGAACCTTTTGATTTCCCCCGGCACTGGCCGGGATCGATCGTCAGCCGCCAAGCAGCCGGCCGACCGCCATGACCGAATCGGGCGGCTCGAAGTTGGGATCGAGCGCGAATCCATGCCCGTCGAGCGCGGCGAGGTTTTCGGGATCGACCGCAACCGGGGCGCTTTCAGTAAGGCCGATGCGCGTGGCGCGCAGCGAACTGGCGTGAAAGATGCGGCCACGATGGGGGTTGCCCTGGCTGCAAAGCCAGCCGACGATCGGCGCGATGCGGTGCGGCTTGATCCGTTCCGAAACCGATGCCGGCATCGCCTGATCGATCGCGGTGGCCGACATGTTGGTGTAGGCAAACGGCATGATGACGTTGACCGCGATGTCGGCACCGGCCGGGGTTTCCAGCGTCAGCGAGCGGGCAAGGCCCACCGCCCCGGCGCGGGTGGCGCCATAGGCGGCAACGTTCGGATGGCCGTAGACGCCGACCGTCGAACCGGTCAGCACGATGCGGCCATAGCCGGTGGCCAGCATGTGGGCCCACGCTGCGCGCAACGGCAGAATGGTGCCGAGCACGTTGATGCTGACCAGACGCTGGATGTCCTCGACCGGCATTTCGGCCAGCGGTGCCTCGGGCATCACCCCGGCATTGCAGACCAGGATGTCCAGACGCCCGAACGCGTCGAGCGCCGTCGCGACCAGGCTGGCGGAGGCCGCCGGATCATCGACGCTGCCGTGATGGACGACAGCGCTCCCTCCCGCAGCCACGATGCCGTCGACCACCGCTTGCGCCGACGAGGCCTGGCCGGGATGGAGCCGATTGTTGACCACCACCGCGCACCCGTGCGCGGCCAGCCATTCGGCATAGGCCCTGCCAAGCCCCTTGCCCGCGCCGGTGACGGCGGCGACCCGGCCGGCAAATGGCTTGTTGTCCTGTCCGTTCATCGCTTGTCCCCCTCGTTGCGGCCTGCTGCGGCACGTTCATGCGAACCTGCCACAGCCGCCGGGGCGATGCCAATAATGGAATGAACGTGATGCAATGCCGGTCGAGCGGTTTCGCGACCGGACGGCAAGGCGGACATTCGTGCTTGTGGAAGGCGGCAAATGGTTTATGCAATAGCTTATAGGCATTCTGATTCATGCGCGACCCGCTCGATCCACCAGCCCCGGAGCGCGCACCGATCGGGTCGATGCCACGCGGCGCCACGCCGCAGATTGCCCGCTGACGGACCGGAGACACGAAAGATCGGCTTCGCACCACACCGTCACCGACGTGACGAATTGAAAACGCAGATTTTAAAAAATATCGAATTTCAATCATAAAGGGAGGTTGGATGTCGAAAATGAAAAGGTCATTCTCTCTGAAGCCGCAACTGATCGTCGGCTGTTCGCTGGCCATGATCGCCATTTCATCGTCCGCTCACGCGGCGGCCAATGATGCACCATCGGACCAGGCAAAAGCGGCAGTGGATACGGTCGGCGAAATCGTCGTCACCGCCCAGAAGCGCCAGCAGAACCAGCAGGACGTGCCGATCTCGATGACGGCGGTGACGCCGCAGGCGCTGACCGCCAACCGCATCACCAGCGTGGTCGATCTCAACGCCGTGGTGCCGAACCTGGCCGTGCGGCCGACCGCGGGCGGCGGCATGCTGCCATCGTTCACGATGCGCGGCATCACCAGCTATGGCGTCGTGCCGGGTTCCGACAAGGAAGTCTCGGTCTATATCGACGGCGTGTACATTTCGGCGCCGGTGGGTTCATCGCTCGACCTGCCGGACATCGCCCAGATCGAAGTCCTGCGCGGGCCGCAGGGCACGTTGTTCGGCCGCAACGCCACCGTCGGCGCGGTCAGCGTGATCACCCGCGACCCGCCCGGCAGGTTCGGCGTCGATCAGGAATTCACCTACGGCAACTACAAGCAGTTCCGCAGCAAGACCCGGATCGACACCGGCGCGATCGGCGACTTCAGCGCATCGATCAGCTTCGTCCACGACCAGCGCCGGGGCGACATGAAGAACCTCGGCGCGGGCACGACGTTCACCTTCCCGGCATCGTCGGGAATGCCGACGACGCTGGTGTCGCCGAAATACCTCGGCGACAAGAACCAGAACAGCGTGTTCGTCGCCGTCAAATACGAACACGGCGACTTCAAGGTCGTCAACAAGTTCGACTGGACCGAGAACAACTACACGCCGCCGGGCGCAGCGGTCGTGGCCGTCAATCCATCGCCGCTGGCGCTCGGCCCCGCCGGCGCCGGCTTCCTCGGCCTCGTGCTGGCAACCCAGACGACCGCGCCGAACTACGTGACCGACGGGCAGCGCCCCGATGCGGTCAACAACGCGTTCACGCTGCCTTCCTACGTCCGCAATTGGGGCGACAGCGTGACGGCCGAATGGCGCGCCAGCGACCACCTGTCGTTCAAGAACGTGTTCGCGTTCCGCTCGTCCTACGTGCGCGCCAGCAACCAGATCGATGGCCTTGGCGGTATTGTCGTCACGCCGGCGCTCGCCTCATTCATACCCGCATTCTCGCCGATCGTCGGCTCGCCGTTCGCGGTGCTGGCGATCCAGCAGATCACCCGGTCCGACCAGTGGAGCGACGAACTCCAGGCCAACTACAACGCGCGCCTGCTGACGCTGACGGCAGGCCTTATGTACTTCCACGACAAGGGCACGGGCGGTGGGCCTCCGGGCCTCCCCAACAACCTTGCGCTCGAGGCGATTCCGTTCGGCAACTTCGGGTTCCTGGGCGCGGCCCCGGCGCGCGCGCACTATGCGGAAACATCGCTGGCCGCCTATGGCCAGGCCGAAGTCCATGTCCTGCCGCAACTCGACCTGGTCGGCGGTCTCCGCGTGACCAACGACAAGCGGACGGGCAGCTATTACACCGACGGCACCTCCATCGTCTATGCGCCCTACAACGCCACGCGGCCCTCGTTCACGGTCGGCGCGAACTACAAGCCGTCGCGCGACGTGCTGCTCTACGCCAAGTATTCGACCGCGTTTGTCGCCGGCGGCAGTTCGGGCACCGTGACCTACAACCCCGAAAAGGCCTATTCGTGGGAGGCGGGCATCAAGAGCGACTGGCTCGACCATCGCCTGCGGCTCAACCTCGCCGCTTTCACCGTGAAGTACACCGACGTGCAGACCTCCCAATCGGGCGTGAACGTCGGCGTGCCTCAGATCGCGCTCGTCGTCTCCGATCTCTACGACCTGCGCGCCAGGGGCTTCGAATTCGAGGGCACTTTCGTGCCGGCCAACGGCCTGACCCTCAGCGCCTCGCTGGGCTACACCGACGAGCATTTCCTGCGGATCATCCCCCAGGCCGTGCCCATCGCGCCGCTGGGCGTGCCGATCAACCTGACCAACTTCCTGCCGACCCTCCAGCCGAAATGGACCGCCGATCTTTCCGCGCGCTACGAAACGCCGCCGGTGCTGGGCAATGCGCGGATGACGTTCCAGATCAATGCGGCGTGGCGCGACAAGGAACTGACCGACGGCTACGCCGTGTACCAGGCGGTGCCGCAGTTCACGTCGGTGACTTATGCGCCGGCAACCTGGCTGATCAACGGCCGGATTGCCCTCGAGCACATCGACCTGCCGATCGGACAAGGCGAAATCGCGGTCTGGGCAAAGAACCTGACCAACGACCGCTCGATCACCTTTCCCGACATTCTTGGCGGATTCGTCGCGGGAACCGAATTCCAGCAGGCCCGGACCTTCGGCATCGACGTGAACTTCAAGTTCTGAATCCGCCCGCGATACCCGACCGCCGATCGCGACCGGGTATCGCGGGCATTCACCCGGCAGTGGTCATGCCACCGTCCACGACAAGGCAGTGGCCGTTGACGTAGGCGGCGGCGGCGGCTTGACGCGCGCACGTTGCCGGTTGACGCTGGACCGGCAAGATCGCAATGCATGCGAATCATTTCTGCAAAGCCAGTCGAAGGAAGCCTCATGATCAAGGCCATTGCGTTCCTCACCAGACTGTCGGGCACAAGCCGCGAAGCCTTCCGCGACTATTACGAGAATTGCCACGCGCCCAAAATCGCCAGCCTGCTGCCGATGCTGGCGGTCTATGAGCGCAACTACCCCGACGCGTCCAAGGTTCGGCCCGCCGACGGACAAAGCCTGGACGAGGCGATCGGTTTCGATGCGATGACGGTCATGAAGTTCGTCGATCGCGATGCCTTCCGCGCCTGGAAGGCGGCGCTGGCCGATCCCGCCACGCTGGCAATCATCCGCACCGACGAGGCCAACTTCCTCGACCATACGCAGACCCGGCTGTTCGTCGTGGACGAGTGCGTGAACGCATGAGGTTCACCGCCGAACTGCCGATCGGCGTGATCGCGCCCGTTGGCGAATTCCAGTCGCTGGCGGCGATCGCGGAAATGGGCCGGGCGCTGGAAGCTGCCGGAATCGACGCGGCGTTCACCACCGACCACCCTGCCCCCGATAGCGAATGGCTGCACAGCGTGGGCCACGACGCGCTCGATCCGTTCACCGCGCTGGCGTTCGTGGCGGCGGCGACGACGCGGCTGATGGTCCATACCGGCATCATAGTGCTGCCTTATCGCCACCCTTTCGTCACCGCCAAGGCCGCCGCAACGCTGCAGGTGCTTTCCGCCGGTCGGCTGATCCTGGGCGTCGGCGTCGGCTACCAGCGCAGCGAATTCGCCGCGCTGGGTGTGGATTTCGCCCGGCGCGGCGCACTGACCGACGAGGCGCTGGCGGCAATCCGCGCAGCCTGGGCCGGCGGACCGGTAACGATGCGCGGCAGCGGCTGGGAAGCGACCGGCAACGAACCTCGCCCCGTGCCCGATACCGCCCCGCCGATCTGGATCGGCGGCTGTTCCCCCCGGGCGCTGGAACGGGCGGCGCGCTGGGGCGACGGCTGGTGCCCGTTCTGGGCCAACCCGGGCATGGGCAAGGCCGATGCGGACAGCGGCGTGCGCTCGCTGGAACACCTGCACGAGATGATCGGACGCATCGGCGAACAGCGCGCGGCGCTGGGGCGTGATGGCCCGTTCGACATCGTGTTGGGGCCGCGCATGCGGATCAAGGACACGCGACCCGAAAGCGCGGCACGGTTCATCGCCGCCTGTACCGAACTGAAGGCGGCGGGCGTGACCTGGGCCAGCGTCAACATCGCACACCCCAGCCGGGCCGGCTATATCGAGCTGGTGCAGTGGTTCGGCGAAGCGGTGGCGCCCTATTGCCGCTAACCGGCAGCGCAAGCGGCGGCGGCGTCGCGGACTTGCCGGCCCAGGGCCAGCCGTTGCGCGGCATCGAGGCGGGCTTGCGGCGCCGACAGCACCAGCGCGCCGAGCGGCTGACCGGCGGCATCGCGGATGGCGGCGGCAATGCTGACCGTCTCACCGCCGCGCGGGCTTTCGACGATGGCGAAGCCTTGTTCGCGGGCGGTGGCGATGCAGGTTGCGGTGGCCTCGTCCGCTGTGCCGCCGAGCAAGCGCGCCTGCCGCGCCGGCGGCAGCCACGGCAGGAAGGCCAAGGCGCTGGCACTGAGCCGGCCGGGCACGGCCATGCCGATGCGCGGCACCGCGCGCAGCAAGGCCGGGCTTTCGGCCACATCGGCCACCACGAAGCGGTTCCCATCGGCCAGCACCAGCGATACAGTTTCGCCGCTGGCGTCACGCAAAGCCTCGATCACCGGGCGCGCGACGGTGCGCAGATCGCCGTCGCCACAGGCCAGATCGGCCAGCAGGCGCAGTCGCTGGGTTACAGACCAGCGGGTTTTCACGCTGCCGTCAGCGCGGATCCAGCCTTCCTCGGCCAGCGCCACCAGCATGCGCTGGATACCGCTCTTATCGTCGTCCAGCAGGCGCGCCAGTTCGCTGACGCCGATCGGCTGGTGGCGCGCCACGGCATCAAGCACGGTGAGCACGCGTACGGCATTGGTGCTTGCCTTGACGGCCAACCCGAATCACCCCTATGTATCACTTTATAGATTATATGTATCTATTATTGATCCATAAGGCAAGTCCTTTTCCGGGAGCATCGCCATGACCGCCAGCGTCTCTACCGCCGCCGAACGCTTCAATCTGCCGATCCCGTTCGGCTGGTTCGCCGTCGCCCGCAGCGAGGACCTGCCTGCCGGTGGCATCCACGCGTTCCAGTTGTGCGGTGAGGAGTTCGTGATCTGGCGCGGCGAGGATGGCATCGTGCGCGGACTGGACGCGATCTGCCCGCACCTCGGCGCGCATCTGGGGCATTCCAGCACAGTGGCGGGAAACAGCATCCGCTGCCCGTTTCACATGTGGGAGTTTGCTGGCGACGGCTCGGTGGCGCGCATTCCCTATCAGGACGACCTGCCGCCGAAACTGAAGAAGCCATGCCGCGAACGTTCGCTGCCGATCCACGAGGACCTCGGCATCATTTTCGCGTGGTGGCACCCGCATCAGGCCGAGCCGCTATTCGCCATCGCGCCGGTGCCGGAAATCGCAGGGGAGGGCTGGATTCCCGCGTTCTTCAAGGAATGGGTGTTCGACGTCCACATCCAGGAGATCACCGAAAACAGCGCCGACGTGGCCCATTTCCCCGCGCTGCACGGCGTCAAGGCGCCGCCGGTTCCCGAAATGAAGATCGACGGCTATTTCCGCTACACCTCGGCCACCAGCAAACTGCCCACCGCGCGCGGCGAGATCGACGGCAAGATCGACGTGCGGGCGCTGGGGCCGGGGCTGTCGTTCACGCGGTTCTGGGGCATTACCGACCTGCTGCTGTTGCAGATGCAGACCCCTTTGGATGGCGCCCGCACGCATATGCGCCACGTCTATTTCCACCCGGCGCAGATCGCCGATGGCAAGGCCAACGTCACCGCCAAGCTGATGGCCAACACCTGGAAGCAACTGGAGGAGGACGCGAAAGTCTGGCCGTTCAAGCGCCACCTTGCCAAGCCGCTGCTGGTGAAGAACGACGGGCCGATCATGGCCTATCGCGAATTCTACCAGCGCTTTTACGCCTGAGGATCATGGCGATGGCATTTCCCAAGGCGCAGCCGGTCATCGACCTGATGATCAACATTCCCACCGATGCCCACAACCAGGCCGGATACAAGGCCGTGGCGGCGATGCAGCGCGAGACCGCCGATCAGGCCACGGCGATGCCCGCCGGCTACATGTTCCGCGAGGTGCCGACGCTGGGCGACGATCCGGCGCAGTATGTCGCGAAGATCATTGAGCAGATGGATCGCTTCAACGTGGCGAAGGCGATGGTCACCGTGGCCGAGGCCGAGCGCCATCCGGAAATACGCACCACCTATCGCGACCGCTTCTTCCTGCAGGCATCGATCAACCCCAACCACGGCATGGATGAAGTGCGCCGCATCCGCCGGCTGAAGGACGAGTGGGACATCAAGGCGGTCAGCTATTTTCCCGCCGCCTCGCTGCCGCAAGTGGCTCTGCACGAGCGCGAGCTATACCCGATCTATGCCGCCTGCATCGATCTCGACATTCCGTTCGTCGCCAACGTTGGCGTGCCGGGGCCGCGCATGCTGTTGCGCACGCAGAAGGTGGAATGGCTGGACGAGGTGTGCTGGTTCTTCCCCGAACTGAAGTTCGTGATGCGCCACTGCGGCGAACCGTGGGAAGACCTCGCGGTCAAGCTGATGCTGAAGTACCCTAACCTGTACTACTCGACGAGCGCGTTCGCGCCGAAGTACTACCCCAAGGCGATCATCGACTATGCCAACTCGCGCGGCGCGGGCAAGATCATGTACGCGGGCTACTTCCCTGCCGGATTGACGCTGGAGCGGATCTTCGCCGAGCTGGAGCAGGTGCCGTTCGACGACGCGGTATGGCCGGGTTTCCTGCACGACAACGCCGCGCGTGTGTTCAAGCTGGATTGAGAGACGGGAGAGCGCCTTGACACTGAACATCGCCATCGCCGGGGGAAATGCCGAGCGCGCCTGGGCGCACGATGCCCATGTGCCGGGGTTGCGCACCCGGCCGGACCGTTTCCGGCTGGCGGCGGTTTCGGCGCGCACGCTTGCGCTGGCCGAAGCCGCGCGGCTGGCGTTCGGGGCGGATCGCGCCTTTGGCGACACGCTGGCGATGGTTGCCGACCCGGCCGTCGATGCCGTGGCGGTGACCGTGAAAGTGCCCGAGCACCGCGCCATCGTGCTGGCGGCGCTGGCGGCGGGCAAGCATGTCTATTGCGAGTGGCCGCTGGGCCGCGATCTGGCGGAAGCGGAGGAGATGGCGGCAGCGGTGCCGCCCGGCGTCAGCGCGATGATCGGCCTGCAGGCGCTGTCGTCGCCCGCGGTGCAGGATGCTGCGCGGCTGGTGCGTTCCGGCGCGCTCGGCAAGCTGCGGGTGGCGCGGATTTTCTCCCCCACCGCCGGCTGGGGGGCTGAAGCGCCGGCGCACTATGCTTACCTGCAGGACAGGCGCAACGGCGCCACGCTGGAAACCATCGCCGGCGGCCATACGCTGGCAGTGATCGAGCATGTCGTCGGCGCTTATCGCGAGGTGGATGCGCGCGCTTCGATCCTGCGCGAAACCGTGAGGATTTCCGGCAGCGACGACGTGGTCGAGCGCACCTGCGCCGATCACATGCTGGTGTTGGGGCGACATGAAGGTGGCTGCATCTCGACACTGGAAGTGACGGGCGCCACCCCGGGCGCGGCGTTCACGTTCGATCTTGAAGGCGAACACGGCAGCCTGCGCCTGACCAGCAAGCATCCGGGCGGGTTTCAGGTGGGGCGGATCACGCTGGAAACCGACCTGCCGGTGGCGCGCACGGCCGACCGTGCCGAAGGGCTTGCCGGCGCGCCGGTGAACGTGCTGCACGCGTGGCTGCGGCTGGACGAGGACATTGCCGCCGGGCGGCCGTCGTGGCCCGATTTCGGCCATGCGGTGCGGCTGACCCGGCTGCTCGACGCGATCGACGTGGCATCGGCAACCGGCATGCGGCAGGCGCTGGCATGAGCGAACAGGACTGGCTGGGCGACTTCTTCCGCCCGCGCAGCGTGGTGATGATCGGCGCGTCGGAGCGCTCGGCGTGGAGCGGCATGGTGTTCCGCCGCTTCGCCGCCTATGGCTACGCGGGGCGGGTCTATGGCGTGAATCCCGGCGGCGCGCCAGCGCATGGCCTGCCGATTTTCCGAAGCTGCCGCGAGCTGCCCGAACCGGTCGATCTCGCCTTCGTGATGGTCCGTGCCGATCTGGTGGCGGAGACACTGACCGATGCCGCTGCGGCCGGAATCCGCAACGCCGTGGTGCTGAGTTCGGGCTTTGCCGAGGCGGGCGAGGCCGGGGCGGCATTGCAACGCGAGTTGGTGGCAAAGTGCCGGGAACTGGGCGTGCGCATGCTCGGGCCCAATTCGCTGGGCTTTGCCAACCTGTCCGAACGATTGGTGGCAACCTCGATCCCGGCACGGCAACCGTTGTGCGTCGGCTCGGTCGGGGTCGTGTCGCAGTCGGGCTCGATCGCGGCGGACATCGGCCGGTTCTGCCACCAGCAGCACATCGGCCTGAGCTTTCTGTGTACGCCGGGCAACGCCGCGATGGTCGATACGCTCGACGCCATCGACTACATGATCGGCGATCCCGCCACCCGTGTCATTCTGGCCTATGCCGAATCGGCGTTTTCGGCGGAACGCTTTCGCGGGTTGGCGGCGCGGGCGCTGGCGGCGGGCAAGCCGATCCTGCTTTACAAGACCGGGCGCGGGGAGCTTTCCGCCGCCGTCGCGCGCGCGCACACCGGATCGCTGGTCGGCGATGACCGCGTTTTCGATGCGGTATGCCGCCAGTATGGCGTGATCCGCGTGAACAGCGTCGAGGAACTGGTGACGACCGGCGGGCTGATCGGCGCCGCCGGCCCGCTGGCACCGGGCAAGGGCGTGGCGTTCCTTTCGGTTTCGGGCGGCGCGGCAGCGATGTTTGCCGATCTGGCCGAGGAAAACGGCGTGCCGATGCCGCCGTTTGCGCGGGAGACGGCTGCGGCGCTGACAGCGGTCGTGCCGGCCTATGCCACCGTCAGCAACCCGTTCGATGTGACCGGCGGGGCGCTGACCGATGCGACGATCTGGGAACGGGCGCTGCCGCTGGTGCTGGGCGATCCCGCGATCGGGCTGGCGCTGACGCTGATGGGCGTGCCCGCCAGCGAGGACGAGACGATCGCGCAGCGTGCCGGTTACGCGGCAATAGCGCGCGGGTATCGCGCCGCCGGGCGCGAGGCGATCATCGTCGGGCAGGTCGTGCAGCCGCTGACTCCGTTCACGCAAGGGTTCCTGGCGGAGACGGGCTGCGCGCACGCGTTCTGCGGGCTGGAACCGGTTGCGAAGGCCGCCGGCCATCTGGCGCGGTGGTCTGCCGCCTTGCATCGTGGTGCGCCCGTGGTTCGCGCCCTGCCGGCGGCCGATGCCGCGCGGCCGCAGGACGAGTACGCGGTGCTGGAATGGCTGGGCGCGCGCGGTGTGCCGGTGGTGCCGATACGGCTGGCCACCAGCGCCGCCGATGCCGCCGCCATCGCCGGTGCAATCGGCGGCCCGGTGGCGCTGAAAATCGCTTCGCCAGCCATCGCCCACAAGACCGAGGTGGGCGGCGTGCGGCTGAACGTGGCGCCCGGCGAGGCGGGTGATGCCTTCGCCGCGCTGTGCGGCGCGGTGGCCCGCCATGCGCCCGGTGTGCCGATCGACGGCGTGCTGGTGGCGCCGATGCGCGCGGGCGGGGTTGAACTGTTCGTCGGCGTCGCCCGCGATCCCGACTGGGGACCGGTACTGGCGCTGGGGCTGGGCGGGGTGTGGATCGAACTGCTGAACGACACCGCCATGCGCCCGCTGCCGGTCTCGCCCGGGGATGTGCACGCGATGCTGGGCGAATTGCGCGGCGCGGCCTTGCTGCGCGGTTATCGCGGATCGGCGCCGGTGGACCTGGATCGGCTGGCCGACGTGATCGTTGCCATCGGCGATGCCGCACTGGCGCTGGGCGCCGATCTGGCGGCGCTGGAAATCAACCCGTTGTTCGCCTCGGCCGAGCGGATCGAGGCGCTCGACGCGTTGGCCAGCTATGCGCCGGCGTCTCCCGCCCGGTAGAGCGTGACGCCATCGAGTATGGCGCCGCCGCCAAGCGCCTGCTGGTGCCGGTCGATCGCGGCTTCGAGGCAGGCAACGAAACGCGCGGCGATCGAGCCTGCCGCCGGTTCTGTCCACGCCAGCCGCAGTTCCAGTTCGGTGCGGAAATCGGGCAAGGCGCGGAAGCAGAGCTGCCCCGGCGGGATCATCCGGATCGTCGAGCCCGGGGTGATGCAGGCGCCACCGCCGGCATAGACGAAATCGAGCATTTCCTCGGGCGAGGCCGCCCAGCGCGCGATCACCGGATCGAACCCGTGCAGCCGGCAATCCGCCACCAGCGGATTGTGCTGGTTGGCGTTGTCGGGCCGCAGCACGAACACCAGCGGCACCCCCGCCAGTTCCGCCACCGGCAGCGCGCCGGGCCGGGCCAGCGGATGGGCGGGATGCGCCGCCAGCACATAGCGTTCGCGATGCACCAGCCGATCGCGCAGCCGCCCGCCCACCGTGTGGCGTTCATATAGCAAGGTGGCATCAAGCTGCCCATCGCGCAGCGCGCCGGCGAGATCGCGCGAAAACCCGCGCGTCAGCGCCACCCCGGCGTTCGGCGCCCGTTCCGTGAACGCCGCCAGACCATCCGCCAAGAACGGATAGCGCCGCGCATTCTGAACCAGCCCCAGCCGCACCTCGCGCCCTTGTTCCAGCCCCACGCGCCGCGCGCGCTGGCCGGCATCGCTGGCCGCATCGAGCACTTGCAAGGCATCACGGTACAGCGAAAGCCCAGCCGGCGTCGGCACCACGCCCCTCCCCCCGCGCACCAGCAACGCGCAGCCCAGTTCCGCTTCCAGTTCGTGCAAGCGCCGGGAAAGTGCCGGCTGCGCGGTGTTCAGCAGGCGTGCGGCGGCCTGGATCGAGCCTTGCTCGATCGCCGCCACCAGCACGCGCATGTCCTTCAGATCCATTTCCAAGCTATGCCAATCGGGCATCACTGCATCAAGCAAAACGATATTTGCGAAAGGAACGCAACAGGCGCATTCCTTCTCCACGCCAACCGCACCGCAGCCGGTGAAGGGAGAGAACCATGCTGGATACCGTCACCCCCGGGCGTTCTGCCACCGAACTGGTGAAGGGCATCAAGGTCATCGACGTCGATACCCACCTCAGCGAGCCGCATGACCTGTGGACCAGCCGCGCGCCCGCGAAATGGAAGGACCGCGTGCCGCAAGTCCGCCCCGGCCCGGACGGCAAGCCACGTTGGGTGATCGACGGCGACCGCTTCATGGGCGTCAGTTCGGCGTGCAGCGTCGTCCACGCCGATGGCCGGCAGGCCGAAGGCGTCGATTTCACCACCTGGCAGGTCAGCGACGTGCATCCCGCCTGCTCGCAGGTGAAGCCGCGGCTGGCGCTGATGGATGAACTGGGCATCCATGCGCAGGTGCTTTACGCCAATGTCATGGGCTTTGCCGGGCAAGGCCGGGGCGAGGCGAACTCGAAAGTGCTGCCCCCGCTGGACCCGGAACTGCGCCACGTCGCGACGCTGATCTTCAACGACGCGATGGGCGAGATGCAGGCCGAATCGGGCGATCGCCTGCTGCCGATGGCGATGCTGCCGTGGTGGGACATCAAGCTGGCGGTGACCGAGGCGGAGCGCTGCTTCGCGATGGGCATGCGCGGCATCAACATCAATTCCGACCCGCACACCAACGGCATGGCCGATCTTTCCGATCCCTACTGGTACCCGCTGTGGGAACTGTGCGAGGACCGGGCCATCCCGGTGAACTTCCACATCGGCGCCAGCGACGCCTCGATGAGCTGGTACGGCGACACGCCGTGGCCGTCGCAGGCACCCGAGCACAAGCTGTCGATCGGCGGCACGATGATGTTCATCTCGAACGCGCGCGTGGTCTGCAACATCATCGCCTCGGGCCTGCTCGATCGTTTCCCGCGCCTCAAGTTCGTCTCGGTGGAAAGCGGCATCGGCTGGCTGCCGTTCATCCTCGAAGCGCTGCAGTACCAGATGGATACGTCCAGCAGCCGCACCTACCAGCACACCGCCGCCGAATACTTCCGCCGGCAGATGTACGGCTGCTTCTGGTTCGAGAATCAGGATTCGGTCCATTCGATGCGCAAGCTGGGCATCGACAACGTGCTGTTCGAAACCGACTTCCCGCACCCGACATGCCTGCACCCCGATCCGTTCAGCAAGATCGGCAGCGGCCTGGCGGAAATGACCGAGGACGAACGCCGCAAGGTGCTGAGCCTGAACGCGGCGAAACTCTACAACATCGCGATCTGACGCTGCCGATGTGGGAGGACGATGCCTTGTGGGACGGTGTGCGGGCCGGGGCATTGGCCTTGCGCGCGTGCGGGTCCTGCGGCGCGATCTGCCACCCGCCGCTGCCGATGTGCCCGCACTGCCAGTCGCTGACATGGGACCGTCGCGACGTGAGCGGGCGGGCGCGGCTGGTGAGCTGGCTGGTTTCCACCCGGCCTGACCGGCAGGAAGAGGCAGCACGGATCGTGGCGGTGGCGGAACTGGCGGAAGGGGTGCGGTTCGTTGCCAACATGCGCGATGCCGGCGTTGACGCCCTGCACGAAGGCATGGCGCTGGGCCTATGCTTCGTCGATGTTGACGGCGAGACGCTGCCGCAGTTTCGGCCGGCGGAGGGCGCCGCATGAACGCGTGGCGGCAACCGGTGATCGCCGGTGTGGGCGAGACCGAATATTCGCGCGCATCGGGCCGCAGCGAACTGCAACTGGCTGCTGAAGCTGGCTTGGCGGCGATCCGCGATGCCGGGCTGGAGCCGGGCGCAGTCGATGGGCTCGTCAGCTACACGATGGATGCGTCCGACGAACTCGAACTCCAGCGCTGCCTGGGCATGCCGCTGCTGCGCTGGTCGGGCCGGGCACCGTTCGGCGGGCTGGGTTGCACCGCCAGCGTGCAGATCGCCGCGGCGGCGGTGGCGGCGGGTTATGCCGAGGCGGTGCTGGTCTGGCGCGCGCTCAACGGCCGCTCGGGTCGGCGCTATGGCACGCCCGAATCGAGCAAGGCGGTGGGCAGCGGCGGGCGGCTGCACTACGCGATGGGGCTGGACACCGGCGCGAAATCCTACGCCGCCGAGATGCAGGGCTGGCTGCGCAAGCGCGGCGTCACCAGCGAAGACCTGGGACGCTACGTGGTGGCGACACGATCGCTGGCCGCCACCAACCCGCGCGCGATGCTCTGCGGGCAACCGCTGACGCTGGACGAGCATCAGGCGTCGCGCTGGATTGTCGAGCCGTGGTTGCGGCGCTGGGATTGCTGTCTGGAAAGCGATGGTGGCGCGGCGCTGCTGGTCACCTCGGCGGCACTGGCTCCGTCGGGCGTGCACATCGCCGCAGCGGCCCAGGCCCACGGCATCGGCCGCCGCATTGCTTACGACGTCTATCGCGGCGACGACGAGCGCGCAGCCGAGCAGGCGGCACTCGTCACCGAACTCGTCCGGCAATCCGGCCTGCATCCGCGCGAGGCGGACGTGGCGATGCTGTACGACGCGTTTTCGCCGGCGGCATTCGTGCAACTGGAGGATTTCGGCTTGTGTGGGCCGGGCGAGGCGCGCGACTTCGTGGCGACGGGGGAAACGCTGCCGGGCGGCCGGATGCCGGTCAATCCCAACGGCGGCCTGCTCGGCGAGGCGTACATGCACGGCCTCAACAACGTGATCGAAGCGGTGCGCCAGTTGCGCGGGGATGCCGCCAACCCGGTTGCCGATGCCCGTGTCGCGCTCGTCACCGGTGGCGGCGCGCTGATGCTCACCCGAAGCTGAGGATGCCGATGACTGCTGCCCCGCTGCTGGTTGACCGCCTGCGCGAACATGCCCGCACCATTCCCGATGCGCTGGCGCTGCGCGCGCCGGGCGGGGAGCGGACGATGGCCGAACTGGTCGCCCGCGCCGAGGCGATCGCGGCACGGCTGCGCGCGGCCGGCTGCGCGCCGGGCAATCGCGTTGCGGTGATCGGCCGCCCGTCGCTCGCCTGGGTCGAGGTGATGCTGGGCGCGATGTTCGCGCGCGCCGCGTTCACGCCGATGTCGTCCGCGCTGACGCCCGACGAGCATCGCCTGCTGCTGGCCGACGCCCAGCCGCTGCTGGTGTTTGCCGACGGCGAGTTCACCGAGGCCTGTCCGCCGGACCGCACGATCCCGCTCGACACGCTCGATGCATGGCTTGCCGCCGTGCCCGGCAGCGGTGAACCGGCGCAACCACAGGGCGGCGACCTGTTCTCGATCATCTATTCCTCGGGCACCACCGGCGTCCCCAAGGGCATTGCCCACACTGCCGCCGCGCGCGCCGAATTCATCCACGCTCGCCCGCGCCCCGGCTTCGGCCCCGGCCGCACCGGCTGGGTCTCCACCGCGCTGTGCACCAACTTCAGTTTCCTCGGCATGATCACGCCGTGGCACTGGGGCGCCGCCGTCTCGATCCCGGCCCGCTTCAGCGTCGAAGGGTTCTTCGCCGCCTGCGCGCGGGAGCGGATCAGCGACGTCTCGCTGGTGCCGGTGCAGGTGCGGCGTATTCTGGAGCACCCGGATTTCGCGACGGAGCGGCTCGACAGCCTGCGGTTCACGATGATTTCCGGCTCACCGCTCGACCTGGCCACCAAACGCCGGCTGGTTGCCGAGTGGCCGGGACGGATCGTCGATTCCTATGGCACCACCGAGACCGGCGGCATCGCCACCCTCGACCTCAAGGCATGCCCTGACCAGCTCGACACCGTCGGCAAGATCATGGACGGCGTGATCGTGCAGGTGCTCGACGAGGATGGCGCACCGCTGCCCGCCGGGGAAGTCGGCCAGATCGCCGCGATCACGCCGATGCCGATGGACGGCTATTTCAACCGCGACGACCTGACCGATGCGGCCGCCTTCCGCGACAGCCAGGGCCGCCGCTATATCCGCACCGGCGACGTCGGCCGTGTCGATGGTGACGGCTTCCTGCGCATCACCGGCCGCGCGCGCGACATGATCATCTCCGGCGGCCTCAACGTGTTCGCCAGCGACATCGAGGGCGCGCTCGAAGCCCACCCCGCCGTGGCCGAGGCGGCGGTGATCGCCGTGCCCAGCGCGCGCTGGGGCGAAACGCCGCACGCGGTCGTCGCGCTGCGGGAAGGCGCCAATGCTACGGTGGAGGACCTGCACGACTGGCTGCGCCCGCGCCTTTCCCGCACCTCGCAGCCCAGCGGCATCGACATCGTGCCCGCGCTGCCGCGCAACGAAATGGGCAAGGTGCTGAAGCGCGTGCTCCGCGAGCCGTTCTGGCAGGGCCATGAAGGCGCGGTGGCGTGATGGCGCCCGATCGCGTTCCCGTCATCATCGGCGTCGGCGAGATCAACGATCGTCCGCCGGCGGATGCCCCCGGGCTCGATTCGGTGGAACTGATGGCGGAAGCCTTGCGGCGCGCCGACAGCGACGCCGGCGGCGGCTGGCTGGCGCGGGCGGACTGGCTGGCAATCGTGCCGCAGATTGCGTTCCGCCAGCTCGATCCGGTGACACTGCTGCCGGCGCAACTGGGGATTATGCCGGCGCAGGTCATGCAGGCGCCCTCGGCCGATGGCGACAGCCCGGTGCGCCACCTCAACGATGCCGCCAATGCCATCGCTGGCGGCGAGGCGCAGGTCTGCCTGCTGGCAGGGGGCGAGGCGGTGCGCACCTCGGCCCGGCGCGCGGCGGCGGCAGGCGAAACGAGGACGCTGTTCGCCGGCTCGCTGGCCAGTGCCTCGCCACTGCGCAAGCGCTATGGCCTGATCAACCCGGCCGACATCTATCCGTTCTACGAGAACGCCACCCGCGCCGCCTGGGGACAGACGCTGGCCGAGGGGCAGGCGGAGACCGGGCTGATCTGGTCGAACCTGTCGCAGGTGGCGGCCGAGGCGGAAGGCGCCTGGCTGAAGACGCCGCGATCGGCCGAAGAGATCACGACGCCTTCGGCCGCCAATCCGCCGCTGGCGTTTCCCTACTCCAAGCTGCAAGTCGCCAATTCCTCGGTCAACCAGGGCGCGGCGCTGATCGTTACCAGTCTGGCGCGGGCGCGGGCGGCCAGGATCGACGAGGCGCGGCTGGTCTACATCGGCGCCGGGGCGGCGGCGCATGAAGCGCGCGATCCGCTGGCGCGGGCGGCGTTCACCGGCACGCCGGGCATGGCGGTGACGCTGGGCAAGGTGATGGAACTGAACGGCTTGACCGCGCCGGACCTCGACCATGTCGAGCTTTACGCCTGCTTTCCCTGCGTGCCCAAACTGGCGCGGCGGCAACTGGGACTGGCGGCGGACCGGCCGCTGTCGGTGCACGGCGGGCTGACGTTCGGCGGCGGGCCGATCGGCAACTACATGGCGCACGCCGCCGTGGCGATGGTCCGCAAGCTGCGCACAAGCGGGCATTATGGGCTGCTTTACGGCAATGGCGGGCACTGCACCGACAACCACGCCATCGTGCTGTCACGGGCGCCGTTGCCGGGTGTGCGATTGCCGCAGTCCTACGACTTTCAGGCGGAAGCCGATGCGCGGCGCGGTGCGGTGCCGGCGGTGACCGACGACTATGAGGGGCCGGCCATGCTGGAAAGCTGGACCGTGTTTCACGACCGGGCGGGCCTCCCGGATCGCGCGGTGGTGCTGGCGCGCAACGAAGCAGGCGACAGGATCGTGGCGCGGATCGATGGCGACGAACCGATCATCGCCGCGATGCTTGCCGGGGCGATCGAGCCGGTCGGCCGCCGTGGTTGCACCCGGCGACAGGGCGAGTACTTGCACTGGTCGTTCGATACGGACAGTTGAAGGGGCGATCATGCGGGGCTTTGTCGAGAGCGATGTGCCCGATCAGACGGGCAAGTGCTTTGTCGTGACCGGGGCGAATGCGGGAATCGGCCTGGCCACGGCCCGCACGCTGGCGTTGCGCGGGGCGCGGGTGCTGCTGGGTTGCCGCAATGCCGATCGCGCGCAAGCGGCGATGGCAGCGATCCGGGCAGAAGCCCCGCAAGCCGATCTGGCCGATCTGCCGCTTGATCTGGGCAGCCTGGCCAGCGTGCGCGCCGCAGCCGCGATCGCCAACGCCGAGCCGCGCCTTGATGGCCTGATCAACAACGCCGGGCTGATGTCGGCGCAATTCGGGCTGACCGCCGACGGGTTCGAGCAACACATCGGCGTCAACCACCTTGGCCCGTTCGCGCTGACGCTGCTGCTGTTGCCGAAGCTGGCGCAGACCGGTCCATCGCGCGTCGTCGTCACCTCCAGCCTCTCGCACGGGTTCGGCAGGATCGATCCCGCGTGCTGGACCGCCGACCGTGGCATCGGCCGCAACCGGCTTTACGCCGACAGCAAGCTGGCGAACATGCTGTTCCTGTCCGAACTGGACCGGCGGCTGCGCGCCAGCGGTGGATCAACCATCGCGGTGGGTTGTCATCCCGGCTTCGCGGCAACCAATTTCCTCGGCGAAGTGCCGCCCGCCGCCGAGAAGTACCAGTGGCTGATGCGGCGCTTCGTCAACACGCCGATGCAAGGCGCGTGGCCGACGCTGCAGGCCGCCTGCGATCCGCAGGTCGTGGCCGGCGGATACTACGGACCGCAAGGCCCGCTGGGCACCAAGGGGCCGTCGGGGCCGGCACGGCGCAGCCGCAAGGCCCGCAATGCCGGCCTTGCGGCCGCCGTATGGGCCGCTTCGCTGCGCCTGACCGGGGTGGCCGAGCCGGCCTGCGTTGCCTCCGCCCCGGCGTGAGGACGAAGGCAACGCCGCCGTTCAGAAGCTGACGCCGAGACGCCCGCCAAAGGTGATCGGCGCGGCGCGGACGCCATAATCGCCGTAAGTCGAGGTGCCCTTGTAGGTCAGCCGGTACTTGTGGTTGGTAAGGTTCTTGCCCCACACCGCCACCGTGTAGCGCCCGCTGGGATCGGTCCACGAAACCTGACCATCGACCAGCGCCATCCGGCTCTGCCGATAGCGCTGCACGTTGGCGAGCGCGCCGGCCAGCGGACCATATGTGGACGGATCGGCGATCACGTAGCTGTCCGAATAGCGCATGTTGGCCGAGCCGTTCAGCTTGCCGCCCAGCAGGTCCATGGTGTGGTCGATCATCACGTTGGCCGAGAAGTTCGGCGCACGCGACATCTGCTGGTTGCTCCAGTCCTGCACCTGCCCGCTGATGTCGCGCTGGGTGGCGGCGTTCAGCCCGGTGCCGATGGCGTTGGCGAAATCGCCGAAGCGCGCGTGCAGCCACGAGGCGCCGACGGTGACGTGGGTGTTTTCCATCACCGTGAAGCTGGCCTGCCCCTCGATGCCGTAGATCGTCGCCTTGGGCGCGTTGCCAAGCACGGTGGTGACGCTGCCCGGGATCAACGGGTTAGGCACCGTCAGCGAGACGTTGTAGTTGGTGTAGTCATAATAGAACCCGGCGAGTTCGGCGCGCACGCTGCCCTGCACGGTCTTGAAGCCGAGTTCGTAGGAATTGAGCTGCTCCGGCTTGATCGGGATCAGGAACGCCGCGTTCGAGATGGTGTTGGCGTTGAACGAGCCGGAGCGATAGCCCATCGAGTAGGTGAAATAGACATTGGTGCGCGGCGCCAGTTCATAGCGGATCGAGGCGCGCGGGGTGAACTTGTCGAACCCGGCCGACTTCGCCACTTCGGGCAGCGAATAGGCGCCCAGCGCACCGCCGCTGATCGCCTGGATGAACTCGTCCACCGCGCGGTCATCGTGGCTGTAGCGGCCGCCGAGATTGATCGCGAGGCGCGGCGTGGCGTGCCAGGTGAGATCGGCATAGATGGCGTAGGACTTCGAATTGAGCGTCACCGAACTGGCGGCGGTGGGATTGAGGCCCGGGCCATTGGTGAGGCTGGTGATAGGCTTGCCGCCGAACTGCGTGCCCGGCCCGGAATAATCGCTGTAGTAGAGGCCGCCGACCAGCAGATCGACGTTCCGGATCGCATTGATGTTGTAGTCGATCGATTCCTGGAAGGTGTGGTTGCGATAGTTGTTGACCGCGTAGCCGTAGAGATCGGCATAGCTGCCGTCGAAATCGAAATAGACATCGGACTTGCGCCACGCGTAGCTGGTGCGCGAGGTCAGTGTGCCGATCGGGGTGTTCCAGGCCAGCTTGCCGGTCACTTCGCGGGTGAGCGCGCGGATCACCGGCTTGTAGGTATAGGCAACCAGAGTGGCGTCGGTCGGCCGGCTGGTCGCGGGCAGCGCGGCGATCGCAGCCGAAAGGTAATAGCGCGGCGTGTAGAGGTTGCCGCGCGGATCGTCCGAAAGGCCGTAGTTGAAGCCGAGCGTGGCTTGCAGATTTGGCGAGAGATCGGCCTGCAGCTTCACGCGGATGGAACGCTGGGTGAACGGGGCGGCTGGCCCGCCCTTGCCAGTGGGGTTCACCGGGTCCTGCAGGCGGATGTAGCCATCGCCATGCCGATCGGCGGCGGCAACGCTGAGGCGCACGCTGTCGCTGAGCGGCACCGAGACATAGCCCTTGACCGCCAGTTCGTTGAAGCGGCCGTATTCGATCTCGAACTTGCCGGTCAGTTTCTTCTCGGGGTCGAGCGTGTTGATCAGGATGGCGCCACCGGTGGCGTTGCGGCCATAAAGCGTGCCCTGCGGCCCTTTCAGCACTTCGACCGACTTGACGTTCACGAGGTCCGAATTGATCGACAGCGTATCCGGCACATAGAAGCCGTCCACATAGATGCCGATGTTGTTCTCGTTGAACGCGCCGTTGGTCAGCGTGGTGACGCCGCGGATGGCCGGCTGGGTCGAGAGGCCGGACTGGTTGACCTGAACGCCCGGGGCGATGCGGCCGATGTCCTGCAGATTGTTGACCCCGGCCTTGGCCAGCGTCTCGGGCAGGACCACCGCGACCGATGCCGGCACATCCTCAAGTCGCTCGGACCGGCGCTGCGCGGTGACAATGATGTCCTGATCGGACGATGCGGCGGGCTGCTGCTGCGCGAACGCCGTGCCGGCCGCGCCGATCGGGCCGAATGTCAGGGCGCTGGCCAGCAGCGCCAGGCGCCATGCCTTACGGGTGTTCCGGTATTGCCTCATGCTGTTTCCCCTCACCTGTGGCAGGCCTTGCGCGATCGGTTTCACCTCGAATCCGGTCGCCACGAATATTTGCAATGCATCGACTCCGTTGTATTATGTCAATGCATTTCTCCAGCAGGGCGGAAAATTGGTTCACGCCTGTGTCATTTCACTCAGAATCGGGTTGAGATCGCAGCGCGGCGGCCCTAACAGGCATCAACATGCACCCATTGAGAGGACGTTGCGCCGTGCCGATCGCCACCCCGTTCGCCGAAGACGTATTTACCTGGCCGTCCGACAAGCCACAGCTGATCGGTTGTCGCTGCGGGACATGCGGCGCGGTGTTCTTTCCCGAGCAGCCCGGTTGCGGCGCCTGCGGCAGCACCGACCTGGCGCGCGAGCTGCTGCCCCGCACCGGCACGCTGCACGCGTGGACCACGCAGGACTTCCTGCCCAAGGCGCCCTACGAAGGCGGCGAGACGCCCGAGACGTTCAAGGGCTTCGGCGTCGGGCTGGTGAACCTCGAAGGCGTGGTCATGGTCGAAGGCCGGCTGACCGAGGGCGACCCTGCGAAGCTGAAGTTCGACATGCCGGTGGAACTGGCGATCGTGCCGTTCCGCAGCACCGACGACGGCGAAGTCGTCACCTTCGCGTTCAAGCCGGTCTGAGGGGGAAACACCATGCATGAAGTCGTAGTCCTGGGCGTTGGCATCCACCGCTTCGGCCGCTTTCCCGGCAAGTCCGCGATCGACATGGGCGCCGAAGCCGTCCGCAGCGCGCTGGCCGATGCCGGGGTCACCTGGAAGGACGTGCAATTCGCGTTCGGTGGCAGTTTCGAGGTGGACAACCCCGATGCGGTGGTCGGCCGCCTTGGCCGCACCGGCATTCCGTTCATGGACGTCTACAACGGCTGCGCCACCGCAGCGACGGCGCTGGAGCTGACGGCCGACGGCATCCGCTCGGGCAAGTACGAGATCGGCGTCGCCGTGGGCATGGACAAGCACGATTCGGGCGCGTTCACCTCCGATCCGGTGCACTATGGCGCGCCATCCTGGTACGGCGCGGCGGGGTTATTCCTCACCACCAAGTTCTTCGGCATGAAGATCAACCGCTATATGCACGATCATGGCATCAGCCACGAGACGCTGGCGCGGGTGGCGGCCAAGAACTACGCCAACGGCGTGCTCAACCCCAACGCGTTCCGGCGCAAGGCGTTGAGCGAGGACCAGATCATGGCCTCGCCGATGCTCAATTACCCGCTGCGCCACTACATGTTCTGCACGCCCGACGAAGGCGCCGCCGCCGTGGTTCTGTGCCGCGCCGACGTCGCGCGCAAGTACACGCGCGATCCGTTGTTCCTGCGCGCCACCGCGCTGCGCACGCGGACGGCGGGGGCCTATGAGGTGCACTCCAGCTCGGCATTCGTGGATGGCGACGTCGCCCCGACCGTTTATGCTTCGCGCGCGGCGTATGAGCAGGCGGGGATCGGGCCGGAGGACGTCGATGTCGTGCAGTTGCAGGATACCGATTCGGGCGCCGAGGTGATCCACATGGCCGAGAACGGCTTCTGCAAGGATGGTGAGCAGGAACGCATGCTGGCCGATGGCGACACCAGGATCGGCGGCCGCCTGCCGATCAACACCGATGGCGGCCTGATCGCCAATGGCGAGCCGATCGGCGCCTCGGGGCTGCGGCAGGTGCACGAGATCGTCCAACAGTTGCGCGGGTTAGCGGGCGAGCGCCAGATTTCGGGCTCGCCCAAGGTCGGCTATGGCCAGCTTTATGGCGCGCCGGGGACGGCGGGCGTGTCGATCATCAGCAAGTAATGGCAGCGCTCGACGGCATCCGCGTGCTCGATTTCGGGCGCTATGTCGCCGGCCCGTGGTGCGCGACGATGCTCGCGGATTTCGGCGCCGACGTGATCCGTGTCGATCGCATCGGCGGCAGCGAGGACCGCTGGCTGACGCCCGTCACCGATGACGAGCAGGGCGCGCTGTTCCTCCAGATCAACCGCAACAAACGCTCGCTGACGCTCGACACGCGCAAGGACGAAGGCCGCGAGGTGCTGCGCCGGCTGGTGCGGCAGACCGACGTCGTGGTGGCCAACGTGCCGGTCTCGGCGCTGGCGGGGATGGGCATCGACTATGCCACGCTCTGCGCGGACAAGCCGGACGTGATCCTCGCCAATGTTTCCTCGTTCGGCCCGCGCGGGCCGTGGACCGATCGGCCGGGGTTCGACAGCGTCGGGCAGGCGATGTGCGGCTCGGCGTACCTGTCGGGGCCGGGCGACCATCCCTATCGCACGCCGATCACCTGGGTGGATCATGCCTCGGCATTGTACTGCGCGTTCGGCGTGATGGCGGCGTTGCGCGAGCGGGACCACACCGGGCGCGGCCAGCAGATCGACGCCAGCCTGCTGGGCAGCGGCCTTGCCGTGGCCGGCACCTATCTGGTCGAGCAGGCGATCGCCGGCACGAACCGGCAGGCGATCGGCAACCGCAGCTTCGTCAACGGCCCTACCGACACATTCCGCACGCAGGACGGCTGGGTGGTCACGCAAGTCGTCGGCGATCCGATCTTCCGCCGCTGGACCCGGCTGATGCAGGAGCCGCACTGGCTGGAAGACCCGCGCTTCGCCACCGACGAACTGCGCGGAGCAAACGGCGCTGTGCTGTCCGAGCGCATGGGCGCATGGTGCGCGATGCGAAGCAACGACGAAGCGCTGGCGGAGCTGGCGGCAGCGGGCATTCCGGCGGGGCCGGTGCTTTCGCCGCAGGAGGCGATCGAACATGAGCAAGTCTCGGCGATGGACTTTCTCCAGCCCTGTCCCGTCCCCGGGCTGCCGGAGCCGGCGCCGCTGATGCGCCTGCCGCTCGACATGAGCGTGAGCCAGCCGGCGATCACCCGCGCCCCGCCGGGCATCGGCGAGCACAACCACGAAATCCTCGCCACGCTGGGCTATTCGGCGGCGGAGATTGCCGGGCTGGAAGCCGCGCGGGCGGTGTGAACCGCGCGCGGCCTCGCAACCATCACCCCTTCAGCAGTTCCTTGGCGATGATGGTCTTGCGGATTTCCTGCGTTCCCGCGGCGATCTCCATCACCTTCGAGGTGCGGTAGAGCCGGTTGACCTCGGTGTCGCGCATGTAGCCCGAGCCGCCGAAGATCTGCACCGCCGCATCGGTGACGAAGCTGCCGGCGCGGCTGCACTGGATCAGCGCGGCGGCGGAAACCTTGTGGATGTCGCCGCGCCCGGCCTGGGTCAGTTCCATCGCATCGCACATCGCGAGCGCGCGGTGCAGGTAGGTGCGCGAGGTGTCGATGGCGACGAACATGTCGGCCAGATGCGCCTGGACAAGCTGAAACTGGCCGATCGCCTGCCCGAACTGCACCCGCGTTTTCGCGTGATCGAGCGCGAGGTCGAGCGCGCGCTGCGCCGGGCCGGTGCACAGCGGCGCCGAGAGCAAGCGCTCCACGTCCAGCCCGCTCATCATTACGCCGGCGCCCTTGTTCTCGTCACGGATCAGGTTTTCCACCGGCACCACGCAGTCCTCGAACACCAGTTCGCCGGTGGCGCTGCCGCGAAAACCCATCTTGTCGAGCTTCTGCGCACACTTGAAGCCGGGCGCGGTTTTCTCGACGATGAACGCGCTGATGCCCTTGTTGCCGAGGTCCGGCGCGGTCTTGGCATAGACGATGAACACGTCGGCTACCGGACCGTTGGTGATGTAGAGCTTGCCGCCGTTGAGCAGGTAGTGGTCGCCGTTCTTCCGCGCGGTGGTGCGCATCGAACCCAGCGCATCCGAGCCCGCGCCCGGCTCGGTCATGCCGAGGCCGCCGATCATCTCGCCACTGCACATCTTCGGCACGAAGCGCCGACGCTGCTCCTCGTTGCCATTGCGGTAAAGCGCATCGAGGCACAGGTTGTCGTGGCTGGTCCAGCTGAACGCCAGCGCCGGGTTGGCATAGGCCATCGCCTCGCCCAGCATGCCGGCGGCGAGGTAGGAAAGCCCCTGCCCGCCATATTCGGGCGGCACGGTGATGCCGAGGAAACCCATCTGCCCGAGCGCGCGGAATTCCTCCTCGGGAAACCACTCCTCGTCGTCCATGCGCTGCTGCAGCGGGTGCAGCTTCTCCATGAAGTAGCGGCTGGCGTAATCGACGAGGGACTGGATTTCCTCGGTTGTCATATCGTTGCTCATTGCGCTGTCCCTTACCCGGCGATGATCTGGCCGCCATCGACCTGGAGAATCTTGCCCGTCACGTAGCTGGCCTCGTCGCTGGCGAGGAAGCGGACGACGCGCGCGATCTCCTCGGGCTGGCCCATGCGCCCCAGCGGCGCGGCGGCAAGCAGGCGCTTGGTGGCCTCGGCGCCCCACGCGCGCTCGGCATCGGCGCCCATCTCGGTCTCAGTGAGGCCGATGGCGACGCCGTTGGCGCGGATGCCGTGGCGGCCTTCCTCCTTGGCGACGACGCGCACCAGCGCCTCCAGCCCGGCCTTGGCCGCCGCCGCCTGGCCGCCCTTGGGCTGGCAGGCCTGCGCCGCGATCGACGACACCGCGACGACGACGCCGCGCTTCGCCTCGTGCATGTGGCGGATGCAGGCCGAGAGCACGTAGAAAAAGCCCGAGAGATCGGCATCGAGGAACCCGCGCCAGTCGGCGGGCGTCAGGTCGCGAATCGTTTTCCAGCCGGTGTAGGCGCCGGCACAGTGCGCCAGCACATCGAGCCGGCCAAAGCGCGCCACCGCCGCATCGACCGCCGCCTGCACGGCATCGGCATCGGTCAGATCGGCCTGGATGGTCAGCGTTTCACCACCGGCGTCGCGCACCGCCGCTTCCGCCTCGGCAACGGCGGCTGCGTTGGAGCGGTAAAGCAGCACCGCATCGTGCCCATGCCGCGCCATCTCCGCCGCCACCGCGCGGCCCACGCCGCCGCTGGCGCCGGTGATCAACACGACTGGTCTGGACTCTCCCATGCGCATTCCTCCATCACTGCGGCGCGGCACAATGCGCTAAAGCATCCCCTTGCCATGACAAGCCAGTTAATGCATGCACCTGTTGCATTGCAATATGATTTGACAGGATACCGACGATGAACTGGGGCCAATTCGCGCATCTCGACAACGATCTGGACGATGGCGTGCTGACCATCCGCCTGAATCGACCCGATCAGCTCAACGCCACCAACCGCGCCATGCACGGTGACCTTTCCCGCGTGTTCATCGAAGCGGCCGCCGATCCGGCGGTGGACGTGATCGTGCTCACCGGCAATGGCCGCGCCTTCAGCGCCGGCGGCGACCTGTCGTTCCTGAAGCACTGCATCGACAACCCCGCCGATTTCGACGCGGTGGCCTATGAAGGCAAGCAGATCGTCTACTCGATGCTCGACTGCGAAAAACCGATCATCGGCAAGATCAACGGCCACGCGATGGGCCTCGGCGCCACGCTGGCGCTGCTGTGCGACGTGACCTTCGTGGCTGACCACGCCCGCATTGCCGATCCGCACGTCAAGGTCGGACTGGTGGCCGGTGACGGTGGCGCGCTGATCTGGCCGCTGCTGATCGGCTATGCCCGCGCCAAGGAATTCCTGATGACCGGCAAGCCCGTCACCACGCCCGAGGCCGCCGCGATGGGCCTGATCAACCACGCTGTCCCGGCCGCCGAACTTGACGCGCGCGTCGATGAATTCGCGAAGGAATTGCTCAACGGCGCCACCCAGGCGATCCGCGCCACCAAGATGGCCATCAACATCGGCCTCAAGCAACTGGCCCATGCCAGCATGGAGATGAGCACCGGTCTGGAGCGGCTGTCGAGCCGTTCGGACGAGCATCGCGGCGCGATCGAGGCGATGCTGCGCAAGGAAACCCCGGTGTTCCGGAAGGGCTGACGTGATGCGTGAAGCGGTCATCGTCAGCCTCGCCCGCACGCCGATCGGCAAGGCGCATCGCGGCGCGTTCAACGACACCCAGGCGCAGGAACTGGGCGGCCACGCGATCCGCCATGCGGTGGCGCGCGCCGGGCTGGAGGGTGGCGAGGTCGAGGACGTGGTGATGGGCTGCGCGTTCCAGCAGGGCACGCAGCTTTCCAACATCGCCCGCCAGTGCGCGCTGCGCGCCGGCCTGCCCACCAGCGTTGCCGGCATGTCGATCGACCGCCAGTGCGCCTCCGGCCTGATGGCGGTGGCGACGGCGGCGCGGCAGGTGATGTTCGATGGCCAGCAGATCGCCGTCGGCGGCGGGGTGGAGTCGATTTCGCTGCTACAGAACGAGCACATGAACCGCTATCGCGCGCAGGACCCGTGGCTGGTCGCGAATCGGCCCGACATCTATATGGCGATGCTGGAGACCGCCGAGATCGTTGCCGCGAAATACGGCGTCACCCGCGCGATGCAGGATGATTTCGCGCTGCTCTCGCAAGCGCGCCATGCCGAGGCGCAGGCGGCCGGGCGGTTTGCCGCTGAAATCGTGCCGATGACGGCGACGATGAAAGTGACCGACAAGGCGACCGGCGAGACCACCCAACGCGAGGTCATGGTCGACCGCGACGAAGGCCCGCGCGCCGATACCACGCTGGCCAGCCTCGCCGGCCTCAAGCCGGTGTTCAAGGGCGGGCAGGAACTGGGTGAAGGCGGCACGGTCACCGCCGGCAATGCCTCGCAGCTATCCGATGGCGCCGCGGCGCTGGTCCTGATGGAAGCCGGCGAGGCCACGCGCCGTGGCCTCGCCCCGCTCGGCGCGTTTCGCGGCATGGCGGTGGCCGGGTGCGATCCGCGCGAAATGGGCATCGGCCCGGTGCTCGCCATCCCGCGCCTGCTCGATCGCCACGGACTGACGCTGGACGACATCGGCATCTGGGAAATCAACGAGGCCTTCGCCGCGCAGGCGGTGCCGTGCCGCGACCGCCTCGGCATCGATCCGGATTTACTGAACGTCTCGGGCGGCGCGATTGCGATGGGCCATCCCTATGGCATGAGCGGCGCGCGGATGGCCGGGCACATCGTGATCGAAGGCAAGCGGCGCGGCGCCCGCTACGGCGTGGCCAGCATGTGCGTGGGCGGCGGCATGGGTGCCGCCGCGTTGTTCGAAATCTTCTGAAGGATACGGCGATGAGCGACGTGAAAACCCTCGGCGTGGTCGGCGCCGGCCCGATGGGTGCTGGCATTGCCCAGATCGGGCTGACCAGCGGCATGAACGTCGTGCTGCTCGACCTCAACGCCAACGCGCTTGCCAAGGCGGCCAAGGACATCGACGGCCGCATCGCCCGCCTCGTCGAGAAGGGCCAGTTCGCGCCAGGCTATGCCGAAGAGGCCCGCGCCCGCCTCACCCTCGCCACCGGACTGGCCGATTTCGCGCCCTGCGACGCCGTGGTGGAAGCCATCGTCGAGCGGCTCGAACCCAAGCAGGCGCTGTTCGCCGAACTGGAGGGCATCGTCTCGGACGATTGCATCCTTGCCACCAACACCTCGTCGATCTCGGTCGCGGCGATCGCCGCGCGCTGCCGCCGCAAGGATCGCGTCTGCGGGTTGCACTTCTTCAACCCGGTGCCGCTGATGAAGCTGGTCGAGGTGATCGTGGCGCCGGCCACCAGCGCCGCCGTGGCAACGCGCGCCACCGCGCTTAGCCACGCGCTGGGCAAGGTTCCCGTCACCGTCAAGGACGGGCCGGGCTTCCTCGTCAACCTGCAAGGCCGGGCCTACGCGCTCGAAGGGTTGGCGATCGTGCAGGAAGGCGTGGCCGATCCCGCCACCATCGACCGCATCCTGCGCGATGGCGCCGCGTTCCGCATGGGGCCGTTCGAGCTGATGGACCTGACCGGCATCGACGTGAACTATGCCGCCAGCACCGTCATCTACCAGGGATACCAGCACGATCCGCGCCTCAGGACGACCACGCTCCACGCGCTGATGGCCGATGCCGGGCAGTTTGGCCGCAAGACCGGGCAAGGCTTCCACGAATACGGCGAGAATGCCCCCGCCGCTTACGTCCAGCCCGCCGCCAGTGGCCGCACGCTGGCGCCGCGAATTGGCGACGATCATCCCGGCTGGGCCGCGCTGCGCGCCGATGCCGCATTTGCCGATGGCGACGACGTGACGCTGATCGCCCCCATCGGCGAGGATTGCGCCACCGCCTGCCACCGGCTGCGACTCGATCCCGCCACCACTGTCGCCATCGACCTGACCGCGCTCGACCGCAGGCACCTCACCGTCATGGCCGCGATCGG
Source organism: Sphingomonadales bacterium (assembly GCA_018971065.1). The sequence goes on along the minus strand of JAGWVC010000011.1, from coordinate 14,953 downwards.
CGGCAGTGCGGCGGCGGCCACCGTCGCCGACTGGCTGCGCGGTTTCGGCTACACCGTCGAGGTCATCAAGGACTCGCCGGGCTTCGTGCTTCAGCGCGTGCTGGCAATGGTCGCCAACCTCGGCTGCGAACTCGCGCAGATCGGTGTCGGCACCCCGGAAGGCATCGATACCGCGATGAAACTGGCGCAAAACTACCCGCTCGGCCCGCTCGAATGGGCGGAAAAGCTGGGCCTCGCCACCACCCACGCAATCATGCTTCAGCTTCAGGCGATCACCGGGTCGGACCGCTATCGTCCCAGCCTGTGGCTGCGCCGGCGGGCCATGCTGGGCCTGCTGGCACACATGCCGGACTGATCGTTCAACGGCCCCGCCACACCGGCGCCCGCTTCTCGCTGAAGGCAGCGATCGCCTCGCGGTGATCCTCGGTCATCGTGCAGGCGGCATGGCTGGCCGCTTCCAGTTCCAGCACCGTTGCCAGCGACTCGCTTTCGGCCGCCAGCAGGTTGCGCTTCATATAACCCCAGGCCTGATACGGCCCGCTGGCCAGCCGCTCGGCCAGCGCCCGCGCGTCCGCCTCCGCGTCGTCGGCCACGGCAGTCACCAGCCCCAGCCGCAACGCTTCCGCCGCGTCGAAGCGTTCGTTGAGCATCATCAGCTCGCGCGCCTTGGCGCTGCCCAGCAGTTGCACCAGCGCATGCGTCGCGCCCAGATCGCCCGGCAGGCCAACGCCGGCAAACGAACTGCCGAACGTGCTCGCCGCGTCGGCGATGCGGAAATCCGCCGCCAGCGCGATGCTGAAACCGGCGCCCAGCACGTGGCCGTGCAGCGCGGCGACAATCGCCTTCGGGCAGGATTTCATCGCCAGCGGCAGGCGCTGCTTCCAGCGCAGTTCCTCGCGCTGGCGCTCCTGCGTCCAGTCGCCGCGCTCGGCCCAGCCCTTGACGTCGCCGCCGACGCAGAACGCCCGCCCCTCGCCGCGCAGCACGATGGCGCCGACGTCCTGCTCGGTGCCCAGCCGCTCAAACGCCGCGATCAGGCCGCGATACATGTCCATCGACAGCGCATTGAGCGCCTGCGGCCGGTTCAGCGTCAGCGTGACGATCTTGCCGTCGCGGGTTTCGAGAATGTCGCTCATGCCCGCCTTATTCCGCCGCTTCGGCCAGCGTGGCAACCTCCGCCGGCACCGGCCCGACGAACCGGCCGGGATAACGGCCTGTGAATTCGCCGCGATCGAACGTCGGTTCGCCATTGACCAGCGTCAGCCGCATCGGCGCCGGATCGCGCGTGTAGCGATAAGTGCGGCCGCCGGTGCCGTCCCACACGTCCCACACCTTCTTCTCGGGCCGCATTGCGATCTCGGCGAGGTTGAACACGGTGATGTCCGCGGCCTTGCCGACAGCGATTTCACCGCGATCGTTCAGGCCGAAGAAGCCGGCCAGCCGCCCGGTCAGCATGTGCACGCCCTGCTCGATGCTGATCACCTTGCGATCGCGCACGTATTCGGTGAGCAGGTGCGCGGTGTAGCCGGCGCCGCAGAACAGCTTGCCGTGCGCGCCGGCATCGGTGACGTTGGCGAGGCTGTGGCTGTCCTTCAGCAGGTATTCGATGACGTCCTCGTCCTGCTCCCACGAGCGCTTGAGAATGGTCGATTCCTGGCCGTTGTTCAGCACCCACCGCGCCATCGCGTCGGAGGCGTGGTTGATCCCGGTCTGCGCCATGTAGTCGGCCAGCGTCACCCCCACCGGCCCATAGCCGGATTCGCTCTCGCGCAGCAGCAACGCCGAGGGATCGTGCAGGTAGGAATGCGCGAACTGGGCGTCCCACGCCTCGCGGGCACGGTCGCGCCAGTCCTCGTCCTGCAGCAGCGCCGCCTTGGCTTCCCACGTGGGCTGGTTCACCAGTTCCTGCCACACCGGGTTGCCGTTCTGCCCGAACACCAGCGTCCGGCCGAAATTGATCACCGATGTCGGCGAGATGACGTTGAAGCCGGTGACGATCGGCAGCCCTTCGGCCTTGAAGCCCTCGTGCAGTTCCATGGCGCGGGGCAGTTGCTTGTTCATGTAGTGCAGCGCCGGCATCCCCGCCCACTGCATCTTCACCCCTGCCGCCTTGGCGAGCTTGCCGAAGCGCTCCAGGTTGTCGTTGGCGGTAAAGCGCATGAAGTAGTCGAGGATCACCTGCAGCGTGGCATCAGGATAGCGCGCCAGCACGCCCAGCAACGAGGCAAGCTCGGCATCGTCGGCCAATTGCGACGGCAACGGCCGCTCGAACTTGTCGTAATCGAGGAAATTGGTCGAAAGCCCCATCGCCCCGGCGGCCAGTGCATCGTCGAGCAGGGCGCACATCTGCGCGATCTCGTCGGCGGTGGCGGTGCGTGCCCACGCGTCCTGCCCCATCACCGCCAGCCGCATCGGAATGTGCCCGCAGAAGCTGCAATAATTGAGCGGCAGCTTCACTTTGGCCTGCATCGAGGCCTTGTACTCGCTCCACTTCTGCCAATCCCACGGCACCAGCGCGCGCATCGGTTCCTCGGGGATGTCCTCAAAGTAGTTGAAGATGTCGATCACGTCGCCCTGCTCGGCCTTGCCCGCCGGCGCCGGCGCCAAACTGAAACCGCAGTTGCCGTTGATCGAGGTGGTGCCGCCATAGGCTGGCAGCGGCTCCAGGTTGGGGGTCCACCACACGCCGCCGTCCCAGTGGTTGTGCGTCTCGATGAAGCCCGGGGTGACGTAACAGCCGGTGGCGTCGAACACGCGCTCACCGGTTCCCGCCGCAAGGTCAGCGCCAATCTCGACGATCAGGCCGTCCGCCACGCGCACATCGGCCTTGTACGCCGGTGCTGCGGTGCCATCGACGACGGTGCCGCCCTTCAGCAGAATGCGGATTTCCACGGCGCGTCTCCCATTGCGAATTTCCGCCAGTCTACTCCATCGCCGCGACGGATTGCAACGAGCGCGATTCGTTTTCGCATTGCTCCGTCGCGGCGATATCGGCATCGTGGCGGCAACGGGAGAACCACGACAATGCACCTGGCCGGCACCCCCTCCGACGATGTCCCGGCGATTCTCGCCACCGGCAGCACCGATGCCGACTTCGTGTTCCTGTCGCTCTCCGCGCGTGAGCCGCAAGGACGCGATGCCGAATACATCGAATGGCACACGCTTGATCACCGGCCCGAGCAATACCGCCTGTCCGGCCTGCGCAACGCGGTCCGCCTCGTTTCCACGCCGGCATGCCGCGCCGCTCGCGCCGCCAGCCGCGAGGCGTTCGACCGGGTGGACCACGTGATGACCTACCAGTTCGCGGGCACCGGCTCGATGCCCGGCTTCGGCGACCTTGGCGCGGCGCTGCACGACGTCGGGCGCATGCCGCTGCGCCTACCCAGCCTCGGCTACCTGACCGCCCGCCTCGCCAGCAAAGTTGCGGCTCCGCGCGCCGTCGCCGGGGCCGACGTCATCCCGTGGCGACCGGCACTGGGCGTGTACCTGCTGATCGAACAGGGCCACCTGCCGGCGGACGATCTCGTCTCCGCCCCCGGTGTCGCCGGGGTGTGGACCTATCACGGCGAAAAGGCGCCCGAACCCTACCCGGGCGATGCCACCGGCCAGCAGATCACCTGCTGCTTCCTTGATGCCGATCCGGTCGCCTCCGCCGCCGAACTCGGCCTGCGCGCCCGCGCCCGCTGGGCCACCGGGCAGGTTTCCGGCCTGCTCGCCGCCCCGTTCCACACGATCGTCCCGTTCGACTGGACGCGCCACCTGCCATGCTGAGGACTCCCGAATGACCGTCGATCTCAACGCCGTTTCACTATCCCCCGCCGATGTCTCGCTGGCCGGCAAGGTGGCGCTGGTCACCGGCGGCGGCGCCGGCATCGGCCGTGGCATCGCGCTGGGCCTCGCCGCGTTCGGTGCCGACGTCGCGGTGCTGGACAAGAACGCCGAGGCGGCCGAAACCGTGGCCGCGCTGGTCCGCAACCAGGGTCGCCGCGCGCTGGCACTCACCGTGGATGTCACCGACCGCGACGCCGTGCGCGCCGCCGTCGCGCAGTGCGTCGCCGATCTCGGCAGCCTCGACGTGCTCGTCAACAACGTCGGCGGCACCCGCCCGATCCCGCTGGTGGAGATGACCGACGCGCAGGCCGACAAGCAGATCGACCTCAACCTCAAGAGCATGGTCGCCGCCACGCAGGCCGCCGCGAAGGCGATGATCGCCGGCGGGCGCGGCGGCAGCATCATCAACATCCCCAGCATCGAAGGCATGCGCGCCGCGCCGTTCTATTCGGTCTATGCCGCGTGCAAGGCCGGCATGGTCAACTTCACCCGCACCGCCGCGCTGGAACTGGCCGCGCACCGCATCCGCGTCAACGGCATCGCTCCCGATCTGGTGCCCACCGAACACATGGCCCGTTTCGCCCCGGCGCTGGTCAGCGAAGAGGGCATGGCCCGCCACGCGCGCTACATCCCGCTGGGCCGCCCCGGCAACCTCGACGACTGCGCCGGTGTGGCGGTGTTCCTCGCCTCCAACCTCTCGGCCTATGTCACCGGCGTGACGATCAACACCGACGGCGGCACCTTCGCGTCCAGCGGGTGGACTCGCAGCGAGGCCACCGGCTGGAAACTGGTGGACTGAACAGCCTCAGCCCAGGAAATACTTGCCCCCGTCCACCACGATGGTCTGTCCGGTGATGAAGCGCGCGCCGTCGCCGACAAGGTGAAGCAGCGTGCCGGTCATGTCTTCCGGCTGTATCTGCGCGGCGATCAGCTGGGTCGCCTTCGCGCGTTCCTCGGCGATGGCCATGTTGCCGCCCATGATCTCGTTCAACGCCTCGGTGGCGGTGCCGCCGGGCGCGATCGCGTTGACCCGGATGCCGTCGCGGCCCAGTTCGGTTGCGGCACACTTGGTCATGCCGATCACCGCAGCCTTCGACGAGGTGTAGTCGAGCATCCCCGCCATGCCGTAGGCGGAGATCGACGACTGGTTGACGATCGCCCCACCGCCGCGCCGTCGCATGAACGGCACCACCGCGCGCATGCATAACCACGGTCCGCGCACGTTCACGGCCATCGTCAGATCCCAGCGCTCCACGCTGATCTCGCTGAGCGGCATGCCCTTCAGGCTGCCGAACATGGCGGCATTGTTGACCAGGATGTCGACACCACCGAACAGTTCCGCCGCAGCGGCGGCCATTGCCTCGGTCTCGCCCGGACTGGACACATCGACCTTGCGGAACGCGGCCCTGCCGCCTGCGGCCGCGATGGCAGCGACCGTCGCGGCGCCTTCGGCCTCCAGCAGGTCGGCAACCAGCACCGCCGCGCCCTCGCCCGCCAGCGCCATCGAATAGGCGCGCCCGATTCCGCGTGCGCCACCGGTGACGATGGCAACCTTGCCTTGCAGATTCATCGCATGAACTCCCGCCCGTCGTTTACGGCGATCCAGCCGTCCGGTCGATTCCGGCCCGGCCCCCACCGCAACCTAGCGTGCGATGACAAAAAGCGGGAACCGGTTTTTGTCAATAAATCGCACTGTAACAATAGATGGAGCATGATGGCATGGCTCGATCCGATGTCATCATACCCTGGAACGCAGTCGGGATTCAATGCAATGCGTTCGGCGCACTGCAAGCGAACACCCACTATCGCAAATTGCCGAAAAGCACGCCGGCGGCACATATTGCATCTTGCTTGATTCATTTGTTTCCGCCACTGGCCACGCTTCGACCCGACAGGCGGAAGGCCCGAGATCAATGAAGATTCCCGTGCCCGTGAAGCGGGTGAGTGCCAGGATGCTCGCCTCGGTCAGCCGGGCGCTGAAGGACTCGAAACCGTTGAGGGCGATCTTCCAGGCGGCAGGCATCGGCCTCGTCGTCGCCCCATTCAACGCCGGCCCGGAACTCGCCGGCAAGCTGTAAGGAAAACCCATGTCGATCCTCGTCAACAAGCATACCAAGGTCATCACCCAGGGCATGACCGGCAAGACCGGTGCGTTCCACACCCAGGCGGCGCTGGATTACGGCACCGCGATGGTGGCGGGGGTCACCCCGGGCAAGGGCGGCACCGAATCGCTGGGCCTGCCGCAGTATGACACCGTTGCCGAGGCCAAGGCCGCGACCGGCGCGACCGCAAGCTGCATCTACGTGCCGCCGCCGGGTGCGGCCGACGCGATCCTCGAAGCGATCGACGCGCAGATGGAACTGATCGTCTGCATCACCGAGGGCATTCCGGTGCTGGACATGGTGCGCGTCAAGCGCGCGCTGAACGGCAGCAAGAGCCGGCTGATCGGGCCGAACTGCCCGGGCGTGCTGACCCCGAACGAATGCAAGATCGGCATCATGCCCGCCAACATCTTCCAGGCGGGTTCGGTGGGCGTGGTCTCGCGCTCGGGCACGCTGACCTATGAAGCGGTGTTCCAGACCACCAACGTCGGCCTCGGCCAGACCACGGCAGTCGGCATCGGCGGCGACCCGGTGAACGGCACCAACTTCATCGACGTGCTGGAGATGTTCCTGGCCGACGACGCCACCAAGTCGATCATCATGATCGGCGAGATCGGCGGTTCGGCCGAGGAAGAAGCCGCGCAGTTCATTGCCGACGAGGCCAAGCGTGGCCGCGCCAAGCCGATGGTGGGCTTCATCGCCGGGCGCACCGCCCCTCCGGGCCGCCGCATGGGCCATGCCGGCGCAATCGTTTCGGGTGGCCAGGGCGGCGCCGAGGACAAGATCGCAGCAATGGAAGCCGCCGGCATCCGCGTTTCGGCCAGCCCCAGCCTGCTGGGCGAAACCCTGGTCGAACTGCTGAAGTAGCCATCGCAGGGCGGCACCCGTGCCTTGCTATGCCGCAACAGCATAGCAAGGCACCCGCAAACGGCATTTGTCGGCCGCCGCGAACCATGACACCCCTCCCGGCAACACGAGAGGACACCGTCATGCCCCTGCCTTACGCCGTCAGCGAACTTGCGCCCGGGCTGCCTTATGGTGCCACCGTCAGTGGACTGCGCCAGGCCGACCTTGCCCGGCAGGAGGTGCGCGACGCGCTGACCGCGCTGTGGATCGACAAGGGCGTGATCCTGTTTCGCGGCGGCGACGACAGCCGGGAAATGCAGTGCGCGGTTTCCGAGGTGTTCGGCAAGCCCGAACCGTTCCCGTTCAAGGAATCGCGCGCCGGCACCGATCCGCGCCTCGTGAACATCAAGTACTTCCCCGATGACGGCAACGCCTACGAGGTCGATGGCGTCGCGCTGGGCGGCTGGATTCCGTGGCACACCGACATGGTCTATTTCGCCCGCATCAATCGCGGCGGCATCCTGCGCCCCGTGCAGATGCCCGCCACCGGCGGCGAAACCGGCTATGCCGACAAGATCGGCGCATGGAACCGCCTGCCGAAAGCCCTACAGGACCGGATCGAGGGGCTTCACGTCGTCTATACCGCCAACCTCAATTATGCGCAGGCCAAGTACGCCCGGCCCGGCAGCCTGAAGTGGCTGCACGGCGCCAAATCGTGGACGAAGATCATGGAGCGGATGTACGAATACCCGCGCGTGATTCACCCGATGGTGTGGACCCAGCCGGAGACCGGCCGCAAGGTGCTCAACGTCTCGCCGGGGTTTGCCGATGGCATCTTCGAGATGGGCGGCCCCGCCGGCGAGGACCTGCTGGCGGAAGTGATCTCCTACTGCGTCGATCCCGCCGAAGCCTATTTCCACAAGTGGCAGGAAGGCGACATGGTGCTGTGGGATAACTGGCGGACGCTGCACTGTGCCTGCGGCGCCCCGGCCGACCAGACCCGGGTGATGGAACGCACCACCATCCACGGCGACTATGCCCGTGGCCGCGAGATCGGCGTCGGCACCGACCTGCTGCTCTTCGACGTCTGAGCATGCCGGCACCCCCCACAGGCCCGCTTGCCGGCGTCCGCATTCTCGACTGCACGATCTGGCAGAACGGCCCGTTCGCCACGGTGATGCTGTCCGATCTCGGCGCCGAGGTCATCAAGGTCGAAGACCGCACCGCCGGCGACCCCGGGCGCGGACTGATGGACGCGAACGCGGTGTCGGGGGTCTCGGGCTACTTCGAGGCGATGAACCGCAACAAGCGCTCGATCTCGCTCGATCTCAAGTCGGCACAGGGCCGCGCGGTGTTCCATCGTCTCACCGCGCGGGTGGACGTTGTCGTGCAGAACTTCCGCCACGGCGTCGCCGAAAAGCTCGGCATCAGCTGGGCCGATCTGTCACCGCTGAACCCGCGCCTGATCTATGCCAGCGCCACCGGCTTCGGCCGCGAAGGGCCGGATGCCACAATCGGCGTGTTCGACATCCTCGGCCAGGCGCGCAGCGGCCTGCTCCACGCGCTGCGCATGCCGGGCGATGTGGTCGAATACAGCAACGCCTTCGGGCTGGCGGACCAGACCGGCGGCATCCTGCTGGCACAGGCGATCACCGCGGCGCTTTACGCGCGCGAACGCACCGGCAAGGGGCAGGAGGTCGAGGTGTCGCAACTCGGCGCGATGCTCAGCCTCCAGCAGATGGGCGCCACCCGCCACCTGATCAACGGCTACGAACCTGCCCCCACGCGACGCACCGCGCCGAAAAACCCGGTGTTCAACCTCTACGCCTGCGCCGACGAGGAATGGTTGGCGGTCGGCGGGCTTCAGGCCGATCGTTACTGGGCCGATTTCTGCACAATCCTCGGCCTTGCCGAACTCGGCCGCGATCCCGCCTGCGCCACCATGGCGCAACGCACCGCCCAAAGCGCCGCGCTGGTCGCCCGGCTCGACGCTGCCTTCGCCGCGCGCACCCGCGCCGACCTGCTCGCACGCTTCGCCGCTGCCGGCATCCCCGCCGCCCCGGTCAACACCTGGGCCGACCTGGCCGACGACCCGCAAGTCACCGCCAACGGCTACATCGCCACGCTCGACCATCCCACGCTCGGCCCGATCCGTGAGATCGGCCAGCCGATCCGGTTCAGCGAAACCCCCGCCGCCCCGCGCTTCACCGCCCCCGAACTCGGCCAGCACACCGAGGAAGTGCTGCTGGAACACGGCTTCGGCTGGGACGAGATCATCGCCCTGCGCGAAGCCGACGTGTTGTGAAGGACCCCGCATGACCACGCCCCCCACCGCCGCCCGCCTGCTGGCGCAAGCCCTCCACGCCCGTGGCGTGCGAACCCTGTTCCACATCACCGGCGCGCCCAACATCCAGCTCACCCGCGAGTGCGAGGCGCTGGGCATCCAGCTCATCGGCACCCGCCACGAGATCGCCGCCGCCGGCATGGCGCTGGCGCACGCGCGCGTCACCGGCCGGCCGGCGGTGGCGCTGGCCCCGGCCGGCCCCGGCGCGGTCAACATGATCCCCACCGCCGTCCACGCCGTCGCCGAGGAAACCCCGCTGATCCTGCTCGGCGGTTCCTCGCCACTCGCCACGCGCGGCACCGGCTCGTTCCAGGAACTCGATCAGGTCCGCCTGTTCGCGCCTGCCGTGAAGGCCACGCTGCAACTGACCCGACCAGAGGATGCCGCCGCCCTGCTCGACGAGGCACTGGCGCTGGCCACCTCGCCCCGCCAAGGCCCGGTCTACCTCGACCTGCCCGGCGACGTCCTCAACGCACCGGTCCCCGAAACGCTCGCCCCCGGCCCCGATCCGCGCACCACGGCAAGTCCCCCTGCCCCATCACCGGACGGGATCGACGCCATCCTCGACGCCCTCGCCCGCGCCGAACGCCCGGTCATCGTCGGCGGCAGCGGGCTGATCTGGGCGCATGCCGGCCCCGCGCTCGCGGCCTTCGTCGCGGCCACCGGCGTCCCGTTCTACACCACCCCGCAAGGGCGCGGCGTGGTCAGCGAGGATCACCCGCTGGCGCTGCTCGGCGCGCGCACCCAGGCCTTCAAGGAGGCGGACTTTGCGCTTTCACTCGGCACCAGATCGAACTTCATCATCGGCCACCTCACCCCGCCGCGCTGGGCGGAAGGGCTGAGCGTGGCGATGGTCAACCTCGACCCCGACGAACTGGCCAGGACGAACCCGGCGATTGCCGTCCCGTGCGATGCCCGCGTCACCCTCGAAGCGCTCAACGCCCGCCTCGCCCAGCGCCCGATCGACCGCGCCCGCTTCGCCCCGTGGCTCGCGCGCCTTTCCGCCAAGGACGCCGCCGCCAACGCCAAGGCGCAAGCCGCCGCCGCCAACGATGCGTACCCCATCCATCCGCTGCGGCTGATGGCCGAGATCGCCAAGGTGCTCGACGAGGATGCGATCCTGATCGAGGACGGCCACGACACGCTCGGCTTCTGCCGCCACATGCTCAAGACTCACCGCCCCGGCCATCGGCTCAACCCCGGCACGATGGGCAACGTCGGCCTCGGCGTGCCGTTCGCGATCGGCGCCAAGGCCGCCAAACCCGAAACGCAGGTCGTTGTCGTCTCGGGCGACAGCGCCTTCGGCTGGAACGGGCTGGAAATCGACACCGCCTGCCGGCATGCCCTCCCGATCCTCTGCGTGATCGTCAACAACGCCGGCATCACCGCGCGCGGACACGATCCGGCCACGATGATGCCCGGCCAGCACCTCGGCACGCCGGATTACCAGCAGGTCGCCACCGCGTTCGGCGGCCATGGCGAGCGTGTCGAACGCGCCGCTGACATCGCCCCCGCCATCGCCCGTGCCATCGCCTCGGGCAAGCCCGCCATCGTCAACGTCATCGTCGATCCCCACGTCGCCTCGGCCACGCACCTCGGCTTTGCCGGGGTGATGAGTTCGTCCTACGGCGAAGGAAAGCAACCGGCATGACCGCGCTCGCAACCGGCCTCTCCGCCAGCATTACCACCACCGTCACCGCCGCCGACCTTGCCTGCGCGCTCGGCTCGGGCGATGTCACCGTGCTCGGCACGCCGCGCCTTGTCGCACTGGCCGAAGCCGCCACCGTCGCCGCGCTCGCCCCCGCACTGGAACCGGGCCAGACCAGCGTCGGCACCCACGTCGATATTCACCACCTCGCCCCCACGCTCGCAGGCCGCCCGGTCACCGCCCGCGCCGAACTGGTGACGATCGACGGCCGCGCGCTCACCTTCACGGTCGAAATCCACGACGATCAGGGTCTGGTCGGCTCGGGCCGCGTCGAACGCGCGCTGGTTCAGCGTGCGCGGTTCCTCGAACGGGCCTTGCTCCCACGTTGAATTCGGCCCGCGTTGAATTCAGCATGCCGGTGCGGCATACCATCACGATGGACTTGCGCCACCTCCGCTACTTCGCCGCTGCCGTCGAGCACGGCTCGCTGCAAGGCGCGGCGGAAAAGCTCAACGTCGCCCAGCCTGCGCTCTCGCGCCGCGTGCGCGATCTCGAACTCGAACTGGGCTGCGACCTGCTCGAACGCGGCCCGCGCGGCGTCACCCCCACACCGGCGGGTCTGGCCTTCCATCGCGACATTTCCCGGCTGCTCGAAGAGCTCGGCCAGGCTGCCCAGCGCGCGCGGCGCATCGGGCTCGAACACGGGCGCGGCATCCGCATGGGGCTTGCCACCAGTTCCGCGCGCAAATACGCGTTTCTCGGCGCCGCGCACGGCTCGGCCGCCAGCATCGCCTACACGCGAGGCCTGTCCGCCACGCTGGTCAGCGGCTTGCGCGACGGCGCGTTGGATGTTGCCCTGCTTTACGAACACCGCCCGGATTCCCCGCATCTCGGCAACCGCTTGATCCACCGCGAACGCTACGTCCTCGCAGCGCATCCCGCACACCCGCTTGCCCGGCCGGGTCCGGCCACGCTCGCCGAAATCGCCACGCACGCGCTGGTCTGGCTCGCCCGCGCCGATCTTCCCGGCGGCCTCAATCCGCTGGCCGTGCAATTGCGTCGTCAGGGCCTCGATCCGATGATCGGACAATTGGTGGACAGCCCCGATGAGCAGGTCGAGATCGCCCTCGCCAGTTGCGGCGCGTGCCTGACCCCGGCCTCGACGATCATCGCCACACCGCCCGGCCAGCTCGCCTTCCGCGCCCTGCCCGGCCTCGACATGGCGATCGATCTCACCCTCGCCTGGCGTAACGACGCCCCGGTTCCGGTTCAGGCTCTGTTGAACGAGCTAAATCCACAGATCGATCGCCATCAGGCCGCCATCGCCGCCACGGCCGACTGGACCCGCCTCGACGGCACCGCGCTCTACGCGCTGCCAACCTGAGCGATGCGCGCCCGGCTTCAGCCGTTGCGCAGCGCCCGCAGCCGGCGCCGTTCCGGCGAATTCGGCTGCCCGGTATGCGCGGTCACACCGCCATCCACCGGCACGATCGCCCCGGTCATATAGCTGGCATCGTCGGACAGCAGGAACGCGATCACCCCGGCCAGTTCCTCCGGTCGCGCCCAGCGCTGCATCGGGATGCGATCGAACCAGAACGCGCGGTCGTCGGCGTCGGCCACCGCCGGCCCCGACATCGCCGTTTCCACCAGCCCCGGGCACACCGCGTTGACGCGAATGCCGTCGCGCGCGCCGTTGAGCGCCAGCGTGCGGGTATAGTTGATCACCGCGCCCTTCGACGCGTTGTAGGCATCCATCGCATAGTCACCCAGCATGCCCGAGATCGAGGCGATGTTGACGATCGCCCCACCCCCACTGTCGCGCATCGCCGGGATCGCCGCCTTGCACAACAGGAAGATCGCCCGCACGTTGATCGCGAACACCTTGTCCCACAGGTCCTCGGCCATGTCGGGCGTCTCGCCGAACGCCCCCATGCCGGCATTGTTGACGAGAAAGTCGAGCCGACCGAAGCGCCGCACCGCCTCCGCCACGGCGCCGGCCGCTGCACTGCCATCGGTGAGATCGGCGCGCAGGAATTCCGCACCTTTCGGCAGGCTTTCCGGGTCGATCTGGTCCAGCACCAGCACCTGCGCCCCGTCCGCCGCCAGGCGCGCGGCCGTCGCCGCGCCGATGCCGCGCGCGCCGCCGGTCACGATGGCGACCTTTCCTTCGAACCTGCCCTTGGCCTTCCCTTCGCTTTGGAATTGTTGGCGACAGGAGATCACAGCAGACAATGAATTAGTCAATGGACGTTGCATTCTATCCTCGCCCCGCTAATTCTCAGCCGACTACCGGAGCATGCCATGACCACAGTTCGCACTGCCTTCGACGCCGGCAATTATCTCGGCGAGACCCCGGTCTGGTCAGTGGCCGAGCAGGCGCTGTGGTGGGTCAATTGCGAGGAACCGTCGGAAATCCACCGCTGGCACCCGGGAACAGGGCAGCACGATGCCTGGCCGATGCCACAGCGGGTCGGCGGCTTCGTGCTCAAGGCCGGTGGCGGCCTGCTCGTCGCCCTCTACGACGGCCTCTACGATTGGGCGCCGGGCGATGACCTCCGCCTGCGTGCGCGCAGTCCGTTTCCCGCCCACGTCGCGCTTCACGAGTGCGCCTGCGATCGGCAGGGCCGTTTCTGGATCGGCGGCTTCGATCGCCGTTTCCCGGCCGATCGCGGCGCGCGCGATGCCGCCATCTGCCGCCTCGACGGTGATCGGCTGGTTCCGGTCATCCCCGGCATTGCGGTCGCCAACGCGCTCGCTTTCAGCCCCGATGGCGGCACGCTCTACGTCTCCGATTCCCCCACCCGCACGGTCGAGGCTTACGATCTCGATCCCGCCACCGGCGCCGTTGCCAACCGGCGCCGGTTCCTCTCGCTCGGCGAAGGCGAAGGGTTTGTCGATGGCGCCACCGTCGATGCCGCGGGCGGCTACTGGCTGGCCAACGTCGCCGCCGGCCGCTTGCGCCGCTACCTTCCCGACGGCACCCTCGATCGCATCGTCGAACTGCCGTTCTCGGCGCCGACCAAGCCCGCGTTCGGCGGCGGCGATCTGCGCACGCTCTACATCACCAGCACCTGCTCGGTGCCGCAGCAGTTCAAGGAAACCTCGGTCGCCAACGGCGCGATCTTCGCGCTCGAAGCCGGAAATGCCGGGCTGCCGGAACCACTGCTGGCCGGATAAGGCGGCACGAATGCTTCGGGATAGTTGCAATCAGGCGCCATCGGTCTAATCAGGAATATCGGGATTTAATGCACGGCGCTCGACTCAATTTCGCGCCTTCGCATCGGTTGACGGAAAAGGGGGCGGCGCATGTACCTTGCGCCCGATGCGGAAGAATTGGGGATTTCGTCGGCGGCGGCGGATTATCTGTCGGGTGCGATGCCGATTTCGCGTTTGCATGCGGCGGGTTCGGCGGCGGACATGGACGCGGTCTTGCGTGGATCGCTGGGGGCGATGGGCTGGTTTGGTCTGGCGGTGCCGGAAGATTGCGGCGGCAGCGGGCTGGGCGCGGTGGAGCATGCGCTGTTCTTTCGCGAGGTGGGGCGGCAGTGCGGTCCGGTGGACGTGCTGGCGCAGAGCCTGGCCGCCAACATGGCGCTGGCGGCAGGGCTGCGCGCGGCGGTGATCGCGGGTGAGGTTGGCGTCGCCTTGCTGGTGCCCGATGGTGCCGGTGATGGTAGCAGCTTCCGGCTGCTGGGCGGCGGACACGCGAGCCATGCGTTGCAGGTGACGCGCGCGGGCGCCGCGTTGTTCGAGGTTGCGGCGTTGGCGGTGGAGCCGCGCCCGGCGCTCGATCCGGCCAACTCGCTGGCGCGGGTGGCAGGCGTGGGGGCGCCGCTGGCGGCGGTCGAGGACGCGCGGCTGTGGCAACTGGGCGAACTGGGCGTGGCGGCGATGCTGGTGGGGATTGCCGAGGCGGCGCTCGACCTGATCGTCGCGTATGCCAAGGTGCGTGAGACGTTCGGGCGCAAGATCGGCGCGTGGCAGGCGGTGCGCCATCCGTGCGCGGACATGGCGGTGCGCGCCGAGGCGGCGCGGGCGCAGCTGTGGTATGCCGCCGCCGCGCTCAAGGAAGCGCGCGGCGATGCCGGCGTCCACCTCGATGCGGCGCGGCACCTCGCGGCGCAGGCGGCGCTGGCCAATGCCGACACCTCGATCCAGCTTCACGGCGGCATCGGCGTCACC
>JAGWVC010000010.1 GCA_018971065.1 Sphingomonadales bacterium | reverse complement strand
CCAACGCCGTCGACGCTCCACTCCCAGAACCTCGGTCCCTGCCAACGCTCGCTCCATCGATACGACGTACATAACGACGTCAATAACGACATTGCCTACACCAACGAGGCGGTCCCAATCGGGCGGTTACCCTATGCATTGATGCTGACCGCGGGCAACGTCAGCGACGTGAAGGCGGCGCCGGCACTGCTCGAACGCGCTGGGCCCATGCGTTACCTGCTGGGTGACAAGGGCTACGACGCCAACAGTCTACGCAAAACACTGCGCGAAAACGGCACCAGCCCCGTCATCCCCGGGCGTCGTAACCGGAAGCGCGCAATCCGATACGACAAGCAGCGCTACCGAAGCCGCCACCTCATCGAAAACGCATTCTGCCGGATCAAAGACTTCCGGCGCGTCGCTACGCGCTACGATAAGCTCGCCGTCAACTTCCTGTCAGGCGTTGCCCTCGTCACCGCCCTCGCGTTCTGGCTGTGATTGAGTCTCAGCCCTAGGTGCTGAGCAGTAGCGGCGCCGTAACCGGCACCGAGCCCGATCTACCGGGGCATCCATCAGGATTGGCTTGCCGGCAATATGCGCAAGCCTGAACGCCATCTCCGGTCAGGTTCAGAAAGACTTTTCACCGTAGACCCTGCCGACGTCGCCGCCCCATTCGCCGTGGAAGCGTTCCAGCAGGCGCTGGGCAGGAACCTTGCCCTCGGCGACGATCTCGTCGAGCGGGGTGAGGTAGCCGGTCTCGTTGTCGCCGACGGCGTTGCGGAAGTTGCGCGCAGTCAGGCCGGCGCGGGCGATCTCCATCACGCGCGGAGCAATGTCGCGCAAAGTGCCGCCGCTGGGCAGCGGGGCATCGAGCGCCAGTTTCGGCACCGCGTTGCGCAAGGCTTCGCGGCCCGCCATGTCCCAGTCCTTGACCAGGTCCCAGGCCGCGTCGAGTGCGCCCTGGTCGTAGAGCAGGCCCACCCAGAACGCCGGCAGCGCGCAGATGCGGCTCCACGGGCCGCCGTCGGCGCCGCGCATTTCGAGGAACGACTTCAGTCGCACTTCGGGGAAGGCGGTGGAGAGATGGTCGATCCAGTCCGATTCGGTGGGCTTCTCACCCGGCAGGGCGGGCAGGCGGCCATCGAGGAAGTCACGGAACGATTGCCCGGCGGCGTCGATGTATTTCCCGTCGCGGAACACAAAGTACATCGGCACGTCGAGCATGTAGTCGACATAGCGTTCGTAGCCGAAGCCATCCTCGAACACGAACGGCAGCATACCGGTGCGGTGCGGATCGGTGTCCGACCAGATGTGGCTGCGATACGACAGGAAGCCGTTGGGCTTGCCTTCGGTGAACGGCGAATTCGCGAACAGCGCGGTGGCCAGCGGCTGCAGCGCCAGCGACACGCGGAACTTCTGCACCATGTCCGCCTCGCTCGAATAGTCGAGGTTGGTCTGGATGGTGCAGGTGCGCAGCATCATGTCCAGCCCCATCGTGCCGACGCGCGGCATGTGGCGCAGCATGATGGCATAGCGGCCCTTGGGCATGATCGGCAGGACGTCGCGGGTCTTGTCGGGCCACATGCCGAGACCGAGGTAGCCAAGGCCGAACCGGTCGCCGATGGTCTTGACCTGGGCGAGGTGGCGGCCGGTTTCGGCGCAGGTCTGGTGCAGGTTTTCGAGCGGCGCGCCCGAGAGTTCGAGCTGGCCCGCCGGTTCCAGGCTGACGGTGCCGTCGGCCCCGGCCATCGCAATGACCTTCCCGCCTTCCTCGATCGGCTCCCAGCCGAACTCGCGCAGCGCCAGCAGCAGGTCGCGGATGCCCCCCGGCTCGTCATAGGACGGCGCGGCGTGGTCGGCGGTGCGATAGACCAGCTTCTCGTGTTCGGTACCGATTCGCCAGCGACCCTTGGGCTTCTCGCCCTTCTGCATCGGCACGACGAGCTGGTCGCGTGATTCGATGATCGGGTCTTCGCGGGTGGAGGCCTGGCGCGTGCTCATGCTGGGGCCGTTAAGTGAGCGCGGATTGTTGCGCCAGCGTTATTTCGGGCCTGCGCCATCGCCGGCCTCCAGCGCGGGGACCAGTCTGTCCCGCACGACCGCGAGCGCGGCGCGGTTTATCGCCTCGGCGGCGTCGCGATTGTCGGCCTCGCTGTAGCAGCGCAATTCGGGCGCGTTGCCCGAACGGCGCAGGTGGATGACGGTGCCGGCAGCGGTGGTCATGCGGATGCCGTCAGTGAGGTCAAGCGTGACGATCGCTCCGTCGACTCCGCCGAAGCAGGTATCGAGCCGGGCCAGGCGTGCGGCATCGTTTCCGGCCAGCAGCCAGTCGAACAGGCCGGTGGACAGCGCCTGCGGGAATTCCTTGATCCGGTCGGAATAGGTGACGCGCGGGGGCAGGGCGGCCACCAGGTCTGCCAGCGGCGCCTGCCCAGCGGCGGCCAGCGTGGCGATGATCGGCAGCACCGCGTCGCGTGTCGGCAGCGGGGAGAGCGTTCCCGCGACGGCGGGGAAGGTGCTGGCCAGCAGGAAGCCGCCGTTTGCCTCGTAGCCGCAGACGCGATCCGAGCCTGCTGCCAACGCGGCGTTCATAGCGGCGATCACGTAAGGGGAGCCGATGCGGGTGCGCGTCGTGGCGGCGAAGGCGCCGCTGCATTCCAGCACGGTGTTGCTACTGACCGGGGTCACAACCTGACCGGCGCCCAGCGCTTGCGCGCAAAGCACTCCCAAAACGTCGCCGCGCAACCATTCACCGGTGTGATCGGCCAGCAAGGGCCGGTCCGAATCGCCGTCGGTCGAAATGATCGCGTCGAAGTGCTGTTCGGCGGCCCACTGCCGCGCCAGTTCGACGTCTTCAGGCCGGATCGCCTCGGTATCGACCGGTATGAATTTCTCGGAACGGCCGAGCGGTACTACCTCGGCCCCCAGCTCCGATACGATGCGGGCTAGGATGTCGCGTCCCACCGCAGAGTGCTGGTAGACCCCGATGCGCTTGCCCTGAAGCGCGCCGCCGAATGCCAGGCGATAGCGGGCAACATAGGATTCCACCGCATCGGTCACCGGCGGCAATGCAGGCGGCGCAACTAGCATTCCGGCATCATCGAACGCGTCTTCTGGCAGAGGCACCGCCTGTGAGCGCATCCCGTCCTCATCCTCCTTCAGCACCTCGCCATCGGGGCGATAGAACTTAATGCCGTTGCGGTCGTCCGGGATGTGGCTGCCGGTGACCATGATCGCGGGGATATGCTGGTCCAACGCGTGGAGCGCCAGCGCCGGCGTCGGCACGTAACCGCAAAACACCGGTTCGGCGCCCATTTCGCGGATAGCGGCGACGCAGGCGGCGAGGATACGCGGGGTGCTGGGCCGCAGGTCTCCAGCCAGCGCCACGCGGCCACCGGGGGCGAATGCGTCAACGCGTGCCAGATAGCAGAGAAACCCAGCCGTATAGCCGAAGCATATGCGATCCGTCATGTCAACGACACGGCCGCGTGCACCACTAGTTCCGAACTCAACGCCTGACTGCGCCATAAGTTCGCCAACTGTGAAACAATACTTCGAATCGCCAATCGGAAGCATCAAATTTCCTTAAATAATATTCATATCTAAATCACATGAATAAAAACTATTTTCAAAATCCGCAAATTATATTTCAATATATGTGCGAATATGAATTATATATTAATTGAGATTTACATAATAATAAAATATTTAAAAATAATCAGATAGTGTTTCCAAAAGTCTTCTAGATTCCCGTGAAATATTACTACAATGCTTGCGGAATTCCAAAGATTCCTTGGAAAACTCGCCGTGTGTTAATGCATTTTTATTACCAATCGGTGCTCCAGATCCTTTGCCCCCGTGCATTCTGCAACGGATGCTAGTCTTAACGGCTGGAGCATTGCATGGGCACCCGCTTCGCGTCTTGGCTCCGCAACGCGGTGACGATTTCATTGCTTCCGTGCTTCTAACATGTGTTCGGGGCATATCGGCCTCATTGGGAATATCACCCATTTCCGCTTCCATTTTTTGGAATCGATAATTTCTTGTTCCGGTAATTTGACAATAAATTCATTTGTTTAACATAAAGATTCATATGGCGTTGAGCTCTGTCCAAGCTTTTCTCTCTGATAAATGATGGCGTATTTGAGAAATTTCCCAATTCTAGGCAATCGTTTGAGGCAAAGTAGTTCGCCACCATTTGTCTGATGAGCATAACTTCTGCTGCATCGGAAGGATTAAGGTCTTCGATCATATCGTAGGCCAATGCTACCTTAGCGTCCGTTATTCTCTTATCTACTCCATCGACATACCATATTAGGGATCTTATACTGCCTAACTTAATGGATTCAATTGCAACGGGATCGGCGTCAACGAGCCACTCTTTGCCAAGTGTGCGATAACACGGAAGGCTGGACCATGTTTTGCCGCCTGGTGTTTGCTTGGGATTCTTGAGCGATTTTTGAGTCATGCTCCGTAGATAGGACGAAGTTGCAATATTCCAAGTCCACCTTCTTTTACTGTGTATGGGGTTGTCCCTCGCAAAGGTGTAAAATCCAGTTTTTTGGTGAGGCCCCGGCTTTCCCCAATCAGTTGGCGTGCAGTGACCAATCACCGCACATGCCCATCCACAGCGCGGTTGCCGCGATGGTGGCCGTTTCACCGCGCAGGATGCGCGGGCCGAGGGTGATGGCGCGGGCTTGCGGCTGGGCGCGGATGGCGGCGCGTTCGGCATCGTCGAAGCCGCCTTCGGGGCCGGTCAGCAGCGCGGCGGGGCCGGGGTGTGCGGCGAAGGCGGCGGCGGCAGGGGCGCCGCCGGCCTCGTCTGCGAAGAACAAGGTGCGGTCAAGGCGGCAACAACGCAGCATCTGCTCCAGCTTCAACGGTTCGGCGAGGTCGGGCAGCGCGGTGCGGGCGCATTGTTCGGCGGCTTCGGTCAGCAGGGCGCGGGCGCGTTCCAGGTTCAGCTTGTCGGCGACGCAGCGGTGGGTGAGCACCGGCTGGATGCGCGCGACGCCCAGCTCGCAGGCCTTTTCCAGCACGAGGTCGAAGCGGTCCTTCTTCAGCAGCGCGGCGTACAGCGTGAAATCGGGCACGGCCTCGCGCGGGCGGAGCAGGGTTTCGCAGGTGAGGGCGAGGTCGCGCTTGCCGACGAAGGTGACGCGGGCCAGCCATTCGCCGGTCCGGTCATCGCAAAGGATGACGGCGGCGCCTTCGCCGGTGCGCATGACGCGTAGCAGGTAGTGCGCCTGGGGGCCGTCCAGCGCGACTGACGCGCCTTCGGCCAGCGGGCCGGGCACGAACAGGCGGGGGGCGGACTTTGGCGGCCAAGCGGGTGTAGCGGGCATAAGCCGGGCATAGCGGCGCAACAAGGACTGCGCTAGGCGGACGATATGGAACCGATCGTTGTCGATACCGAACATAAGGGTGTGATGGCGCTGCTGCCGGCGCGCGCGCGCGATCTGGCGTCGCTGGCACGGTTCGACCGGCCGATCGGCTGGTGGTTGTTGTTCTGGCCCTGTGCCTGGGGCGTGCTGCTGGCCGGGCCGACGCGCAGCGGCGACGGGCGCGGGTGGTGGCTGCTGCCGTGGCTGCTGGCCGGATCGATCGCGATGCGCGGGGCGGGCTGCGTCTACAACGACATCTGCGATGCCGATATCGACCGGCGGGTGGCGCGGACGGCGGCGCGACCGGTGGCGAGCGGACGGGTCGGCAAGCGTGCGGCGTGGGTCTGGCTGCTGACTTTGTGCCTGGTGGGGCTGGCGGTGCTGCTGCGGCTGCGCTGGCAGGCCGAAATCGTGGCGCTGGCATCGCTGGCGCTGGTGGCGCTCTATCCGTTCATGAAGCGCTGGACCGCGTTTCCGCAGGCCTGGCTGGGTCTGGTGTTCACCTGGGGCGTGCCGGTGGGCTGGGTGGCGATGCGGGGCGACCTGCCGGGGGTATTGGCGGCGCTGTATGGCGGCGCGGTGTGCTGGTGCATCGGCTATGACACGATCTATGCGCTGCAGGACCGCGAGGATGACGCGCTGGTGGGCATCGGGTCGAGCGCGCTGACGCTGGGCCGCCATGTGCGCCCGGCGGTGGCGGGGTTCTACGCGGCGGCGGTGGCGCTGTGGGCGCTGGCGTTCTGGTGGCTGAGCGGCGGGGCAGGGCTGGCGCTGCTGGCGCTGGTGCCGGTGGGGCTTCATCTGGGCTGGCAGGTGGCGACGCTACAGCCCGACGATGGCGACAAGGCGTTGGCGCGGTTCCGTTCCAACCGGCTGGCGGGACTGCTAATGGCGGCGGCGTGCTGGGCGGTCAGCGCCGGGTAAGCCATTGGGCAGGAACCGTCCTTGCCGACCCCGTTGGGGAATTCGCAGACAGGCGAAAAAGCACTGACAAGCTTGCTCGCACCCGGCGGGCGAATTATGTCGGCGCTGGCGTATACAAGGTGTCGGCGAAGCCGGACCCCATCGTTGCGTCATGACGAGCAACAGCCAGCAACCGGGGCAAACATGTACGAAATTGATGCCCTGGTGGCCGGAGCGGGCGTGGTCGGGCTGGCTGTGGCGCGGGCATTGCAGCTGGTTGGCCTGGAGACGATCGTCGTTGATCGGGAAGGGCATTTCGGCTCCGGTATATCGTCGCGAAATTCCGAAGTGATCCATGCCGGAATCTATTATCCCGCCGGCTCGGCCAAGGCGCGGCACTGCGTGCGTGGCAAGAACCTGCTGTACGAATTCTGTGAGCGGCGGGGCGTCGCGCATCGGCGGATCGGCAAGGTAATCGTTGCGGCAACGCCTGACGAAGTCGGCCGGCTTGAAGATTATGCCGCTCACGGCAAGGCCAATGGCGTGGATGATCTGGCATGGCTTGCGGGCGCCGAAGTGCGCGACCTTGAACCCGCCGTGCGGGCCGAGGCCGGGTTGCTTTCGCCCTCGACCGGGATTGTCGACAGCCACGGTTACATGCAGGCACTGCTGCACGATCTGGAGAGCGAAGGCGGCCATTTCGTGCGCAATGCCGGTCTGGACCATGCCGAGGCGCGACCCGACGGACGGATTTTCGTGCGGCTGGCCGATGGCAGCGAGGTGTTGGTGCGCTGGCTTGTCAACGCCTGCGGGCTCGATGCGCCCGCCCTGGCACGACGCATCGGCGGACTGGACGGCAGCCATGTGCCGACTCCGCACTTCGCGATCGGACATTATTATGTGCTGGCGGGCGCGAACCCGTTCCGGCGACTGGTCTATCCGATTGCGCCGCCGGGTGGGCTGGGTGTCCATGTGACGCTTGATCTTGGCGGTGCGGCAAAATTCGGACCGGATGTGCGCTGGATCGACACGATCGACTACAGTTTCGACGACAGTCGCAAGCAGGCGTTTGTCGACGCGATCTCCCGCTATTATCCGGCGATCAAGCCGGAGGACCTGCTGCCGGGATATACCGGCATCCGCCCGAAGATTTCGGCCCGGGGTGAGCCCGATGCCGATTTTCTGGTGCAGGGACCGGCCATTCATGGCGTGCCGGGGCTGGTCAATCTGTTCGGGATCGAATCCCCGGGATTGACCTCGTCGCTGTCGATCGCGGAAGAAGTCGCGTCGCTGACCGCCGCCGGTTGAGCTATTCCGCCGCCAGCAGGCGTTCGGCGCCGCCGAGATCGACGCTGACGAGCCGCGAGACGCCGCGTTCGACCATCGTAACCCCGAACAGGCGGTGCATCCGGCTCATCGTCACGGCATTGTGGGTGACGATGAGGTAGCGGGTGCAGGTTTCGCCGACCATCGCGTCAAGCAGGTCGCAGAACCGCTCGATGTTGGCATCGTCCAACGGGGCATCGACTTCGTCGAGCACGCAGATCGGCGCGGGGTTGGTGAGGAACAGCGCGAAGATCAGCGCCACCGCCGTCAGCGCCTGTTCGCCGCCGGAAAGAAGAGTGAGCGATTGCAGGCGCTTGCCGGGGGGTTGCGCGAAGATTTCGAGCCCGGCTTCGAGCGGATCGTCCGAATCGACCAGCGCGAGGTGCGCCTGGCCGCCTTCGAACAGGCGGGTGAACAGGCGCCGGAAATGGCCGTCCACCGCCTCGAACGCGGCGCGCAGGCGTTCGCGGCCTTCGCGGTTGAGATTGCCGATCGAACCGCGCAGGCGGTTGATCGCCTCGACCAGTTCGGCCTGGTCGCTGCGGGACTGGCCGTGGCGGGCTTCGGCCTCGGCCAACTCGTCGGCGGCGACGAGGTTGACCGGCCCGATGCGTTCGCGATCGGCCGAGAGGCGGTCCATGTCGGCGGATTCGCGCGACGCCTCGGCGACTTCGGCGGAGGCGAATGCGAAGCGTTCGGGCAGCAGCGGCGGTGGGCACTGGAAGCGTTCGCCCGATATGCGCCCCATCTCGATGCGGCGCTGTTCCTCGTTCTCGGCGCGGGCGGCGGCGCCGGCGCGGGATTCGCGGGCCTGCGCCAGCGTTTCCTGCGCGTTGGCCAGCGCGCTATCGGCGGTGCGGGCGGTTTCGGTGGCGGCGGCAAGCGCGGCTTCGGCATCGGCGAGTTCGGCGGCAATGCGGGTGCGGACGGCTTCGCCCGCCTCGATCTCGCGGATCAGGCTGGGCGGTTTGGCGGCGATGATCGCGCGTTCCTCGGCGATTTCCTCGGCGCGGCGATCCATGTCGGCGAGGCGGCGGGCGGCGTCGCCGGCGCGGGCCTGCCAGCCGCGCATGTCGGCAGCCTGGGTGGCGGCGCGTTCGCGGCTGACGGCGATGGCCTGATCAGCGGCGGCCAGCGCGGCGGCGGCGGCCTGCATCGCGGTGCGCGCGGCTTCGTGGCGGGCCTGCGCGGTGGCCAGCGCGGCGCGGCCGGCGTCGGGCGGGGGCAGCGCGGCCCTGCGTGCCTGCGCGGTGGACACTTCGGCCTCTGCCTGCCGGCGCTGTTCGGCAAGGTCCTGCGCGGTGGCGGCGAGTTCGGCCTTGCGCGCGGCGAGGCGTTCGCGCTGGGCTTCGGCCTGATCGAGCGCGCGCAGGGCGGCGCGTTCGGCATCGGCGGCCTGGGCGACGGCGCGGTCGGCGGTGATGGCGGCCTGCTGGGCGGCGGCGAGTTCGGCCTGAACCGTGGCCTGTACGGCTTCGGCGGCCTGTGCGGTGGCGCGGCGGACGGGCAGTTCGGCATCGAGCGCGGCGAAACGGTTTTCGGCTTCGAGGCGGGCGGCTTCGGCGGCGCCTTCGCCGCGCGCGATGAAGCCGTCCCAGCGGCGCAAGTGGCCGGCGCGGGTGACCAGCCATTCGCCGGGGGCGAGAGCGCGGCCGTCGTCGGCGTCGGCGACGTGGACCAGCGCCAGCCGCGCGGCTAGCTGTGGCGGGCAGGCGGTGACGTGGGCGGCAAGGCTGGCGGGCACCGGCGACGGGGCGATGGCGCCGGTCCAGAAGCGGCCGTCCTCGGGCGCGGCGGGCGCGCCGAGCGGCGATTTGGCATCGCGGCCAAGGACGGCGGCCAGCGCGCGTTCGTACCCGGGGGCGGCGCGGACCTGATCGAGCGCCTGGGGCAGGCCGTGTTTGGCGCTGGCCTGCCGCGCGCGGGCTTCGCGATCACGCAGCAGCGCGGTGTGTTCGCGTTCGATGCCGGTGAGCTCGGCTTTGGCAGCGGAAAGATCGGCGGCGGCGGCATCGCGCGCGGCTTGCAGTTCGGCCTTGCAAGCGGCGTTGGCTGTCACCGTTTCGCGGGCGGCGGTGAGTGCGGCGGCGGCGGCATCGCGCCGGGCGGTGGCGGCGGCGAGCGCGGCGGCGATGTCGGATTCGTCCGCCAGCGTGGCAAGGGTCTGGGCGTGGCGGGCGGCTTCACTGTCAATGCGGGCGAGGCGGTTGCCGGCGGCGGCCAGCTCGGCCTCGGCAACGCGCCACTCGGCCTCAACCCCCGCCTGTTCGGCGGTGGCCTGCGCCAGTGCCAGTTCGGCGGTGCGCGACGCGCGTTCGGCGTTTTCCAGCGCCATCGCCGTGGCCGGGCGGGCGGCGTCGTCGGCTTCCAGCGCGGCGCGGGTCTGCGCGAGGTCGCGTTCGAGGCGGGCCAGCGCCTCGGCGGCGTCGCGGGTCAGGCGATCGGCCTCGCCCTTGTCCTCGTCCAGCCGCTTTGCCTGGCGGTCTAGATCGGACAGGCGCTGTTCGGCGGCTTCGAGCTGGCTGGTCAGCGTGGCCATGCGGTGGCCTTGCGCGGTGGCATCGTCGCGGCGGTCAGCCAGGGTTTCGCGGGCTTCGGCCAGCGCTTCGGCGGCGGCGGCCTGTGCGGTTTGCGTGGCCTTGGCTGCGTCTTGCGCGGCGGCGACGCGGGCCTCGGCGGACTGGGCCTCGGCGCGGGCGGCATCGGCGGCGGCGGCGGCATCGCGCCAGCGCGCGAACACCAGCCGCGCCTCGGCCAGCCGGATACGGTCGCTGAGCGCCGTGTAGCGTTCGGCGGCGCGGGCCTGGCGGCGCAGCGCGGCGATCTGGCTGTCCAGCCCGGCCATGATGTCGTCGAGCCGGGCAAGATTGGCTTCGGCGGCGCGCAGCTTCTGCTCGGCATCCTTGCGGCGGACGTGCAGGCCGGCGATGCCCGCAGCTTCCTCCAGCATGGCGCGGCGTTCGGCGGGGCGGGCGGCGATGACCGCGGCGATGCGGCCCTGGCTGACCAGCGCCGGTGAGTGCGCGCCGGTGGCGGCGTCGGCAAAGGTCAGCGCGACGTCCTTGGCGCGGGCATCGCGGCCGTTGATGCGATAGGCCGAGCCGGCGCCGCGCTCGATCCGGCGGACGACTTCGAGTTCCTCGCCCTGCGCATCATCGGCCAGCAGGACGACTTCGGCGAAAGCGCGGGCGGGGCGGGTGGCGGTGCCGGCGAAGATCACGTCTTCCATGCCGCCGCCGCGCATCGACTTGGCGCTGGACTCGCCCATTACCCAGCGGATGGCTTCGAGCAGGTTCGACTTGCCGCAGCCGTTGGGGCCGACCACGCCGGTCAACCCCGGTTCGACGCGCAGTTCGGCGGGTTCGACGAAGCTCTTGAAGCCGGAGAGCTTGAGCCGCCGGATCTGCATCGTCGCTGGCCCGCCCCCCCTATTACCTAGCGCGCGCCGGAGCGCTGAAGCACGGGTTCGACATCGGCCCAGGTGTTGCCGGTGAC
This sequence comes from Sphingomonadales bacterium, assembly GCA_018971065.1. Next base: position 45,862 of record JAGWVC010000010.1, on the reverse strand, counting down.
CTTGGTGCCGTTGACCAGGATCGTCGGGGTGGAATCGATCCCGGCATCGCCGGCTTTCTGGGATTCGGCGGCGACGCGCTGGGCCGCCTTGGCGTCGGCAAGGCAGGCGTGGGCCTGATCGGTGGCGATGCCGCGCGCGGCGAAGAATTCGGTGAAGCCCAGCGCGTCGGCAATCGCGATGAAGCGCCGTTCGGGCGGCAGGTTGCCGACCTTCTGCAAGGCCGGCGCGCCCTTCATGGTCGATGCGGTCAGCGGTTCGAAGTTGGCATAGACCTGCTCGACCATCGGGAAGAACGCCTCGGCCGGGGCGCAGCGCACCAGCACGGTCAGCGGCACGTCCTGCGGGTGAATGGCGAAGCTGCGGAATTCATAGCTGACCTTGCCGGTGCCGACGTACTTTTCCATCAGCGCCTTGGTGCTGTCGGCCGAGAACTTGGCGCAGTGCGGGCACGACAGCGAGCCGTATTCGACCAGCTTGATCGGCGCGGCGGGGTTGCCCATGCGCATTCCGCCGTCGGGCGTGGCGGAGACGATGTCGGTCCACGCCTTGCCGGCGGGGGGGGCGACTGCGGCAACCGGGCCGCCGCTGGTGGGGGCGGCGCCGTCCTCGGCCTTCTTGCAGGCGGCGAGGCCGAGCGTGAGCGCGAGCCCGGCGAGCAGGACGGAGCGGGATGCGATGGCCTTCATGGGAGATCCTTTGCTGGGGTGGCCTTTGCCGGGTCTGGCGCGATCGTAGCCGGGCAGGCAGCGACGTTGAAGGGGATGATGCCGATTTTCAGGGGATTTTGCCGGGGCCGCGCCTACATCCGGGCAGCGATTTGCGGCGCCAGCGTCGACCAGTCGTGCGTGCCGGCGAGGACGACCCCGTCGAGCGCGAAGCTGGGGGTGGAATTGACGCCGATGGCGCCTGCGTCGCTGGTCTGCTTGACGATGCGTTCGGCCAGCTTCGCATCGCCGAAACAGCGGTCGGCAGCGATGCGGCCAAGGCCGAAGCCGGCGACGAAATCGTAGAACTGCAGGTCCGAGGCGATGGCCCGGAAGCGGCCGGGGTTGTCGCCCTGGTTCCAGCGCTTCTGCTGGGTTTCGCTCATGCCTTGCAGCCGGGCGACCCACTTTTCCTGCTGGCGCATGAACGCGGCGTGCAGGATGAAGAAGCGGTTTGCCGGCACGCAGTTGGTGAGCAGGGCGATGGTCATGTCCACCGGATCGCGGACCACGTGGCGCACCTCGACCGAGCCCTTGCCGCCCGCGACGAACGCCAGGTTGATCTGGCCGGCGGACGCTTCCTCGAAATGGGCGCAGTGCGGGCAGGTGTAGGACACGTATTCGGTGAGTTTGACCTTCGCGTCGGGGTTGCCGACGACGCGGGTGCCAGCCGGGGTGACGGTGACCACGGCGTTCCAGTTGGGCGCGGCGGGCTTGTGCAGGGGGGGCTGCGCCTGCGCTGGGGCGAGGCCGAGCGCGAGCGCGGAAAGGGTGGCGAGCAGGCGCTTCAGGATCATGCGGACCTCAGGATCAGGGCTTGTCTACGGGATTGGTCAGGCTGCGGGCGAGCGATTCGAGCACGGCGCGCAGTTCGGCATCGCCGATGTCGCGCAGTGAATCGCCGAGTTCGACCGGGATCGGCTTGAGCGAAGGGGGCGCCTTTCGTTCGGGCGAGGCGGGGGGCGGGGCGACCTGGCCCTGCCGCAGCTTGACCCGGGCGACGGCGTTATAGCCGAAGAAGCGGTTCACCCGTTCGATGATCTCGGGAATGACGTGCTGGATCAGCGGGGCGTGCGCGGGGGTGACGACCAGTTGCAGGATGCCGTCGCACTTTTCGCCGGGGGGGAAGCGGATCGATTCGGGGGCGCAGGCGCGGGCGTGGCGGGCGCCGACGATCTCGGGCCAGCGGGTGACGACGCTGGACTGGACGAAGCCGAAGCGGCGGAACGCGGTGCGGCCGATTTCGGGCATGAGATCGGCGATGGCGCGCGCCTGGCCGCCGCGCGGACGCTCAAAGCGGCGCGGGGTGGTTTTTGCAGGGGGTTTGCGATCGCTGGTCATTGCGCCCGTTTGCCAAGTGTTTCGCGGCCATGCCATAGGCGCGGCATGGATGCCAGCGTGCGAACCGGGGATGAACGGATGAACGACGTCGCGGGGGCGCTGCTGGGCTGGTATGACCGCCACGCGCGGGCGCTGCCGTGGCGGATGGCGCCGGGGACGCCGGTGCCGGTGAACGATCGCAACTTTGCCTATCGCGTCTGGCTGTCGGAAGTAATGCTGCAACAGACGACTGTGGCCGCCGTGATTCCCTACTTCAGCAGATTCACACAGCGGTGGCCCGGTGTGTTGGATTTGGCGGCGGCCGAGGATTCCGAGATTTTGGCGGCGTGGGCGGGGCTGGGGTATTATGCGCGGGCGCGGAACCTGATTGCCTGCGCACGGGCGGTGGCGGCGCGGGGCGGGGTGTTTCCGGACAGCGAGGACGAGTTGCGGGGGTTGCCGGGGCTGGGGGCTTATACGGCGGCGGCGGTGGCGGCGATTGCGTTCGGGCGGCGGGCGGTGGTGGTGGATGCCAACGTCGAGCGGGTGGTGGCGCGGTTGTTTGCGATTGGTGATCCGTTGCCGGGGGCGCGGGGGGCGATACGCGCGGCGGCGGATGAGATTACGCCCGAGGTGCGCGCGGGGGATTTTGCGCAGGCGATGATGGATCTGGGCAGTGCGGTTTGCACGGCGAAGGCGCCGGCGTGCCTGGCTTGTCCGCTGGCCGGGATGTGCGTGAGCCGGGCTGGGGGTGATCCAGCGGCCTATCCAGTGAAGGCGGCGAAGAAGGCGAAGGCGCAGCGGCGGGGGCGGGCGTTCTGGATCGTGTGCGGCGATGCCGTGTGGCTGGTGCGGCGGCCGGACAAGGGCATGCTGGGTGGGATGCGGGCGCTGCCCGATGATGGCTGGAGCGCGAGGGCCGATGGCGATGGGGTGGTGCCGGGGGCGTGGAAATCGGCGGGCAGCGTGCGGCATGTGTTCACGCACGCGGAACTGGCGCTGGAAGTGGCGATGGTGGAGCCGGGTTTTGCGCCGCAGGGTGCGGGGGAGTGGTGGCCGCTTGCGCGGCTGGATGAGGCCGGGCTACCAACGCTTTATGCCCGCGCGGCGGATGTGGCGTTGCGCGGTTCGGGAGAGGGTTGAATGGACGGGCGGACAATCGCGTTTTCGGGATCGGCGTTGAACCGGGCCGATCACATCCGGGGTGATGCCGAGGCGCTGGCCGGGCTGATGAATGCGCGGGCGCGGTTGTTGCGGCTGGAGGGGATCGAGCCGGTCTGCGAGCCGGACGGCAGCCTGTCGTGGGGGTCGCTGGCCGAAGCCGGGCCGGACGATGAACTGATCTTCCTGGGGCTGGATGGCGAGGGGCGCGGGTGTTTCGCGCGGGCGCCGGGGGCGGGATCGGCGAGTGTGGCACCGCCCAATCCGCGCATCTGGCAGGTGCTGGCCGATCTGCCGCCCGAGCCGCTGGCGACGTATGGAATCGCGCGGGCGCTGGCGGGGTGGCACGCGCGGCACCGGTTCTGCGCGAAGTGTGGCGGCGCGACCCGGATTGCCAAGGGCGGCTGGCAGCGGGATTGCGTTTCGGATTTATGCCGGGCCGAGCATTTCCCGCGCACCGATCCGGTGGCGATCATGCTGGTGGAGCACGGTGGCGACGTGCTGCTGGGGCGGCAGCCGCGGTTTCCGGCCAAGCAGTTTTCGGCGCTGGCGGGGTTCATCGAGCCGGGCGAAAGCATCGAGGAAGCGGTGGCGCGCGAGGTGTTCGAGGAAGCCGGGGTGCGGGTGGGCCGGGTGACCTATGTGTGCAGCCAGCCGTGGCCGTTCCCCAGCTCGCTGATGATCGGCTGCCATGCCGAGGCGCTGGGGCGCGAGCTGGTGGTGGACAAGGCCGAGCTGGACGATGCGCGGTGGTTCACGCGCGGCGAGGTCGCCGAGGCGATGGCGGCGCGGGCGCGGGGCGAGATGGGCGAGGTGCTGGGCCTGCCGCCGCCGCATGCGGTGGCTTGGCACTTGCTGGACTGGTGGTTGCGGCGGGGGTGAGGGCTGGCGGCTGGCGGCTGGTGACGCGCGGTGGCGCGTCGGAACCCGGCCAAATCAGGGCGTTCGCTTCTGGTATGCGAACGTCCGATCTGGACTGAACCATTCGGTGAGATTGGGCCTTCTTGGCGCTATCGCACCACGACGCGAATCTCCTTATAGTTCTGCAGCAGGGTCTGGTTGGCTGGATTGGCGAGGCCATCACGTTGTCCGTTCACGCTCAGGCGGATCACGTATGTGCCCGGAGCAGAGAAGGTTATTTCCCGCTCGACTGCTACCATCGGCTTCGGCGTTGCCAGCGTGATCGGTGCGTCCGATTTGTCACCGATCGTCCAGGTGTACTGGACGATCTGCCCGGTCATGGGCGGCATTTCCAGGTTTGCCACGAGTTTCACCGGCTGGTTGACGCCCACCGTGGCGCGTGAGGCATCGTTTGCGGAAAGGCTCATCACTGGCTGAAGCCCATGCCGTTCGCTTGCGCGCGGGGCCGGGATCAATTGCCCGTTGCTGATCGTGTAGCGCGTCGATGGCGGCGGCGCGATGCCCTTCTCGGCCCAGGCCATCAGGTCCTGCACCGATTGCTGGAACACGCCGGGCTGTCCGGCGCCCTGGGCATGGCGGCCATGATCGTGCAGGTAGAAGCGCATCATCTGTTCGGCCCTGCCCGGCCCCAGCGTGCTGCGCACCCGCTCGGCATAGCTGGCGTTGAAGATCGGCCAGGACAGGTTGTCGTCCATTCCTTCGAGGATCATCACCTTCGTCCGGATCGCGCCGGTTTCGATCCGGCCGCCCGAGGTGCGGTAGTTCGAATGGGTCAGCACGCTGGTGTCCGCACGCTGCGGATATTTCGGCGAACCATCGGCATTGCGGTACTGGTCGTAGCTGTGCATGCCGGCGATGATGCTGTGGCGCGGGTAGAAGTACATCGCCAGGATGAAGCGGTTGTTGACCCGCAGCTTGCTGCCGATCTTCAGGCCGCCCAGCAGCATCGGGCTGTTGGTGATCGGCGCCGAACCACCAAAGGCGTCCTTGACCGCGCCGGTCAGCGTCAGCGTCGCCGTCGCGGGGTCAAGCGTGCCTTGCAGGCTGAAGCGCCGCTTGTTCTCGGTCGGGGCGCCGAACGAGCGGGTGGGATCGACCAGGCGCGTCGTGCCGTCGTCGGCATAGACCCAGTATTCCAGATAGTTGTCGCCAAGCGAGCCCAGTGCCGGCAGCGTCGCCTTGTCGAACTGCACGGCGACCGGGGTGCCGGCGGTATCGCGGGTGATCCCGGTAACCGTGGCCCAGCCATCCACCAGCGCCGCCTTCAGGTAATTTGGCGGGGCGGACCCGGCGTAGCCCGGCTTCGACCAGAAATCCGTCTCGTAAGTCGGATCGGCAAGGCGGATGTCGATGGGATCGACCAGCGGAATGAAGCTGGGGAAATGCTTGCCGATGATCGCCAGCGGATAACCGGCGGCAAGAAACTCGTCGAGGACCGACTTCTCCTCGTCGTTGAGGCCGGCATGGATGTCGCCGGTGCCGCCCGGAACGGCGGCGGCGGCGACGGCATCCTGTTTTGCCTGGGAAACGGCCATGGTATAGTGCGCCTGCCACTGGAACGAGTGGTAGGTGCTGACGCCCGTCGGCCCGGTGCATTGCACCTCGACGCCGTCCCAGACCCCGGTGACATTCTCGGCCGCTGCCATCGCCACGATGCCACCGCCGCTGCATCCCCAGAAGTAGCTGTAGATGTGCGCGGTGTTGCCATAGAGCCGATTGGCAAAGGCCTTGGCCACCTTGGTGGCGGCCGCTTCGTGGCGATGACTTGCGACGGCATTGGGCACGCTGGCGCTCATCCAGTTCACGGAAAAAGAGCCATTGGTGAAGGCCATCCGGTTATCGACCACGCCCCCACCGGTCGGGTGCTGGCCTTCGAACGAGCGGTTGCGCCAGAACGCCTTCGCCGGGAAACGGAAGACATAGTTTTGCTGGAACGTCGTCGGGCTCTGCCGCACACCGGGTGGCAGGGTCGTTTCGGTGCTGGTTGCGGGGAAATGGCCGGTGACCTGCGTATAGGGAATGAGCGGGCCGCCATCGGGCACCTGGAAGGTCAGTTGCTCGGTCTTGTCGACGACGAAGGTCGCTTCGTTATAGGCCGGATCGACGCAGGTCCCGTCGATCAGCAATTGCGGCTCGACGCCGGTATCGCGGTCGATCTGGCGAAAGGGCGCGAACTTGCAGGTTTCCGCCGCGGCCGGCGCTGCGGCCGTGATGATGCCCCCGAACAGCAGACCGGATGCCGTCAGGAGTCGGCTGATTCTCCGCCTCGATTTCGAGCGCGCTTGCGTTGCCATGGCTTTCCATCCTCCCGATCGGCTGCCGTCGATACGGCGCTTCCGATGTTTCATGTCCTGAACTTGTATTGCGCACGAACATTCGCCAATTGACGGCCAAGCGCAAGCCTGCGTCAAGAATGGGAAGGAAACCGGGTGTCCCTCGTCATCCTGCTGGCTCTCGCTTCGGCTGCACCGGCGGTACCGGAATCATCCGTCCAGGCTGGACAGGAAAATTCGGTGTGGGTCATGCGCAACCTGATCGACAACAACCTGCTCTACACGTTCGATCAGGACGAGCCGGGCAAGTCCAACTGCAATGGCACCTGCGCGACAACGTGGCACCCTCTCAACGTCCTCGGCAGCGACCGTCCCGTCGGCAAATGGACGCCGATCAAGCGAACGGACGGTTCGCTGCAGTGGGCCTATGACGGAAGGCCGGTCTACAGCTTTGCCCAGGATCCCGAGCCGGTAACAGCAAGCAATGGCAAGCAAGGCAACTGGCACGCCCTGCCGACGTTTCCTGCACCATAGCGGGCCAGGCGAAAGACAAATCCTGGCTGAAACCGCTGTTGTTGAGCTCAAGCGCAAATGGCAGTTGAGTCCCGCGATCCGAGTGCCGGCAAACGGCGACGGGTTGATCTGCTTCAAGCCTGATGGCCGGCGTACTTAAAAGGCGCTTGTTTCGTGACGAGCGGGTAGCGGCGATCGCTGACGAGAGCATCAGGCTTCGTGCACAAGGGCTTTGAAGGTTTTCATGTGACGATATAGGGGCGCCGGATTGGTGACTTCGATCGCCTCTCGCCGGGCTTCGCTGCCCGGTAGATCGTCAGGATTCTGAATCGCAGTGAATTATCGCCATTCCTTCCATGCCGGCAACAGCGCCGATGTCGTCAAGCACTGTCTGCTGATCGCGTTGGTGCGGGCGTTGCAGCAGAAAGAGAGCGCGCTGACGTTGATCGATACCCATGCCGGGTGCGGGCTGTACGACCTTGGCGGCGACGACGCGCAGCGCACGGGTGAGGCCGTGCAGGGCGTGGTGCGGGCGTTTGCCGATGCGAACCCGTTGCTGGATGACTACCGTGCTACCGTGCGGGCGGTGAATGCGGGGGAAGAGCCGCGCCTCTATCCCGGTTCGCCGCGGATTCTGGCGCAGTTGCTGCGGGGGCAGGATTTGCTGATCCTGAACGAGAAGCATCCCGAGGACGTCCACAGCCTGCGCGTCGCGATGCGCGGCGCATCGGCTGCCGTGCATGAGCGCGACGCCTACGAGCTGTGGCTGGCGATGGTGCCGCCGCGAAGCCCGCGCGGGGTGGTGGTGGTCGATCCGCCGTATGAGCAGACCGATGAACGCGCGCGGATCACGGCGACGCTGGGCGCGGCCATGCGGAAGTGGGCGCATGGCGTGACGGTGATCTGGTATCCGCTGAAGGAGCGCGCCAACCATGCGCAGTGGAAGCATCAGTTGCGCAAGCTGGGCATCCCCAAACTGCTGACGGTGGAGCATTGGCTGTACGACAGCGATCAGCCGGGCATCTATAACGGCGCGGGCTTGTTCATCGTCAACCCGCCTTATGCCTTCACGCAGGCGCTGCCGCCGCTGCTGGAAGCCCTGCGCGCGGCGCTGGCGCCCGAGGGGCACAAGGGTGAGCTCACGGCAGAATGGGTGGGTGGTTAGAACAGGCGCGCTATACCAGCCCGAGTTTCGCCAGTTCGGTGACGAGGTGGCCGGGTAGGGCTTCGCTGTCTTCGCCTGCAGCCAGGTCTGCGGGCGCGTCGGCCGCGTTGAGGTAGCGCCAGCCCTGGTGGGCGCGGCGGGGGACGGGGTGGATGGGGATCAGCGTCGGCTGGAGTCTGATCCACCACTTGCCGTCGGGGCGCTGTTCGAAGCCGAGGATCGGCGAGCGGCCGACGAGGGCGTGGTGGTGAATCCAGTAGAGCGAGCCGCCTTCGAGTTCGGCCAGGCGCTTGGGGATGTAGCGGGTGGTGAGGCGGGCTTCGCCGAATTCGCCGTGCTGCTGGCTTTCGAGCCAGGCGCGCAGGGTATCGGGGCTTTCGCTGCCGAAGGCGATCTTGGTGAGGTGGAGTGTGGCCGTCATCGATGCCGGCGCATCAATGCAACTGGAACAGCGCGGCAAGGCCGAGGAAGAAGAAGAAGCCGAGCGTGTCGGTCATGGTGGTGACGAATACGGTGGAGACCACGGCAGGGTCGATCTTCAGCTTTTCGAGGCCCAGCGGGATCAGCACGCCGGAGAGGCCGGCGTTGAGCAGGTTGAGGATCATCGCCAGCAGCACGACGAGGCTGAGCCACACGTCGTGGTACATCAACTGGCAGCCCACCGCCATCAGCGCGCCGAGGCCGGCGCCGTTGGCCGAGGCGATCCACCATTCGCGCAGGATCATCCGCCAGGTGTTGCTGCTGGTGAGCTGGTTGGTGGCGAGCGCGCGGACGGTGACCGCCATCGTCTGCGTGGCCGCGTTGCCGCCCATGCCGGAGATGATCGGCATGATCACCGCCAGCGTGACGAGGCGGGCGATGGTGCTTTCGAACGCGGCGACCACCGAGGAGGCGAGGATGGCGGTGCCGAGGTTGATGAACAGCCACCACATGCGGCTCTTGATGGTCAGCGGCAGCGGTTCGTTGATGTCGCCGTCGCCGGCGCCGGACAGCGCCAGCACGTCCTCGCTGGCTTCTTCCTGGATGATGTGGACGATGTCATCGACGGTGATCTGGCCGACGAGGCGGCCGTCGGGATCGACCACGGCGGCCGAGATCAGCGCGTATTTCTGGAAGCGGAGGGCGACTTCCTCCTGGTCCATGCCGACCGGGATCAGCGTCTGGTCGCGCATCATCACGTCGGCGATGGCGACGCTGCGCGGGGCGCGGAGAATCCATGACAATGCGCAAGTACCCACCGGGTGGTGGTGGGCATCGACGATGAACACTTCCCAGAATTCGGTGGCGAGATCGCGTGCGTCGCGCAGGTAGTCGATCAGGCTGCCGACCGTCATGTGCTCAGGCACCGCGATGACGTCGCGGCTCATCAGGCGGCCGGCGGTTTCCTCGGGGTAGGCCAGCGCCGATTCGATGGCGGCGCGGTCTTCCGGCTCCATCTCGGCAAGGACGGCCTGCTGGTCCTCCTCGTCGAGGTCCTCGAGCATGGCGACGGCGTCGTCGGTGTCGAGTTGCTCGGCGATTTCGGCGATGTCTTCGGCGGGAAGCGCCTCGACCAGCAGTTCGCGGACGTGGTCGTTGAGTTCGGCGAAGACTTCCGAGCCCATCAGGTCGTTGATGGCGGCGACCAGGGCGGGGCGCTCGTCAGCGGGGACCAGCTCGAACAGGTCGGCGATGTCGGCCGGGTGAAGCGGTTCGACCAGGGTGTAGACGCGGTCGCCGTCGCCTTCGTCCAGCGCCTCGCGGACTTTGCGGACATATTCGGGCTTGAGGCGGTTTTCCTCGTCCAGCCGGTCGCTTTCGGGCGAGGGCACGGCCGTATCCACCGTGTCGGGCACGGCTTCTTCGTGACGCAGGGATTCGGCTTGCTCGACAGACATTGCCGCCGGTCTAGACGCCCGGTTCGCAATTGCAACAGCAGAGCAGCCGGCGTGCCGAGTGGGGGTGACTTTGCGGCCGGCTTGCCTATATCGGGCCGCGATACAGAGGAGATGCCCGATGGCTGACGAATACCTGAACCTGCAGCTCGACACCGGCGACGTGAAGATCAAGTTGCGCCCCGACCTGGCCCCCGGCCATGTCGAGCGCATCAAGGAACTGGTGGGCGAGGGCTTCTACGACGGCATCAAGTTCCACCGCGTGATCCCCGGCTTCATGGCGCAGGGCGGTTGCCCGAACGGCACCGGCATGGGCGGTTCGAGCAAGCCCGACCTGAAGGCCGAGTTCAACGCCGAGCCGCACGTGCGCGGCGTCTGCTCGATGGCGCGGACCAGCGCGCCGCATTCGGCGAACAGCCAGTTCTTCATCTGCTTCGACGATGCGCGCTTCCTGGACAAGCAGTACACCGTGTGGGGCCAGGTGGTCGAAGGCATGGAAAACGTCGACGCGCTGCCCAAGGGCGAGCCGCCGCGCGAGCCGGGCAAGATCGTCAAGGCGACCGTTTCGGAAGGCTGATCGGCGCTTCCGGGGTTACGGAAAACAGGAAAGGCGGGGAGGGTTGTCCTCCCCGCCTTTTTCATTGCCTGCCGGACTTGCCGGATCAGTATTTGAACGTGAATTGCAGCGCCACCGAGCGTGGCTGGGTGGGGGTGCCGACAAGATCGGCCAGCAGGCCGCAGCCGGCGGGGGTGCGGTCGGTGGGCGAGTTGCAGGCGCTGGCCGCGCCCTTGACGCCGTTGCCGGTCAGCGGGCGGTCGGTGACGTAGATCAGGTTGAGCTGGTTGGTGAGGTTGCGGCCGATCAGCGCCAGTTCGTAGCGGTGGTCCGCGGTGAACAGGCGAAGGCTGGCGTCGAGCTTGGCGAAGCCCTTCTGGTAGCCGCCCGGCTGGTAATCGGCCGAGGCCATGTAGCCGCTGGAATAGGCGAGATCGGCCGAAAGGCTGGCCATGAGCGCGTTGCCGACGGCGGCCTCATAGTAGCCGCCGATGTTGCCGGTCCAGTGCGGGGCCTTGCGCAGCGGCTTGCCGCCGAGCTGCTGGACCGGGGCGCCGGCGACGATGTTGCAGCCGAGCGCGACGGTCTGGCCCGAATAGCACGGCGCGGCATAATCGACGAACTTGGCGTCGTTATAGGCCAGCGCGGCGTTGATCGTCAGGCCGGAGATGGCGGCGGGGCGGTAGTGGCTTTCCAGCTCGACACCGCGCACGCGCGCCTTGGCGGCGTTCTTGGTAAGGAAGGTGTTGGCGGTGTTGTCGAACGAGGACACCTGCAGGTCGGCATAGTCGTACCAGTAGGCGGTGGCGTTGAAGGTGAACTGGCGGCCCATCCATTCGGACTTCATGCCCAGTTCGCCGCCCTTGACCTTCTCGGGCCGGAACACCTGCCCGGCGGCCATTCGCGTGGGACTGGCGAGCGCGCCGCCGGTGTAGGCGGCATCGAACCCGCCCGACTTGAAGCCCTGCTTGTAGGACGCGAAGAACATCAGGTCGTTGTGGGGCTTCCAGGTGATGGTGGCTTCGGGCGAGAAGTTGTTGAACGTCACGCGGGGCTGCGGGCCGCCCGGGTACGTGGCCAGCAGCGCGAAATCGGTGCTGGTGTTGGTGGCGGGGAAATAGTCGAGCACGCTGAGCAGGTGCTTGGTCTCGTGCGTGTAGCGGCCGCCGGCGGTGAGCTGGACCTGCGGCGAGGCGTCGAACATCAACTGGCCGAACGCGGACCAGGCGTCCTGTTCCTGGGTGTTGTATTCGGTGGGCAGGGTGGCGCCGACGGCGATGCGCTGGATGAAGGTGCCGGTGTTGAGCTTGCGATGCTCGTAATAGCCGCCGGCGAGGAAGTTGAGCGGGCCGGCGAACTTCGAGGCGAGGCGCAGTTCCTGGCTGATCTGGTCACTGTCGAACAGCACACCGAAGGCATAGGCCGAGGTAACGTCGTAGGTGCCGTTCGAGGTGATCTTCTCGCGCACGCCGTAGTAGCCGGTGACCGAGGTCAGCGTCAGGTCGGGCGTGGGCTTCCAGTCGATGATGCTGGTGAGCAGCGTCTGCTTGTTGGTGCGGCCGCCGTGGCGGTCCTGCAGGTTGAGCGGGCTGGAGGAGATATAGGATTGCGGCAGCAGCGAGGTGTAGATGACCGCATCGTTCACGCAGTTGCCTGGGGTGGAATACGTGGTGCCCGCCGGCGTCTGCGGGGTGCTGCCATAGGGGCAGGCGATGATGTCGGAATAGTACGACGGGCCGCCGATGATCTTGGTGTTGGTGTACGTGCCCTTGATGCGGATCGACAGGCTGTCCGACGGGTGGACGGCGAGGGTGCCGCGCAGGAATACCTCGTCCTGGTTGGGGAAGCCGGTGAGATCATAAGGGGTGAGGGTGGCCGGCACGTTCTGCGACAGCACCTTCATGTAGCCGTTCATCTTCGAATAGTGGCCGGCGAGGCGAACGCCGACCTCGTCGTTCAGCGGGGCGCTGAGGACGGCATCGACATAGCGTTCGTGGGCGCGGAATTCATAGCCGCCCTTGAGCGTGGCCTCCAGCTTGTCGCCCGGATCGGCCGAGGTGAGCGAGATGATGCCGCCGGGCGAGTTCTTGCCGAAGAACAGTGCCTGCGGTCCGCGCAGGACTTCGATCTGCTTGAGATCGAGCTCGGCGGCGCGGAGGAGCTGGGCGGTGGAGATCTGCACGCCATCGACGTTGACCGAGACGGCCTGGTCGATGAACGGCTGGGCTTCGCCCGAGCCGACGCCGCGCAGCGAGATCGAGCCGCCGACCGAGCCGGAAGCCTCACCCGTCAGCAGGCCCGGGGTCATCTGCGCGATCGAGGCGATGCCCTTGACCGAATAGCGTTCGAGCAGCGCATCGTTCAGCACGGTGAGCGGCACCGGCGTGTTCTGCGCGGTTTCCGCGCGGCGGCGGGCGGTGACGATGATGTCGCCTTCATTGGTATTGGCGTTGGTATCAGCCTGGGGGGCGGCCTGCTGGGCGTGTGCCTCGGTGGCGCTGGCAAGCGTGGTGAGCGCGAGCGCGCAACCGGCGAGAAGCTGGGTCTTGATGGTCATGGTCTATCCCCTCCGTGGTTGCGGCGAGGATATGGCTGGCAGCGATGGATTGGAACCTTTGCGTATCAAATATCGCCGCTGTCCGGACCATTTGTGTCGGTCTGTGGCATCACGGTCACAGACATTCGCCGGGGCGATGCAGCCTGCTGTCAGAGCCCGGCCTTGACCAGCCAGTCGTGGAAGATGCGGACCGGGCGGTTTTCCAGCGCGCGCGGGCGGCAGATGAACCAGTACGAATAGGGGCTTTCCACCTCGACGTTGTAGAGCCGCGCGAGGCGGTCATCGTGGGCGCGGATGAAGTGATCCTCGTGCATGATGGCGATGCCGAGGCCCTGCGCGGCGGCTTCGAGGATCAACTGGCCCGAATCGAAATGGTCGATCGCGGTGGGGACCAGCTTGGTGAGGCCGAGCGCCTGCTTCCAGGTTTCGAAGGTATCGGGCAGGTCGTCGTGGATCAGGATGGTCTGGCGGGCCAGCTTGCGGGTATCGGGCGTGGTGCCGAGTTCGGCGGCGAGCGCCTGCGAGGTGATCGCGTAGACCCGGTTATGGTCGAGCCGGACGGCGTGGAACTGGCCTTCGGGTTCGCGGCTGAGCAGGATCGCGCAATCGAGCGTGTCGCCCACCCGGTCGTCGAGGTGCGGGCCGGTGTCGATGTCGATATGCAGGCGCGGGTGCAGCTTGCGCAGTTCGGGCAGGCGCGGGAACAGGCGTTGCCCGCCGAACAGCGGCGGCACGCCCAGATGCAGGCGCATGACGTTGCTGTTCTCGATCTGCGAATCGATGGCGTCGGCGAGTTCGTCGAGCTTGGGCGAGACCGCGTTGTAGAACGCCTGGCCTTCGTCGGTCAGCCGCATCGCCTGGTGCTGGCGGGTGAACAGGCGCTTGCCGGTGAATTCCTCGAGCGCGCCGACGCGGCGCGACAAGGCACTGGGCGAGAGGCCGAGTTCGGCCGCCGCCGCCTTGGCCGAGCCGAGGCGGACAACGCGCACGAACGCTTCGAGCGCGCGCAGTGGGGGAAGGCGGCGGGTGTGGACCAAGGCGCGATGCTCTCCGTCAATCGTCCGTATCGCGCGGCGGATGAAGCCGCAGCCGCGTGACGTGGCGTTCGTCGCCGGCGGTCACTTCCACCCGCCAGCCGCTGGGGTGCAGGAGGACGGCGCCGACCGCCGGCACCTGTTCGGCCAGCAGGAACGCCAGGCCGCCGAGAGTGTCCACCGATTCGGCCGCTTCGGCAAGGCGCGGGTCGAGCTTTTCCGCGACATCGTCGAGCTCGGCCTTGGCATCGGCATCCCACGAGCCGTCTTCCAGCAGGCGCACCGCCTCGACCGGGGCGTCGTCATGCTCATCCTCGACCTCGCCGACGATTTCCTCGACCAGATCCTCGAAAGTGGTGATGCCGTCGGTGCCCGAATATTCATCGACCACCACGGCAAGGTGGATGCGGCGGCTGCGCATGTCGGCCAGCACGTCCAGCGCGGAGCGGGCCTGGGGCACGAACAGCGGCTGGCGCATCAGCGTCGTCCAGTCGCGCGGCGGGGCCTTGCCGCTGGCGAGAATCGGGAACACGTCCTTCATCAGCATCATGCCGATCACCTCGTCCAGCGTGTCGCGATAGACCGGCAGGCGGCTGTGGCCGTGGACTGCGAAGGCGCTGACGACCTCGTCCCACGTGGCGGCGGCGGAGATGGCGATGATGGCGCTGCGCGGGATGGCGACGTCGTCGGCATCCTTTTCGCTGAAGTGGAGCAGGTTGCGCACCATCTGGCGTTCGATCGGCGAGAGATCGCCGTTGCCGGTGTCGGCATCGCCGTCTTCCTCATGCTCCTCGATCGCTTCCTCGATCTGGGCGCGCAACGAGTGATCCTCGTCGCCGGCGAAAACCTTGCGGATCGCCCGCCACAGCGAGCCCTTACTGTCCGGCTCTCCGGCAGCGGAATCAGGTCGGCCATTGTCGGCCATGTCGGGTCGATGCTCCTGTGCGGTCAGACTGGAGATTCATATGGGTTGGGGAGGCCCATTCGCGCAAGCGCTTTTGTTTCCAGTGCTTCCATTGCCGTGGCATCGGCGTCGGAAAGCTCGTGGTCATGCCCGGCCAGGTGAAGCAGGCCGTGGACGACGAGATGGGCGGCGTGGTGTTCGACCGGGATCGATTTTTCCGCTGCCTCGCGGGCGCAGGTCTCGAAGGCGAGGGCGATGTCGCCCAGCATTTCGGGGGCGCCGTCGGGGGCGAGGGCGAGCAGTGCGGCGCGGTCGATCATCGGGAACGACAGGACATTGGTGGGCTTGTCCTTGCCGCGCCATTCGCGGTTGAGGATGTGGACTTCTTCGTCGGAGGTGAACAGCAGGCTGGCGGAGAGGCGCTGGTTGTCGAGCTCTGGCGCGAGGTCGAGCAGGGCTTCGAGCGCGCGTTCGGCGAGGTCGGCCCAGTCGGGGGTGGCGGGCCAGGGGGAGTCGATGTCGATGTCGAGGGTGAGCATCAGCGGTCCTTGCCGGTCGCACGGGGGAAAGGCGAGATAGGGTGCCGGTGTGTCTCGACTTCGCTCGACACGAACGGGGCGGGGGCTAGCTGTCCTTGCCTTCGTAGGCTTCGACGATGCGGCCGACGATGGGGTGGCGGACGACGTCGGCGCTGGTGAAGCGGGTGACCGCGACGCCTTCGACATGTTCGAGGCGGCGGACGGCATCGGCGAGGCCCGATTGCGCATCGCCGCCGGGGATGTCCACCTGACGCGGGTCGCCGCAGACGACCATGCGGCTGTTATGGCCGAAGCGGGTGAGGAACATCTTCATCTGCGCCTGGGTGGTGTTCTGTGCCTCGTCGAGGATGACGAAGGCGTCGGCCAGGGTGCGGCCGCGCATGAAGGCGATCGGCGCAACCTCGATCTCGCCCGAGGCGAGGCGGCGTTCGACCTGTTCGGGGGGCATACAGTCGTAGAGCGCGTCGTAGAGCGGGCGCAGGTAGGGATCGACCTTGTCCTTCATGTCGCCGGGGAGGAAGCCGAGGCGTTCGCCGGCCTCCACGGCGGGGCGCGACAGGATCAGCCGCTGGACCGAGCCGGACATCAGTTGGCTGACCGCCTGCGCGACGGCGACGTAAGTCTTGCCGGTGCCGGCCGGGCCGAGCGCGAAGATCACATCGTGGCTGGCGAGCGCGCGCATGTATTCGATCTGGGTGGCGCTGCGCGGGACGATGGTTTTCTTGCGGGTGCGGATCATGATCGGCGGCGCGCCGGATTCGCCGGTGATGATGCCTTCGAGCGTGGGTTCGTTCGACATCGAGATCAGCGCCTCGACCGCGCCGGAATCGACCTCAAGCCCCTGTTCGAGGCGCTGGTGCAGGCCTTTCAACACATCGCGGGCGCGGGCGACCGAATCTTCGGCGCCTTCGATCTGGATGCGGTTGCCGCGTGCCGAAATGAACACGCCGAGCCGGTTTTCGAGAAGGACGAGGTTGGCGTCGAACTGGCCGAACAGGGCGCCCAGCACCGTCGGTTCGTCGAAGATCAGTTCGGTGCGGGCGCGGCGCGGTTTGGCGCTGGGCCGGGGGCTGTCTGCCCAGGGGCTGGCATCGGACCAGGGCGAAGGGTGCGCGGACAGATCGTGAGCGCGGGTCAGCTTGCGGGCCATGCTCTCCTTTCGGCGGCGGCTACGCGAAGGCGGAGTCGCCATGAAGCGAAGATAGGTGCGGGCGAGCGCCGCGCAAGCCGGTTGTTGCAGTGCAACAGTGGAAAACCGTCAAATGGAACCGGCAGCGAAGCTTGCGGGTTGATGAAGCGCGGATTCCGCAGGCGTTCAGCGGCGCTGGGGCAGGGTGATTCGGGTTCGGACGGACGTTGAAGGAGTGATGTGATGCGAAAAATGATCCTGGCGGCGCTGGCCGCGACGGTGCTGACCCCGGTGGCGGCTAACGCCCAGGACTGGCGCCGCGATCGCGCGGAAATGCGCCACGACCAGCGCGAGATGCAGCGTGACCGGCACGAACTGCGCGAAGACCGGCGCGAGGCGCGCGAGGACTGGCGCAGCTATCGCAACGCCCACCGCGATGCGTTCCGGATGGGGCCTTATGCCGGCCCGCGTGGCTGGACGTATCGTCCGGTGGTGACCGGCTACCTGTTTGCGCCGACCTTCTATGCGCAGCGGTTCTGGATCGCAAATCCGCAGGCCTATCGCCTGCCGCCGGCCGGACCGGGCCTGCGCTGGGTGCGCTATGGCAACGACGTGGTGCTGGTGAACCTGCGCACCGGCCGGGTGGTGCAGGTGTTCAACGAGTTCTTCTGGTAACTCAGCGCGGCAGAACGCCAAGGACCTTGCCGCTGAGCGAATTGGGGCCGGCCTGGACGATCTCGACCTCGACGAGATCGCCCGGGCCGGCGGTTTCGTGCTGGAAGTGGACCGATTGCAGCCAGGGTGACTTGCCCAGCCACTGGCCGGGGAGCTTGCCGTGGCGTTCGACCAGCACGGTGCAGCGCTTGCCCAGCGTGGCGGTGTTGAATGCGTGCTGATGGCGGTTGACGACGGCCTGGAGGCGCTGGAGGCGATCGTCCATCACGTCGGGCGCGATCTGGCCGTCCATCGTCGCGGCGGGGGTACCGGGGCGCGGCGAATACTTGAAACTGAAACACTGCGCATAGCCGACGGCATCGACCAGGTTCAGGGTTTCCTGGAATTCGGCCTCGGTCTCGCCGGGGAAGCCGACGATGAAATCGCCCGACAGCGCGATGTCGGGCCGGGCGGCGCGGACGCGGTCGAGCAGCTTGAGGTAGCTGGCTGCGGTGTGGCTGCGGTTCATCGCCTTCAGCACGCGGTCGCTGCCCGATTGCACAGGCAGGTGCAGGAACGGCATCAGCTTTTCATTGTCGGCATGAGCGGCGATCAGCGCGTCGGTCATGTCGTTGGGGTGGCTGGTGGTGTAGCGGATGCGGGCGAGGCCGGGGAGTTTCGCCAGATCACGGGCCAGGCCGTCGAGGCCGATGGTGGCGCTGCCGTCGTTGCCGGACCATGCGTTGACGTTCTGGCCCAGCAGCGTGATCTCGCGCGCGCCGTCCGCAACCAGCTTCCGTGCTTCGGCGATCAGGTCATTGTAGGGGCGCGAGATTTCGGCGCCGCGCGTGTAGGGGACGACGCAGTACGTGCAGAACTTGTCGCAGCCTTCCTGCACGGTGAGGAAGGCGGTGGCGCCGGTGCGGCGGCGCTTGGGCAGCGCGTCGAACTTGGTTTCGGCGGGCATGTCGGTATCGGTGACGCGTTCGCCGGTGCGGGCGCGGGCCAGCATCTCGGGCAGGCGGTGATAGGCCTGCGGGCCGACGACCATGCGCACGGCGGGGGCGCGGGCCATGATCTCCTCGCCCTCGGCCTGGGCAACGCAGCCGGCGACGGCGATCAGCGGGGCCGTGCCGCCATCCGCCGTGGCGTCCTTCACGATGCGGCCGATGTCGCTGTAGACTTTTTCTGCCGCCCGTTCGCGGATGTGGCAGGTGTTGAGCACGACGAGGTCGGCTTCGCTGCCGTCGGCGGCGGGCTTCAGCCCTTGCGCGTCGAGCAGTTCGCCCATGCGTTCGCCGTCATAGGCGTTCATCTGGCAGCCGAAGCTCTTGACGCGATAGGTCCGGGGGGCGGTGGTGGGGTGCATGGCGGCGGCCATTAACGGAAAACGCCGCCGGATTGAAGTCCGGCGGCGTTCCCTGGAAACGAATTGGTGTTTGGATCAGAAGCGCACTTGCGCCCAGATGCCGAATTCGTCGTAAGTGCCGTTGCCGACGCAGGTCGCCGCTGCCGAGGCTGCGGTGGCGAAGGCGTTGGCGGTGCCGCCGGTGGCGCAGCCGATGACACCGTTCTGGGTGCCGAGCGCGCCGTTCTTCACGGTCTCGCGTTTGTAGACCAGCGCGAGGTCGACGATCTTGACCGGCTCGTACTGGACACCGACGTTGAAGTAGTTGTCACGCAGCGACGGCACGGTGATCCGGTTCGGCTGTTCCCATTCGTACTTCGAGAACACCGACCACTTCGGCGTGAAGTTGTAGTTGCCGAACACCTGGTAACCCTGCGCCGAGTCCTGCGAAAGCGCGTTGCTGGCCGGGTTGACCGCGACGTTGTTCCAGTCCTTGGCGTAGAAGTATTCGGCGCCGATGTTGATCGCGTCCTTCTTGTAGCCCAGCGCCGCATCAAGGCGCTTGGCGGTGCGGAAGGTGGTCGGCGTGGTGGTGAGCGTCTGGACGGCGTTGCCGCGCTTGCCGACATAGCCACCGACGGCGCCCCATAGGCCGTTCCACTGCGCCGAAACGCGGCCTTCGAAGTCCACGTTCTTCGAGACCTTGACGTTGCGGTAGCCAGCGCCGTTGATCGCCGAGAGCTGGTACTGGATATGCTTGTCGAGCAGGTCGCCGCCGACGTGGATACCCCAATCGGCCGAGGTGCCGTAGCCGGTGCGGTCGATCAGGACGTTCTCGACGTGGCGATAGCCGTACTGGTTTTCCATGAACGGAACCCAGGGCAGGTCGGCGGCGCCGACGCGGACCCACAGCGCCGGATTGATCTTCGCCTCAAGGTAGGCCTTCTTCACGTAGAAGCCCTTGCCGACCAGGTTCGAAGCCGTTGCCGAAGCCTGGTTGTCGAACGCGGTGCGGCCGACGACGTTGCTGACGTCGGTGGTGACGTTCATGGCGAACACGTCGTTGAACTTGTGGTCGATACCGACATAGACGCGCTTGATGTTCAGGCCGGTGCCGGTGTTGACGTTGTTGCCGCCGGCGGTCTTCTGGCTGATCGTGCTGGCGTTGAGGTAGATGCGGCCGCTGACCTTGGTGTCCGCAGCCCATGCCATCGCGCCGACCTTCTTGTCGGTCTTGGCCTGGGTGGTCTGGACGGCGGTGGCGGCGGCAAGTGCCTTGTCGGCCTTGGCGCTGGCGTCGGTGGCAAGCTTCGCGGCGGCATCGACAGCCGGGTTGGGCGCCGGGGTAGCCGCCTGCGTGTCGAGCCGGGCCTGGAGCACGTTGAGCTGGGCCTGCATTTGCGCCAGCTGCTGCTGGGCAAGCTGGAGCTGTTCGGATACCGAGAGCTGGCCGGATGGCGCGGCGCCGTGCTTGTGGGGCCGGGCTTCGGCGGTGGTGGAGATGGCCAGCATGGTGGCCATCGCCGCGAGGGCGATAGAGGAGTGAAGTCGCATGGTCGTGTCCGTCCCTGGTTCGTTTGGTTTCGGGTACGGCTGGCGCCTAATCGGGAAATGTTACAGTTACGGGACAAAAGGCGTGGGGATTTGTGACGATGCTTGTAACAAGACCGTCACATGCGGCGTCTAGCGGGCCGTCACGGGAACAACCAATATAACGGAGAATCACCCATGTTCCGCAAGTTTGCAATCACTGCCGCCGGCATTGCGACGATCGCCGGTGTTGCCCAGGCTGACAATTTCACCGGTGCCGGTGCCACTTTTCCGGCGCCGCTCTACACGGCATGGGCGCAGGCCTACCATGCGACCGGCAATGCCCTGAACTACCAGGCGATCGGTTCGGGTGGCGGCATCCGCCAGATCAAGGCGAAGACCGTGGACTTCGGCGCGAGCGACAAGCCGCTGATGCCGAACGAACTTGAGGCCGCCGGCCTCGTGCAGTTCCCGACCGTGATCGGCGGCGTCGTGCCGATCGTCAACGTGCCGGGCGTGCAGCCGGGCAAGCTGAAGCTTTCGGGCCAGGTCCTGGCCAATATCTTCCTGGGCAAGATCAAGCGCTGGGACGATCCGGTGATCAGCAAGCTGAACCCGGGCTGGAAGGCGCCGGCGTTGCCGATCACCGTGGTTCACCGTTCGGACGGTTCGGGCACCAGCTTCATCTGGACCTCGTACCTGTCGCAGACCAGCGCGGCCTGGGGCAACGCGGTTGGCGCCAGCGATTCGGTCAACTGGCCGACCGGCATCGGCGGCAAGGGCAACGACGGCGTGGCCGCGTTCGTCAAGCAGACCACCGGTTCGATCGGTTATGTCGAATATGTCTTCGCCCGCAAGGACCCGAAGGTTTCCTACACGCTGGTGCAGAACCGTGCCGGCCAGTTCCCGCAGCCCAACCAGGCTTCGTTCGCGGCTGCCGCCGCCAGCGCGCCGTGGGGTCGTGCGCCCGGCAATTACCTGATCCTGGTGAACCAGGGTGGGGCCGGGGCGTGGCCGATTTCGGGCGCGACCTTCATCCTGCTGTACAAGAACCCCTCGAACCCGGCGAGCACCGCCGCGGTGCTGAAGTTCTTCGACTGGGCCTACAAGACCGGGGACGGTGCCGCCAACAAGCTGGACTATGTGCCCCTGCCGCTGGCAGTGAAGAACACCATGCGCAAGCAGTGGCTGCAGATCACGGCCGGCGGCAAGCCGGTCTACGTCAGCAAGTAACCGATCCGGGGTGAAGAAGGTCGATGGCTGAGGCTTTGACGATACCGGCGAAAGCAGGGCGGGGGGACGGCTTGTTCCACGCCCTGTGCTTCTCGGCGGCAATGGTGCTGATGGCGACGCTGGCGGGGCTGATCGTGTCCCTGTTCATCGGTGGCTGGCCGGCGCTGTCACACTTCGGCTTCGGCTTCTTCACCTCGTCGGCGTGGGACCCGGTGGCGGACGAATACGGCGCCGCCGGGCCGATCGTGGGAACGCTGGTGACGGCGTTCTTCGCGATGGTGCTGGCGCTGCCGCTGGCGATCGGCATCGCGGTGTTCCTGGTGGAATTCTGCCCGAAGCGCCTGGCCCACTGGGTGGCGCTGGCGGTGGAGCTGCTGGCGGGCATTCCGTCGATCGTCTATGGCATGTGGGGCCTGTTCGTGCTGGCCCCCTGGTTTGCCGAACATGTGCAGATGCCGATCATGCTGGCCGCCGAACCGGGCTCGCTGATGGAGCGCGTGTTTGCCGGCGTGCCCAACGGCGCCAATATCTTCACCGCGTCGCTGATCCTGGCGATCATGGTTCTGCCCTATATCGCCACGGTGTTCCGCGAACTGCTGCTGTCGGTGCCGCCGCACATGCGCGAGGCGGCCTATGGTCTGGGCTGCACGCCGTTCGAAGTGACGAAATCGGTGATGCTGCCCTATATCCGCCGCAGCGCGATCGGCGCGGTGATGCTGGGTCTGGGGCGCGCGCTGGGCGAGACGATGGCGGTGACGTTCATCATCGGCAACAGCCATGCCTTTCCCAAGAGCCTGTTCGATTCGGGCTCGACGATCGCTTCCACCATTGCCAACGAATTCACCGAGGCGACCGGGGAAATGCATGTTTCCGCGCTGATCGCCCTGGGACTGGTGCTGTTCCTGATCACCTTCGCGACGCTGGCCGCAGCCCGGCTGCTGCTGGGTCGTGAGCGGGTTTGAGGGAGCGCGTGTGATGAACCGAACGACCAACAGCCGCACGCTGCGCCGCAAGTTCATGAACGGGTTCTTCGTGGGCCTGACCTCGCTGGCGACGCTGATCGCGGTGGGGGCGCTGGTGATGATCCTGGCCTCGCTGGTGAAGAATGGCCTCGGCGGCATTCACGCCAGCGTGTTCACGCTGGACCAGCCGCCGCCGGGCGAACCGGGCGGCCTGCGCAATGCCATCGTCGGGTCGCTGCTGATGTGCGGCGGGGCGATGGTGCTGGCGGTGATTGTTGGCATCCTGGCCGGCACCTGGCTGGCCGAATATGGCGAAGGCAACCGGCTGGCCGCGGTGGTGCGGTTCCTGAACGACGTGCTGCTTTCGGCGCCGTCGATCCTGATCGGCCTGTTCGTCTATGAATTGATGGTGCGGCCGTTCCACGGGTTTTCCGCCTATGCCGGGGCCGTGGCGCTGGCGCTGCTGGCGACGCCGGTGGTGACGCGGACGACCGAGGATATCCTGCGGCTGCAACCCGGCGCGCTGCGCGAGGCCGGGATGGCGCTGGGTGCCGGACGTGGCCTGGTGATCCGTTCGATCATCTGGAAGGCCAGCCGCACGGGTCTGGTGACCGGCGGGCTGCTGGGCTTCGCGCGAATCAGCGGAGAGACGGCGCCACTGCTGTTCACCTCGCTGGGCAATCCGTTCCTGTCGTTTCGGGGCGCGCAGCCGATGGCGGCGCTGCCGACAACGATTTTTCAATTCGCGCTGTCCGCCTATGACGACTGGCGGGAACTGGCCTGGGCCGGGGCGCTGATCATTGCCGTGGCCGTGCTGGCCACCAACATCATCGGGCGCGCGCTGGCGCGCAGGAGTGCTGAAAAGTGAACTTCGAACAGACCGCGACCCAGCAGCCGACGGTAATGGTGGCGCCCGATGCGGCGACGCGCGTGCTGGACGTGAAGGGCCTCGATTTCTTCTATGGCAAGCACCAGGCGCTGCATGGCGTGGACCTGCCGGTGGCGCGCGGACAGATCACCGCGCTGATCGGGCCTTCGGGCTGCGGCAAATCGACGCTGCTGCGGACGCTGAACCGCATCTATGACCTGTACCCCGGGCAGCGGGCGCAGGGCGACATCCACTTCAACGGCGAGAACGTGCTGGCGCCGGGCGTGGACGTGACCGCGCTGCGCGCGCGGATCGGCATGGTGTTCCAGCGGCCGACGCCGTTCCCGATGTCGATCTATGAAAACATCGCCTTCGGCGTGCGGCTGCAGCGCAAGGTGGCGCGGCCCGAGATGGACGAGATCGTCGAGCGGGCGCTGAGCCGCGCGGCGCTGTGGGACGAGGTGAAGGACAAGCTGCACCAGTCGGGCCTGGGGCTTTCGGGCGGGCAGCAGCAGCGGCTGTGCGTGGCGCGCGGGATCGCGGTGGAGCCGGAAGTGCTGCTGCTGGACGAGCCGGCATCGGCGCTGGACCCGCTTTCGACCGCGAAGCTGGAGACCGCGCTGCTGGAGCTGAAGAGCAGCGTGACGATCGTGATCGTGACTCACAACCTGCAGCAGGCGGCGCGTATCTCCGACTATACCGGGTTCATGCTGATGGGCCGACTGGTCGAGTTCCGGCCGAGCAGCGATGCCTTCGTGAAGCCCGAGACGCAGGCGATGCGCGATTACGTGACCGGCCGTTACGGCTGATCATTGCCGTTCGGGGCAAGCGGCGATCGCTTGCCTTGGCGCGTGGCTTACCGGATAAGTCTGCCCAGATTTGGGAGACTTTCGCATGATCCGTGGCATTCATCACATCGGCATCAACTGTCGCGACATGGACCGCATGGTGCGGTTCTATGCCGAGGCGTTCGGGTTCGCGGCGGTGGAGCCGGAGGGGTTTGCCTGGGACAAGGGCACCGAGATGATGGACCATATCGTCGATGTGAAGGATTCGGCGTCGAAGGGCATCATGCTGCGGGCGGGGACCTGCTATCTGGAACTGTTCCAGTATTCCAACCCGCCGGCGGAGTCGGTGGCGCCGAAGCGGCCGTATGATTTCGGCTATACCCACTTCTGCGTGGACGTGACCGAGATGGAGAAGGACATGGCGCACCTGAAGGCGTGCGGGATGACCTTCAATGACCGCGAGTTCGTCGATGTGGGGCACGTCAAGACGCTGTACGGCTATGACCCGGAGGGCAACGTCATCGAGGTGCAGCAGACCGCGCCGGGCAATGCCTTCGGGCTGGGCGAACTGAAGCCGGTCCTTTAGTCCGCCTAGCCTTCGAACAGTGCGACGTTCTGGGGATCGATGCGGGCCTGGCGGGTGTCGGTCCAGAACACATTGTCGGGGTGGATGTACGGCGTGGCGTTTTCGCCGCTGGCGTTGTCGTCAGCCGGGCGGCCGTAGATGAAGCCGAAGGTGGGGTTGGTGCGCAAGCCGAGGTGGCGGCTGGGGCCGTGCCAGACGCGGACCGCGCTCCAGTCGCCGGCGGAGGAGACGTCCACTGCCAGGGCGGCGTGTTCGATGCGACCGGGCCCCGACCAGTTGGCGTGATCCAGCAGGACGCGGCGCGAATCGAGGATTTCGCTGACCACGGCGACGTGACCGCCGGGCATGTGGCTGGTGCCGCGAAAGGCGAGGACGGCGCCAACCGCCGGTTGTTCGCCGCGTTCGTAGTGGCCCCGGGCCTTGGTCCACCAGGTGCGCGCGTCACCGTGAAGCGCGACATGCGAATGGCTGCGCGCATAGGGCACGCATTGCAGGTGCGCCTGGGCCGGGGCGGCGGCGGCCGCGATCAACCCGACAATCGACGATTTCCACGGCGATAATTTCCACGGCGATAATTTCCACGGCATTGCCACGAACAGCCCCCATGCGACTCGATGCGATTAACCAAGAGCAAAATGGTTAATGCAGGTGCGAATGGGCAATAGCGTTGGGCGGGGCGCGATTCCCGCAACGGGACGGGGCGCCTTGGCGTACCCCGATGCCAAGTGATTGAACCGGGTGGAAAATAGCCCCTTAACAACCGATTGCGGTTTGGGTTCGCACAAAATTCGTGCGAAAATGACAGCGTCGCCCGGCCGCCCCGTTTCAGGATTCGGCCTGCATTCCCGGCGCGTTCATCCGGCCGGTGCGTTCGAGCTTGCCCCAACCGGTGCCTACGCCGTGCAGCGCGGCGGAAACCGCGCGGATGACGACGCTGTACATGAGCTGGCGGTAGATGAAGCGCTGGGCCAGCAGCAGGAAGGCGGGGAACTTCTTCTCGCGCACGTCCATGCGATAGGCGATCAGGCCGCAGGCAAGGTCGATGGCGGTGAAGCAGATCCAGTAGCCAGCCATGCGCAGCACGTCGGTCTGCGTCTGTGCCCAGCCGTGCTGGAACACGCGGACGACGGTGCCGACGATCGACAGCACGAGGGCGAGGTCGATGAACGGCGAGATGCAGGCGAACACGATCTGGAACAGCCACGCCTGCGGCACGCCGATGAAGGCGAGGCCGGACGGCTTGCCCTTGCTGACGATCTTGCGGTGCTTCCACAGGCACTGCAGCGTGCCGTAGGACCAGCGGAAGCGCTGCTTGGCCAGCGCGCGGAAGGTTTCGGGCGCCTCGGTCCAGGCGACGGCGTCCTCGTCGTAGGCGATCTTCCACTTCTTGCGCTGGATGGCGATGGTGAGGTCCTGGTCCTCGGCCAGGGTGTTCTCGGGGTAGCCGCCGACATCGTCGAGCGCCTGCCGACGCCAGGCACCGACCGCGCCGGGGACGACCATGATCGCGTCGAACCGGGTCAGCGCCTTGCGTTCGATGTTCTGCGCGGTGACATATTCGACGCCCTGCCAGCGGGTGACGAGGTTGAAGCGGTTGCCGACCTTGGCGTTGCCGGCGACGGCGCCGATGCGCGGGTTGACGAACCAGCGGACGAGGCGAGAGATGGTCTGCTTTTCGAACTGGGTATCGGCGTCGAGCGCGACGATGATCTCGCCATCGGCCTCCTGCAGGGCGCGATTGAGGGCGGCTGCCTTGCCGCCGTTGACCAGGGTGAGCAGGCGGACGCGCGGGTTGTTGCCGTGGGCTTCGGCGACGATGGCGCTGGTGCGGTCCTTCGAGCCGTCATCGACGACGATGACGTCGAGGTTGTCGTAGTCCGATTCGAGGATGCGGCTGACCGAGACGCCGATCACCTTTTCCTCGTTATAGGCGGGGATGATGACGGTGACCTTGGGGTGGTAGACGCCATCGGTTTCCGGGGCGGCTTCGGGCGGGGTGGTGCGGCCCGACCACAGCGCCAGCAGCGTCATCGACACCGAGCGGGCGATGCCGATGGCGATGGCGAAGAAGAACGTCCAGTTGATGGCGACGAGCAGCGCGGCGATGCCGGTGAACGCGAAGACGTCCGCGCGGACCGCGGCGAGGTCGGACCCGGCGAGTTTGGGCATGACCTGTTCGTGGCTGAGCCCGGCGAGCGTGGAGACCGGCACGAAGGTGTAGCCGGCGCGCTGCAGCGTGGTGATGATGGCGGGGAGCGCGGCGACAGTCTGGTCGCGATTGCCGCCGCCATCGTGCAGCAGGACGATGTTGCCCGAACGTTCCGGGCTTGAAGCCATGACTTGCGCAACGGTGGCATCGACGATGGCGGGGACTCCGGGGGTCTTCCAGTCGGCCGGATCGACGTGGAGGCCGACGACGGTGTAGCCGTGCTGCTGGGCGATCAGCGCCGGGCCGAGTTCGTCCGCCGTCGTGGGTTCGGCGTCGCCGAAATAGGGCGCGCGGAACAGGCGGATCGAGCGGCCGGTATACGCCTCGACGAGGCGCTGGGTGGCGTTGAGTTCGAGGTTGATGCCGGTCTCGGTCTCGTTCGCCATGTTGGGGTGCGTGTAGCTGTGATTGCCGATCTCGAAGCCGTCGGCGACGATGCGTTCGAGGATCGAGCGGTTCTGCACGCCGTTCTCGCCGATGACGAAGAAGGTGGCCGGGACGTGGTACTGTTCGAGGATCGACAGGATCTGCGGCGTCCACTTGGGATCGGGGCCATCGTCGAAGGTGAGGGCGATCTGCTTGTCGCGCATCCCGGTGCGCTGGACGACGAACGGGGTGGGCAGGGTCTGGTAGGATTCGTCGGTGATCAGGCGGGTGGCCTTGTCGAACGTGATCTGGCGACGGCCACCCTGGGGCTGCGAGGTGATGCGCAGGATTTCGCCCTGGCCTTCGACGTCGACGTTGGCGGCCTGCTTGATCGTGCCCAGCGCCGGGAGGCCACCGGTGCGCCAGGCGGCCAGCGCGGACCAGAAGCCGGGGTCTTCCGAGCCCATGCGCCACAGCGCGATGTTGCCGACGCCGAGGCGGGACAGCGCCAGCATCTGGTTCCAGCTTGTCGCGGCGTCGAGCATCCAGACATCGTGGCGCTTGTCGTTGTCGAGGAACGAGAAGGCGGTATTGCCGATGCCGCGCACGTAAGTGGGCTTCGAGCCGGCGTCGTGCGCGGCGAGCCAGGCTTCCTCGACCGTCAGGCTGTCGGCCTTGCCCTCGTGCCAGTCATAGCCATAGGAGCCGAGCGCGATGATCGCCTTGCCGGGGGGCAGGTCACGCAGGGCATCGCGGACCTGGCGGGTGAACCAGCCTTCGGAGGCGATGGGGCCGGGCTGGCCGCCGCCCCAATGCTCGTCATAGGCCATCAGGAACAGCTTGTCGGACACCGGCGCGAACATCCGCGCGTCCCAGTCGGGGTTGCCCAGCGGCATGGTCATCGCGACGATCTTGCCGGTCCGATCGAGCGCGCGGTTGGTCTCGTCCACGAGGTCGCGGTAGCGGGGCATGTCGGCGGGGGCGATCGCCTCGAAATCGAGGACGACGCCGGCATCGCCGGTGCGGTCGAGATAGGCCGACAGGCCGGCGATGAAGGCTTTGCGGCGCTTGTCGTCGTGAAGCAGCGCCTGGGTGGCGGCGCCGGAGAAATCGTCGCCGATGACGTTCTGGACCATCGGCAGGACCAGCGGGTGATGCAGGTTGCTGGCGATGATGCGGCGCATCGCCCGGTCTTCGTTGACGACGAGCTTGCCCGCCTTGTCGATCGCCAGCGTGGTGGGCACCACCCAGTCGAGCTGGTTGATGTTGTGCGCGAGGCTGGGAACGCTGTCATCCGCCCAGGTGGCGTAGAAGCCCACTGCGATCGGCCGGTCGGAGGCGGCCTTCACCGCGCGGGTGCGGCCGTGGGTGCCCTGGCCGAACAGGTTGGCGATGTCGTGCGAGAGGCGGCTGACCTGGGCGCGCAGGCGCAGCGGCGAGCGGTGTTCCATCGCGATCGGCAGTGGCGAGGGGGCGTTGACGTGGACCACGGTGGAGGCAAACGCGATGGCCAGCACAATCAGCAGCAGCAGCCCGCCGAAGATGGCGCGGCGGGTGCGCTTGCGGCGTTTTCCGGTGGGGTCGAAGAAAACGGGCCTGCCCATGAACCTTGTCCTGTCGCTGCAGCGCCGCGCGGGTGGGGAAGCTGCCGTTGCGGCAGGCGGAACGGGTGCGGGCGCTGCTTGTCCTGACGCCTATAATCGGGCACCGGATGACGCAAGCGTGCGGGAGAGAAATCATGTCGATCCTTTTGAACGAGGACCAGATGGCGTTCGGCGAAGCGGCGCGGCGGCTGGTGGCGGCAACGGGAGACAAGGCGACGCTATTGCGGCTGTTGGAGACGCCGGGGGCCTGGGACGAGGGGTTCTGGCGGGCGGCCGTGCGCGATGGCTGGAGCGCGATGGGGGTGCCGGGCGCGTTCGGCGGGCTGGGTGGATCGCTGGTCGATCTGGGGCAACTGGCGCAGGCGGCCGGGGCCGGGCCGGTGGGCGCGCCGTTCCTGGCCGGTGGCGCGGTGGTGGCGCGGGCGCTGGCGGGCGGTGACGGCGGCGGCTGGCCGGAGCGGATCGTGGCGGGCGTGCCGGTGGCGCTGGCGTTCGGCGAGGGCTGCGAGGTGCTGCCGGCGGCGCCGGTGGTGCGGCTGGCCGATGGCAGGCTGCACGGGGTGAAGCACGGCGTGGTCGGCGGACTTGGGGCGGCGGCGGCGCTGGTCTGGGCCAGTGGCGAGCGCGGGCCGGTGCTGGCGCTGGCGGAGCTGGGCGATGCGGTGACGCGGACGGCGATTCGCGGTTTCGACGCCAGCCGGCTGAACGCCGACTTGCATTTCGACGGCGCGCCGGCGCGGGTGGTCGCGGCGGACGTGCGGGAACTGATGGCGATGTGGGCGACGCTGGTGGCGTTCGAGCAGGTGGGCGGGGTCGAGGCGCTGCTGTTCACCGCGCGTGACTATGCGTTGACGCGGCGGGCGTTCGGGCAGCCGATCGGGGCGTTCCAGTCGGTGAAGCACCGGATTGCCGAGCTGTACGGGCTGGTGGAGATCGCGAAGGCGAACTGCCTTCATGCCGCCGCCTGCGACGGGACCGCCGAATTCGTGCGTGCGGCGGCGGCGGCGCGGCTTTCCGCGACCGAGGCCTATGACACCGCGGCGCGCGATTGCGTGCAGATTCACGGCGGGCTGGGCACGACCTGGGAAGGCGGGCTGCACCTGCACATGCGGCGGGCGCGATCGCTGGCGGCGGAATGCGGCAATGCGCTGCTGTGGGAAGACTGGCTGGTGGACGAGCTGGCGGGAGAAGTGGCGTGATCGGGTTGGACGAATGGCGCGCGAAGGCGCGGAGCTGGCTGGAAAGCGTGGCGCCCCGGTTCGGCAAGGACGCGGCGCAGGGGCTGGACGGCGCGGCGCATCTGGCGCTGGGGCGGGAATACCAGCGGGCCAAGTTCGAGGCGGGGTTCACCGGGATCAACTGGGCGCCGGATTGGCACGGGCAGGGGCTGACCCCGCTGCACAAGGTGGCGTTCGAGGAAGAGGAAATGCCGTTCGGGATGCCGATGGGCTATTACGGCGTTTCGCTGGGCATCTCGGTGCCGGTGGTGATGCAGATGGCGCAGGACAAGGATTGGGCCCGCGAACGGGTGCGGGCGGCGCTGCGTGGCGACGAGATCTGGTGCCAGTTGTTTTCCGAGCCTTCGGGTGGGTCCGATCTGGCGGGATTGCGGACGCGGGCGGAGCCCGAAGGCAATGGATGGAAGCTCAACGGGCAGAAGCTGTGGACCACCTGGGCGCAGCATGCTGACTATGCCGTGATTCTGGCGCGGCATGATCCGTCGGTGGCGAAGCACAAGGGGCTGACGTACTTCTGGCTGGATATGAAGGCACCGGGGATGACGGTGCGGCCGTTCCGGCTGGCGGCGGGCGATTCGCACGTCAACGAGGTGTTCCTCGATGATGTGCGGCTGGACGATTCGCAGCGGCTGAGCGCGGTGGGCGGCGGCTTTGGCGCGGCGATGGCGACGCTGATGATCGAGCGTTACACGGCGACCGACCCGGCCGGATTTGGGCCGCCGCTGGGGGCGTTCATCGAGTTGGCGAAGGAGCGGACGGTGCGCGGGCGGCCGGCGATCGCGGATGGGCGGGTGCGGTCGGCTATTGCCCGGACTTATGCGATGCGTTCGGGGCTGGATGCGATCCGGTCGCGCGCGTTGCAGATGATGGAGCGTGGCATGGAGCCGGGGCCGGAAGGATCGCTGAACAAGCTGGTTTCGGTGCGCAGCCGGCAGAAGCTGTCCGAACTGGCGATCGACCTTTCGGGTGCGCTGGGGCTGGAGTGGGATCAGGGCGCGTGGGTGAAGGAGGACTGGGTGCAGTCATGGCTTTCGGCGCCGACGATGCGGATTGCCGGCGGGGCCGACGAGATGCTGCTGAACACCATCGCCGAGCGGATACTTGGCTTGCCTCAGGACCACCGGCCCGACAAAGGCATTGCGTTTCGCGATATTCCGGCCTGATAGGGCGCGACACGAATTCTGGCTGCGTGGGCAGCATATGGGGGTTTCATGGCGATCAAGACGCGGATTACCGAGCGACTGGGCATCGAGCACCCGATCGTGCAGGGCGGGATGCAGGGCGTGGGGCTGGCCGAACTGGCCAGCGCGGTGTCCAACGCCGGCGGGTTGGGCACGCTGACCGCGTGCACGCAGCCGACGCCGCAGGCGCTGCGCGACGAGATCGAGCGCTGCCGGTCGATGACCAGCAAGCCGTTTGCGGTGAACATCACGGTGCTGCCGTCGATCCTGCCGCCCGACTACAAGGGCTACGCCCAGGCGGTGATCGACGGTGGCGTGAAGATCGTCGAGACCGCCGGCACGCAGGAAGTGCGCGAGCTGTGGGCGATGCTGAAGCCGCATGGCGTGACCATCCTGCACAAGTGTACCGCGGTGCGGCACGCGCTTTCGGCCGAGAAGCACGGCTGCGACATCATCTCGATCGACGGGTTCGAGTGCGCCGGGCATCCGGGCGAGGACGATATTCCCGGGCTGATCCTGATCCCCGCCGCCGCCGACAAGGTGACAATCCCGATGCTGGCTTCGGGCGGGATCGGTGACGGGCGCGGGCTGGTGGCGGCGCTGGCGCTGGGCGCCGAGGGCATCAACATGGGCACGCGGTTCTGCGCCACCAGGGAGGCGCCGATCCACGAGAACATCAAGGCGCTGTACGTAGCCAACGACGAGCGCGGCACCAACCTGATCTTCCGCAAGTTCAAGAACACCGCGCGGGTGGGCAAGAACTCGGTTTCGGACAAGGTGGTCGAGATTTCGGCGCGGCCCGATGCGGTGTTCGAGGACATCAAGCCTTATGTGGCGGGCGCGGTGGGGCGCGAGATGCTGGCGTCGGGCAATGTCGATCAGGGCATCTTCTGGGCCGGGATGGTGCAGGGGCTGATCCACGACATTCCGAGCTGCCAGGAACTGCTGGACCGGATCATCGGCGATGCCGAGGCGATCATCGGCCAGCGGCTGAAGGGTATGCTGGGCTGAAGGGACGTTGGGCTGAAGCCGCACTTGGCGGGCGGATAGCGTTTCTTCGTGGCGGGCATCATTTGTCTATCTTGCCAATAGACATAGCGTCCGTATAACGGCGGCGAAGGTTCGGGGGGCGACGCCGTTGCGGCGACGTGGCATGATCGGGCCGGTGATCCCATACGGGAAGCCAGTGAAGGATCAGGCCGGATGTTCAGCCAATTCGACAGTCTGCACGCGATCGCGGGGCTTATGGTCGGCGTGCTTGTCGGGCTTACCGGGGTGGGCGGCGGGTCGCTGATGACGCCGGTGCTGGTGCTGCTGTTCGGGGTGAACCCGCAGACGGCGGTGGGCACCGACCTGCTCTATGCCTCGCTGACCAAGGCGGTGGGTACCGGCGTTCACGGCTGGCGCGAGACCGTGGACTGGCGGATCGTGCGGCGGCTGGCGTCCGGATCGGTGCCGGCGGCGGCGCTGACGCTGCTGGCGCTGGCGCAGTACGGGCCGGTGTCGAAGCACACCACCAGCGTGATCCTGATCATCGTTGCGGTGATGCTG
The DNA here is from genome assembly GCA_018971065.1 of Sphingomonadales bacterium. The sequence goes on along the minus strand of JAGWVC010000010.1, from coordinate 13,093 downwards.
TTCCTGACCTCGGTATCGGTGCTGTTCCGCAACCAGTTGGTGCGCTGGGCGGGCACGCATCACGTTGACGAGACGCGCGACGCGCTGTGGCAGACGGTGCTGCTGGGCGCGGTGCTGGGCGTGGCGGTGACGATTTCCTCGGTGGGCGCGGGCGCGATCGGTGTGACGGTGCTGCTGGTGCTGTACCCCAAGCTGCCAATTGCGCGGATCGTCGGCAGCGATATTGCCCATGCCGTGCCGCTGACGCTGGTTTCGGGGCTGGGGCACTGGCTGATCGGTGATATCAACGTGACGCTGCTGGGCAATCTGCTGATCGGCTCGATCCCGGGCGTGATCCTGGGCAGCTTGCTGTCAACGCGGGCTTCGGACAACTGGCTGCGGCCGGTGCTGGCCAGCGTGCTGGTGATCTCGGGCTGGCAACTGATGCTGAAGGCGACGATGCCGGCCAAGGCGGTGAAGCCGGTGGCGGCGGCGCGCGCCACGCATTGAGCGGGGCGCCCGCTTGACAGGTGGGGGGGATTGCCCGACCACCTTGGATGATGACAGGCAGGACGCGGATATTCACGGCGGTGGCGGTGGTGCTGGCGGGTTTGCCGGTGGCGGCATTACCGGCCGACACGGCATCGCCGGACTGGCTGTTTCCTTCACGACCGGTGGCGCCGGGTGCCGAATCGCCTGACGCGGTGGTTCAGGTGCCGGGTTCGTCGCGCCACTTCACCGTGCGCGAGACGCGGGACATTGCCAACCCGCCCGACTGGTTCCCGCAGGATCATGCCGCGATGCCGCCGCCGGTGGGGCATGCGACCGGGAAGGGCGTGTGGGCGTGCGGCTATTGCCACCTGCCGGGCGGGCAGGGGCGGCCCGAGAATGCGCGCGTGGCGGGTCTGCCGCGCGACTATATCCTGCGCCAGTTGCGGGCGATGGTGTCGGGCGAGCGGCGCAGCCTGCGGGACGATTACGGGCCGGCAAAGCTGATGGCGGCGGTGCCGGTGGGGCGCAGCGAGGCGGAACTGGCCGAGGCGGCCGACTATTTCGCGGCATCGCGGCCGCCGGTGCGGGTGGAACTGCGGCCGGTGGCGCGGGTGCCGCTGACCGAGGTGATGGGGTCGATCCGGCGGCTGGCGCCGGGCGGCGGCAGCGAGGCGCTGGGGCAGCGGATCATCGAGGTGCCGGTGGATTTCGAGCGGCATGAGTGGCGCGATGGCCGGCTGGCCTATCTGGCGTTCGTGCCGGTGGGCAGCGTGGTGCGGGGACGGTCGCTGGCGGCGCGCTGGGGCGAGCATGGCGCCTTCGCCTGCGTGACCTGCCATGGCGCGGGGCTGCGCGGCACGGCCATCGCGCCGCCGCTGGCCGGGCAGTATCCGGGCTATATCGTGCGGCAACTGGCGGCGTTCCAGGGCGGGACGCGGCATGGTGGGGCGGCGGAGACGATGCGGCAGGTGACGGCGGGGATGACCACGCCGCAGATGATTTCGCTGGCGGCCTGGGCGGCCAGTTTGCGGCCATGACGCGTGGCCGCGCGGCGGCGGTGCCGCTGGTCACGATTGCGGCGGTGGCGGCGGTGATTGGCTGGGTGGCGCCGTTCGACGTGTTCTATACCGCAGCGACGGGGGGATCGCCGGTGGCGCGGGCGGTGGTGATCGCGCTGGTGGCGCTGGTGGGCGGTCTGGCGGCGAAGGCGGCGGGGTTTCGGCTGGAGGGCACGGGGCCAGGCGCGCCTTGGCGGACCGGGCTGGTGTGGGCGGTGCTGGTGGCGGGCTGGGTGGTGGTGCTGGACTGCTTCGTGTTCCGATCACGGCTGGCGGCGGGGTATGTGGGGTTCCTGCGGGCGCCGCTGCATGTGCGATTGTTCTATTTCATGCTGCGGGCGTTCAACGAGAACGTGATCTATCGGCTGTTCGCGTTCGGCGGGTTGGTGGCGCTGTTGCGGCACTGGCAGGGGCGGGCGCTGTCGATGCCGGCGATGCTGGGCGTGGCGGCGGCGGTGCAGGTGGTGAATATCGGTGCCAATGTGGTGATACCGGGCGGGCAGCCGATCACGCCGGCGGCGCTGGGATATGACGCGTTGCGCTATGTGGCGCCGGGGGTGGCCTGGGCCTGGCTTTACGCGCGGCGCGGATTTGCCACCGCAGAGGTGGCATCGGTGGGGTGCCACCTGTTCCTGCAGCCGGCGTTTTCGTTGCTGCTGCGCGGGTGAGCGGGTAGGTGGCCGGGGTGATTGCCCTGCGGATTCCACCTGTTGTTCGCCGATTGCTGGTGGCGCTGCTGTTCGTGGCGGCGCTGGCGCTGGCCGTGACGCTGCGGGTGCGGCAGGCGCAGGCGTCGCTGGTGTTCGACGAATATGCCTCGCTGTTCTTCTCGGACCGGCCGTTCCGCGAGCTGTGGGGATGGTGGCTGGTGCGCGAGACCAATCCGCCGCTGTTCTATTCGTTGCTGAAGCTGTGGCGGATGGTGGTGCCGGCGGACGGGGTGGCGCTGCGGGCGTTGCCGCTGGCGGTTTCCTGCGCGCAGATCGTCGTTGCGGGGTGGTTTGCGCGGCGGGCGTGGGGCTGGCCGGCGGCGCTGGCCTGCGTGGTGCTGCTGGCGCTGTCGCCCTCGGACATTTACCAGTCGGCGTACTTGCGCGGCTATGGGCTGGCGAAGCTGGCGGTGACGGGGTCGTTCATCGGGCTGGTGGCGGGCTTGCGCGGATCGGCGCGGGGCTGGTGGGGCTATGCGGCGGGCGCGGTGGTGGCGGTCTATTGCCACACGACGATGCTGCTGTGGCCGGTGGTGGCGAGCGGGGCGGCGCTGGCGGTGATGGGGCGGAAGGTGCCGTGGCGGCGGTTGCTGGTGGCGAACGCGGCGGTGCTGGCGGCTTCGGGCTGGGAACTGGCGCTGGTGTGGGCGCAGATGCGGGCGCGGACCGGGAACATTTCGTGGATCAGGCCGCTGGATGCCGCCGACTTCTACGTGACGGTGAAGCTGCAGGTGCTGCAGGGGGGCGACTGGGGTTCGGCGCTGATGCTGATGCTGGTGGGCGCGGGGCTGGTGCGCGGTTGGGCACGGGTCGAGACGCGGCTGGCGGCAGGGGTGCTGGCGGGTGGGCTGGCGGTGTTCAAGGCGGCGGACCTGGTGCATCCGGTGGTGACCGACTTCACGCTGCACTGGCTGATGACGTTTGCGGCGTGGCTGGCCGGGGCGGCGTTTGCGGGTGTGGGCTGGGCGTGGCTGGGGGTGCTGGGAATCGCGGTGGTGGGGTTGTGGGAGCGGCAGGCGGACGACTGGATTCCGCATCCGCAGGACTGGACCACTGTGGTGGAGACCGTGGCGCGGGCGCCCGGGAGCGCGCTGCTGGTCTCGCATGAGGCGATCGGGGTGATCGTGCAGGAGGCCTGTGCGCTGCGGTTCGGGGGAGATTGCCCGTTCCGGCTGGTGGTGATGCGGAACGGGTCGGTTTCGGATTCGTGGGCGTTTGGCGGCTATCGCGGGCGGATGGCGGCGGCGGAGGAGGTGCCTGCGGCGCTGGCGGGGGTTCGGCAGGTCTATGCGTTCAGCCGCTATGTCTACACGCCGCTGGAGCCGCTGGGGCTGGACCCGGGGGATTACCGCGAGGTGGAGTGGGACGACGGCGAGTTGATCGGGCCGATTCCGGTGGAGGAGATAGCAGCCCCGCAGTCTGCTATCTCCTCCGACGTCGAGGTTCTCAGGCGGGGGTGATGCCCATGCAGAGATACTTGATTTCCATGTAGTCTTCGAGGCCGTACTTGCTGCCCTCGCGGCCCAGGCCCGATTGCTTGACGCCGCCGAACGGGGCGACTTCGGTGGAGATGAGGCCGGTGTTGATGCCGACCATGCCGGCCTCCAGCGCTTCCGCGACGCGCCAGACGCGGCTGATGTCGCGGGCGTAGAAGTAGGAGGCGAGGCCGAATTCGGTGTCGTTGGCCATGCGGATGGCGTCGGCCTCGTCCGTGAAGCGGATGACGCCCGCCAGTGGCCCGAAGGTTTCCTCGCGCGCCAACAGCATGTCGGGCTTCACGTCGGAGACCACGGTGGGCTGGAAGAAGCTGCCGCCCAGCGCGTGGCGGCCACCGCCGGCGAGGACTTTCGCGCCGCCGGCGACGGCGTTTTCGAGGTGTTCCTCAACCTTCTCGACCGCCTTGACGTCGATCAGCGGGCCGATGATGACGTCTTCCTCCATGCCGTAGCCGACCTTGAGCGCGTTGACGCGGGCGGCGAGCTTGGTGGTGAATTCCTCGTAGACGCCGTCCTGTACGTAGAATCTGTTGGTGCAGACGCAGGTTTGCCCGCAATTGCGGAACTTCGAGATCATCGCGCCTTCGATGGCGGCATCGACATCGGCGTCGTCGAACACCAGGAACGGGGCGTTGCCGCCGAGTTCCATGCTGACCTTCTTCACGGTTTCGGCGGACTCGCGCATGAGCTGGATGCCGATTTCGGTGGAGCCGGTGAAGGTGACCTTGGCGACCGCGGGGTTGCGGGTGAGTTCGCCGCCGATCTGGCGGGCGGAGCCGGTGACGACGTTGAACACACCGGCGGGAAGCCCGGCGCGTTCGGCCAGCACGGCGAGCGCGAGCGCGGAATAGGGGGTGGCCGAGGCGGGCTTGAGCACCACGGTGCAGCCGGCGGCGAGCGCGGGGCCGATCTTGCGGGTGATCATCGCCGAGGGGAAGTTCCACGGGGTGATCGCGGCGACGACGCCGATCGGCTGCTTGATGACGACGATGCGGCGATCGGCCGCGTGGCCGGGGATGACATCGCCATAGGCGCGCTTGGCTTCCTCGGCGAACCATTCGATGAAGCTGGCGGCGTAGGCGATCTCGCCCTTGGCTTCGGCGAAAGGCTTGCCCTGTTCGCGGCTGAGCAGTTCGCCGAGCGCGTCCTGGTTGGCGATCATCAGGTCGAACAGCTTGCGCAGGATTTTCGAGCGTTCGCCGGCGGTCTTGGCGCGCCAGGCGGGGAGCGCGGCCTCGGCGGCGGCGATGGCGCGGGCGGTTTCGGCGGTGCCCATGTTGGGGACGGTGCCGAGCGGCTTGCCGCTGCCCGGATCGGTGACGGCGACGGTGGTGCCGCTGTCGGCATCGACCCACTGGCCATCGATGTAGCACTGCTGCTTGAGGAAGTTCTGGTAGCTCATCGGACAGTTCCCCGGCAGTGCGTTGATGGCAGGGCAGATAGGGTGCGGCGCGCGCGGTGACAATGGCGAAGCGCTTGCCCCGGGCGGAAGGTGGTTCGCCCGCGCGATGACTGGGTTTGCGCTTGCCCCGGCGGCGCGGGGGGTGCCACAATGGCCGGCCGAGGAGCAGGACACGACCATGAACGCTGAGCACCCCCCACTTGTGCGCAATACCGCCAACCCATCGCCGGTGCGCCGGCCGGGATCGATCCGCAGGACGTCGAGCATCGACGTGCAGTGGCCGGATGGCAATCCGCAGGGCTTGCGGCATTTTCATGGCCGGGCGCGCGAGATCATCGGCGAGCGGGTGGTGGCCGAGGCGCGGATGCTGGCGGGGCTGAACTTCGAGCGGGTGATCGTGTCGATGGAGGCGGATCCGGCGCCGGCGCGGCTGGGCGAGCTGGTGGGCGAGAAGGGCGGCGGCCACCTGCGGATGATCATGGCGGAGAAGCTGCCCGAACTGATCGCCAACGGTGATCCGCTATACCTGCTGCTGGACGACATTTCCGGGGTCAGCCTGATCTCGAACTGGGGCTGGTCGATGCACAACCGCGAGTGGTTCGCGGAGATGAACGAGCATATGCCCGCCGAGACGCTGGCCAAGCTGATGGATGCGCGCGCCGATGTGTGCTGGGGGTTGCAGCGCGGCAATTCGGGGATGACGCCCGATCGCGATTCGATGAGCCGGGATGCGGCGGATGGCGGCGAACTGCGCAATCCGGCCGATCCCGAGGGCTGGCATGCGTTTCCGCCCTGCCCGGGCGTGTCGATGCGGCGGGCGCGGCGGATCGACGTGTGGATGGGCGAGGACGGGCAGTGGCACGTCGAATCGTCGTTCCAGGACAGCGCGCCACGGCCCGAGGGCGGGCGCGGGGCGTTGCACGAATATGTGCTGCGGGCGACGGTGGACCCGGAGACGATGGTACTGACCAGCCTGGAGCCGGAGCCGCGCGTGCTGCCGTTCTGGGAGTGCCCGGGGGCGGTGACGAACGCGAAGAAGCTGGTGGGGACCAGCCTGCACGACATGCGCGCGGCGGTGCTGGGCAACTTGCGCGGGCCGCAGGGGTGTACGCACCTCAACGATGCGTTGCGGGCGCTGGCCGAAGTGCCAGGGTTGGCGGCGCGACTGGGCGCGGGCTGAGTTCGACGCTGAAGGGGCGCGCTGGCGTTGCGTTTGGGGGCGCCCCCTCCGTCATCGTTGCGCGATGCCACCTCCCCCAAAAGGGGGGCCTCGGGTGGGGATTTTAGCGGGGCAGGCGATCGATAACTGCGGCATCCCGGGAGGAGTGGACTTCGAGGAATGCGGCGACGCCTTCGCGCTGGATGGTGATGCGGACGATGCGGCCGTGGAGCAGTTCGAGTTCTTCGCTGGCGACGCGGGCGTGGCGGAGCGGATGCGCGGCGCGGCGCTCGCCCTCGGCGGTAACCCGCATCGGCCAGCAGCGGATGACGCCGGCGGTGCGTTCGGCGGGGGTGACGATGAGCCCGGACGGGGCGGCGCGATCACCGGCGCAGCGCAAGCGCCAGTCAGCGGCGCTGTGGCCGATGGGGATGACCTGGCGGGCTTCAGCGAGGGGCTGGCCGAGGGCGTAGTCGGGGAGATTCGCGTCGGCTGCGGCGGGTGCCGTGGCAAGGGCAGTGAGGGCCAGTGGCAGGATCGTGGCGTGAGGGCGGCGCATCGGCTGAATATGGGAATAGATGTCTGGTTTGGAAAGGTTATTTTCTGGCTGGTGAGCGGGGGAAGGAAAGGCGCGCGCGGAGGTGGGAGTGTGGTGGCGTTGCGTTGCGTTTGGGGGCGCCCCCTCCGTCATCGCTGCGCGATGCCACCTCCCCGGCCCGGGGAGGATGGGCGTGGGGGTGCGGTCGCTGGCGAGTGCGACGTTACGCCGGGGGGGATTTGCTGGCTGAGGACATCAGGCCGGCGTTGGGGCGCCCTTGGCGGGGCGCGGCGGGACGGAACGGTGGTCCGTTCCGCGCTGGCCGTATGTTTTGCGACCGGCCGGGACAACTGGACAGCTAGTTGCCGGCTTGACTCTGCGGGAAACGGGGCGGGTGGCGCGTAGAGCTCGCGAAATCGGCGCCTGCCCTTTGCTGTGCCGGCCTTGGCCGACGGGCCCTGTCTTCCTGTCTGGACGCTGTTTGCGCAGCTGCGACTTGTAACGCCGCACACCGGCCCGCAACGCCGACCTGAAACACCGGCTGGCCCCATGCGCATGGGGTTGCCCGGATGTGCGGGCGTCTAACCTATTTGGTGCAAATTGTCAAGATAAAGGGAGTCCGGTTTCGGGTTGGCGGACGTGGGATGGGGATTTGCTTCTCCGAAAGCGGCCATGCGCCGACGTCTTGGGCAAGCGCGACGTGAAGGGAATCGGGAGCGCGAGGGGGTGACCCCCTCGCAACTGCTTCCCTTCTGTGCTGGGTATTGCCCCTCTCCCAACCCTCTCCCCTGAAGGGGAGAGGGCTTTCGGGCGATCAGATCGGGAGGTTGTAGAGCTTCACCGCGTTGTCTTGCAGGACCTTCTTGCGGACTTCGTGGCTGTAGCCGCCGAGGACGTTCTTCAGGTGCTCCTGCACGCCCGGGTAGAGCGAGGTGGGGTGCGGGAAGTCGGTTTCGAACATGACGTTGTCGACGCCGATGACTTCGAGCAGGTGCTTGGGGCCAGCCTTTTCGAACCAGAACGTGCACCAGAAGTGGTCGCGGAAGTAGTCCCACGGTTCCTTGCGCAGTTCCTTGCGCTTGCCGGCGAGCATTTCCTGGAACTGGTGTTCGAGCGCTTCGACCGCGAAGGGGACCCAGCCCATGCCGGATTCGATGAGGCCGATCTTGAGGCCGGGGTGCTTGTCGAGCCGGCCGGAGACCATCCAGTTGCCGAGGGTGGCGGCGTTGCCGATCGAGAACATGGTGGCGACGACCGAGAGGGTCTGTTCGAAGGCGAAACCGTCCCAGGTGAGCGTGTTGGGATCGATCGCGGCGTTGAGGTGGAAGTTCAGCGGGGTGCCGGTGGCGTCGCACATTTCGAGGAACGGGGTCCAGTAATCGTGCAGGAAGCTGGGCACGCCGACGCGTTCGGGCGTGTCGGGCAGGACGAAGCCCTTGAGGCCCATGTCGATGCAGCGGCGGGCTTCGGCTTCGAGCAGCTTCTGGTCCCAGAACGGCAGGTGGGCCATGTTGAACACGCGCTGGCCCGAGGTCTGCTGGTATTCGGCCGAGGCGTCGTTGTAGATCTGGACGATCTGCAGCGCGAGTTCGGGATCGCCCAGCGACATCAGCGAGCCGGCCTGGGTGACGCCCGAGTTCTGGTAGCAGACCTGGGCATAGACGCCCATGTCGTCCATCGCCTGGAGGCGTTCCTTGAGCTGGTGGCCGCCGGGGTGGGCGTCCTCAAGCTTGCGGAAGGCGAGGCGGCCGAGCAGTTTGTTGTTGTCCTTGCGGATGACGTTGCCGCCCAGCGTGCCGAAATCGCGATCACCGACGAACCAGCGATCGGTGCCGTCGACGCGCTTCACCTGCGGCATCTTGTCCTTCATCGACGCGGGGGCGCGACTGGTAAAGAGGTCGGGCGCTTCGGTGATGTGAGTGTCGGTATCGACGATCTTGATGCCGGCGAACATGGGATCGAGCCCGCCCGACTGGGTGGCGTAATCGACTTCGCGGATGATGCCGCCGTCGGTGTAGCCTTCTGCCGACCAGTACTTCTTGGCGTTCTGTGCCATTTCCTTGGCGTCTGCCTCGGCCATGGGGGGTCTCCTGAAAAGGGTTTCGTTACTGCGTCTCTTTCGCAGAAAACGCGGATTTGCGCAATCGACGGGGCGTTATTCGCGCCACGGAAATGCCGATTGCGGTGATCGGATGGCTGGGTGCGCCAGGGCGATCAGCAATAGGCGGGGGCGGGGACGCGGGTGGCCCAGTACTGGACCTCATCGATGACCTGCCCATTGGCAAAGCGGATGTCGCTGGGCCGGGCGGCGCGGAAGTTGATGAAGGACAGGCCGGTGGGGCCGGGGAGGAAGCTGTACATCGTGTCGGCCGCGATGGCGAGCGCGGTGCCGGGGCCGGAGAGGCGGTTGCCGAGGCGGATTTGTCCGGCGGTGACGATGATGATCTCGTCCTCGGAATGGCAGTGGACACCGTGACCGGGGTCGGGCGTATCGAGCGGCATTCCCGGGAAGTGGTTTTCGTGCAGCCAGACCGGGCAGGTGGGGTGAGCGCCGTTGGCGTGCATGCCGCCGCCGACGCCGCTGCCGGAGCCGAGGTCGGCGAGGCGGGGGACGTTGCCGGCGGGGAGCAGGTGGACTTGCCGGGCCGAGGTTTCGTTGCCGGGCGCGGCACTGGTGAAGGCGAGAACCTGCGCGGGTTCGGTGGCGGTGAGGGTGAGGGTGGCGCCGCGTTCGACGAGGGCGCTGGAGCCGGCGGGGAGGGTGGTTTCCGCGCAGGTGGCGGCGCCGGTCCAGATATAGGCGACGAGGGCGTGGTGCGGGGGCGTGAGGGTGAGGGTGGCGCCGGCCGCCAGTTCGTGGAGGTGGAGGCGCAAGGGAGCCTTGGCGCCGCCGACGATCTGGCGGGTGTGGGCGTCGCCCGGTTCCCCAAAAGTGGCGTGGGTCTCGGCTGCGGGGATTGTCGAGGCTTTTTCGACGGTTGCAACCGAGACTTTTGCCATGATGTCAGTTCCTGACGGCGGGCGTCGCTAAGGGGAAGGACGGCCCTTCGACAAGCTCAGGGCGGACGGATGGGGGAGGCTCAGGGCAGACGGGGGCGGGCTGTCTCCTAGTCCCGTGCCAGCAGCAGGGCGGCGGCGAGGGGGCCGCCGCCGCTGGTGGCGATGGCGACTTTGGGGTCGCCGGGGATTTGCCGATCGCCGGCCTTGCCGCGTAGCTGGGTTGCCGCCTCGTGGGCGAAGCCGAAGCCGTGGAGGCGGCCGGCGCCCAATTGGCCGCCGCCGGTGTTCAGCGGCAGCTCGCCGTCACGCGCGATGCGGGTGCCGCCTTCGATGAACTTGTGGCCCTCGCCGACGTCGCAGAAGCCCAGGGATTCGAGCCAGCCGATCGGGAAAAAGGCGAAGCCGTCGTAGAACTGGACGGTATCGACATCCTTCGGCTTGTAGTCGGTCTTGGTCCACAGTTCCTTGCCGGTGGGATAGCAGGCCATGTAGTCGGGCTGGTCCCACGACCAGCGATCGACGCTGCCGGCGGTGGCGACGATGCGGACCGGGTTGGCGCTGACCTCGTCGAGGGCGTCGCCGGCGGAGACGATCACCACCGTGCTGCAATCGCTGTAGCGGTCGCAGTCGTAGAGGCAGAACGGCGAGCTGATCGGCCGGGCGGCCATGTATTCATCGAGCGTCAGCGGCTTTTTGGTGATGTTGCGCGCGCGCGGGTTGAGCAGCGCGTTGCGGTTGGCGTTGAGCGCGACCTGGGCGAGCTGTTCGCGGGTCATGCCGTGGCGCTTCATCTGTCGCATCGCGTAGTGGCCGACCCAGCAGGCGGCGCTGATCGCGAAATAGGGTGCGGTCCACTGCGAATAGCCCTCTACCGTATCGCGGCGCATCGCGGGGAATTCGGCCGGGCGCGCCATCGCGGCGGCTTCGTAGACGGTGCGGAAGCAGATGACGTGGCGGGCGGCGCCGCTGCGCACCGCATCGGCGGCGATGGCGATGGCCGAAAGCTGGGCGGGGATTTCGCCGCCGCCGAAGTGCCAGCGGGCCTTGATGCCCATCGCCTCGATCACCTCATCGACGCCGCAGGGCGAGAAGCCGAGGTAGCCGTGGCTTTTGCCCGGATAGGAGGCGACGCCGTCGATCTGCGACATTTCCAGCCCGGCATCGGCCAGGGCTTCCATGATCGCGTCCTTGGTGAGGCCCATCGGCGAGCGGGTGAGGCGGACGCCGACTTCGGATTGGCCGACGCCGCTGATGTATGCTTCGACCGCCATGTTAGCCGACCTTCTCGAATACGGGGAACCAGATGCCGTCCTGCTCATCGAAGGTGACCTGCACGCGGTCGTCGAAATCGACGGTCTCGGGGTCGCAGTTGACGATGTTGGTGGTGAGGACGACGCCCGGCACGTCATCGAGCCGGACGCGGGCGATGACGAACGGCACTTCGAGGCCGGGCATCCACGGCTGGTAGTTGACCACGCAGGTGTCGATCACGCCGGTGCCTTTTACCGGGGTGGCGACCATGTTCTCGGCCTGGCAGTGGCGGCAGATCTGGCGCGGGGGATGCGTGAATTCACCGCAATCGCCGCATTTGAGCATCAGCAACTGGCCGTCCTTGCCGCCGGTCCAGAAGGCGCGGTTGTCGTCGTCGAGCTTGGGGCGGGGGCGCTTGGGTGGCGGCGGGGGAGCCTTCTCGGCCGGATCGGTCATGCGGGTTTCTCCGATTGGGTGCGCGCGGCCGCCTGGCGGGCGAGCGTGGCGGTGTAGTCCTCGATCATGCCGGTGGCGATGCCGCCTTCGTAGCCCTGATCGGTGGCGAGGATGGCGCCGGTGACCGCGGCGTTGAGCGGGCTGGCGAGCAGGACCAGCGACCACGCCTGTTCCCGCGCGGTGGCCATGCGGCCGAGCAGGGGGTAGGGATAGGCGTCGAACATTTCCTTGCCGCTGACTTCGAACTGCGAGGCCATGAACGCGGTTTCGACCGGGCAGGGGGCGATGACGCCGAGGCGGATGCCGCGCTGGCCGAGTTCGGGCGCGAGGCTGAGCGCCCAGACGTTGATCATTTCCTTCGACACGCCGTAGCTGTTGCGCAGCTTGTCGAGGTTGGCTTCGCACCAGGCGCGGGCTTCGTGCGGGTCGGTGATGGCGAGCAGGGCCTGCCGTTCCGCCAGGTTGTCGCGCCAGTTGCGGCCCGCCACCGACGATATGGTGGCGATGGCGCCGCCGTCGCGCAGGTGCGGGATCAGCCCTTCGACGAACTGGCGGTGGCCGATCCAGTTGATCGCCATGCAGCCGACCGCGCCGACGGTGTGCGGGGGAACGCCGACGCAGGGGAATAGGAAGTCGATCGGCCCGATGGCGGCGAGCGATTCCAGCGCGGCGCCGACCGAGGCGGGATTGCCCTGGTCCATCGCGGTGTGGCTGGCGCGGGCGACCACGGGCTGGGCAATATCGACCGTGTGGACGACGGCGCCCAGCTCATGCAGGATGACGGCGACCTGTTCGCCCATGCCCGAGGCGGCGGCCGAGACCACGCAGGTCTTGCCGCGAAAGCCGAGGCCATCAAGCGAGCCAGCGGGCGGGGCAAGGCCGCCCAGACCGGGGGCGAGCGGGTCGCTCACTTCGGCGCGGCACCGGACATGAACGACGGATCGATCGCGCCGGTGAACACGCCAGTGGCGAAGCCCTGGTCGGTATAGAGGAAAGTGCCGGTGACGGCGCCATTGAGCGGGCTGGCGAGCAGGATCAGCGGCCAGGCCTGTTCCTCGGCCGTGGAGATGCGGCCCAGCGACGGGTAAGGCCAGGCATCGAGGAAGCCGCTCGATTCGAGTTCGGGCGAGGCGTCGAAGAACGCGGTCTTGGTGGGGCAGGGGCCGATGGCGTTGAGGCGGATGCGGCGTTCGTTGCCGAGCGTGACCGCCGCGTTGGCGACCCAGACCACCAGCATTTCCTTCGAGGTGGTATAGCCGTCGCGCAGGCGGTTGTCCGGGTCTTCCTGAACCCAGGCAAGCGCGGCGTCGGGGTCGGCGATGGCCAGCATCTGCAGGCTTTGCGCGGTGTTCTTCTGCCAGCCCATCGCGGCGTCCGAGCTGATCACCGCGATCGAGCCGCCGTCGCGCACCGCCGGCAGCAGGCTTTCGACGAACAGGCGGGTGCCGAGGTAGTTGACCTGCATACAGTACAGCGCGCCCTTCACCTGCGGCGAGAGGCCGGCGCAGGGGAACACGAAATCGATGGGGGCGTGGGCCTTCAGGCTTTCCGC
>JAGWVC010000001.1 GCA_018971065.1 Sphingomonadales bacterium | reverse complement strand
TGCGACGGCGTCTGGGCGTTGATCATGCGGCCTCGCTGAATTCCCCGCCATCGCCAAGCGCGGACAGGTTGAGCACCATGACCATGTGGTCGTCGATCGCGGCCAGGCCTTCGAGGAAGGCGATGATCGAATCGTTCGCGGTCACCGGCGGCGGCTGCAGCGCGTCGCTGGGCAGCGTGACGATGTCGCTGACCGATTCGACGATCAGCCCGCAGGTCTGGCTGCCCAGTTGCGCGACGATGATCGCGTGGCGCGGGCTGGCCTCGGTCGGCTCCCAGCCCAGCCGCGCGGCCAGGTCGATCACCGGCAGCACGGTGCCGCGCAGGTTGACCACGCCGGCCACATAGTGCGGCACGCGGGGCAGGCGGGTGGTGGGCGTCCACGCGCGGATCTCGCGGATCGCCATGATGTCGAGGCCGAACACCTGGCCGCCGACTTCGAAGGTGATGAGTTCGCGATGCATGGGTCTACTCCTTAACAACAGGCGGGAATCAGTGGGCGACGCGGCGAACCGCGGCGACCAGCTTTTCCGGGTCGAACGGCTTGACGATCCAGCCGGTCGCGCCGGCGGAGCGGGCGCGTGCCTTCTTCTCGTCCGAGCTCTCGGTGGTCAGCACCAGGATCGGGCGATCGCGATGGCGCGAACCGGCCCGCAGCTTCTCGATCAGGCCGAAGCCGTCGAGCCGGGGCATGTTGATGTCGGTGATGACGACATCGACCTCGTTCAGCGCCAGCCATTCCAGCGCGACTTCGCCGTCCTCGGCCTGGGCGACGTCGAACCCTTGGGAGGTGAGGGCGTGGTTGAGCAGCGCGCGCATCGACGCGCTGTCGTCCACAGTGAGTATCCGGGTGGTCTTGTCCATATCTTTGCTCGCTTTCCTTGGACGTTAGAGAAGTGGGGGTCGGGATTTCAGAACAGTTCGACATCGCCGGTGGCGCGGGCCGGGCGGGTATCCAGCCGCTCGTCGGGCGCCATCGTGTCGGGAACGACGCGGCAGCGGACCTGGCCGCGCGCCGGGCGGAAATCGACGCGGCGGGCCTGGGTGCCGCCCAGATCCTCGCGCACGATGGCGATGCGTTCGCGCGCCAGGAAGTTGCGGGCGAAATCGCCGTTGGCGGTGCCGATCCGCGCGAAATGCGAATTGAGGTTGGCACCGCCATAGAGGTGCGCGCGCAACCGCTGCTTGGCGGCGCCGTGTGCCAGCATCTCGTTGATCAGCACTTCCATCAGGTAGACGCCGTAGTGTTCATCGACATCGCCCGCGGCGACGTTGGCGCCCGGTTCGGCCAGCAGGAAGTGGTTCATGCCGCCCACTTCGACCTGCGGATCGAACAGGCAGGTGGCCACGCACGAGCCGAGCACGGTGGAAAATTCCACGCGCGGCCCGGCGCTGACGCGTGCCTGCCCTTGCAGGATGTTGATCCGCGTTATCGGCGAAATCGGCGGGGGTGATTCATACGACATGATCGCCGGTCCTTCAGCCGAGGGCGTGTTGCGCGATGGCGCCGATCGGCGCGACGACGTTGGCGGCGCCCAGCGAGATCGCCACGCGCGGCATTCCGAACACCGTGCAGCTTGCCTCGTCCTGGGCGATCGTGTGCGCCCCGGCCTTCGACATCGCCAGCAGGCCGTGCGCGCCGTCGGCGCCCATGCCGGTCAGCAGAATGCCCACGGCATCAGCGCCGATCGATCCCGCCACCGAATGGAACAGCGCATCGACGCTGGGCCGGTGGCCCGAAACCGGATCGCCGGCGCGCAGTTTGATGTGCGGCATCGCACCGCCCGCCACCAGCATGTGCCGGTCGCCGCCAGGCGCCAGGTAGACGGTGCCGCGCTTCAGCGGCATGTCGGCCTCGCCCAGCACGACATGCGCGCGCGACGAACTGTCCAGCGTGCGGGCGATTGCCGGGGCGAACCGGGCATCGACATGCTGGACGATCACCGTCGGCGGGCAATCCTCGGGGAAGTGCCCCAGCAGCACCTGCAGCGCTTCCACGCCGCCGGTGGACGAGCCGATGGCGATGACGCGGGTTTCGCGATTGGCGGCCTTCACCGGCATCGCCATCTGCGCCAGTTCGGGCGCGCGGCGGCGCACCCGCACGCGGCTGGCCTCGCGCACCATGCCGGCCAGCTTGCCGTTGTCGTCCATCGCGCTGCCCGAGAAGTCGGTCTTGCAATAGCAATCGACCGCACCCAGCGCCAATGCGCGGGCGGTCTGGTCGCTGTTCGCCTGGGTCAGGCTGGAGACCATGATCACCGGGGTGGGCCGCAGCGTCATGATCTTGTCGAGGAAATCGAGCCCGTTCATCCCCGGCATCTCGATGTCCAGCGTCACGACGTCGGGTTCCAGCTCCTTGATGAGCTGGCGCCCTTCGGCGGCGTTGCTGGCCATGCCGACCACCAGGATGTCGGACACGCCCGAAAGCCGTGCCGCCAGGATGGCGCGCATCGTTGCGGAATCGTCGATGATGAGGACCCGTACCGGCATCAGTTGCTCCTGCGGTAGATGGTGGGGCCGACCGGCTGCAGCAGGTCCTCGGCGGGGCCGCTGACGCGTTCGGAATGGCCGATGTAGAGGAACCCGCCCGGCTCGAGCTGCTGCGCGAAACGGGCGATCAGCCGCTCCTTGGCGGGCTGGTCGAAATAGATCATGACATTGCGGCAGAAGATCACCGGGAAGCGGCGCTTGATCGGCCAGTCGCCGTGCAGGTTCAGCCGGCGGAACTGCACCAGATTGCGCGCATCCTCGACGATTTCGGCTTCTTCGGTGCCGCAGCGCCGGGTCCAGGCGTCGGTCAGCGGTTTCGGCACCGCTTCGAGGTCACGCGCGGCATAGCGGGCGGCCTTGGCCTTCGCCAGCGCGTGATCGGCAATGTCGCTGGCCAGCACGCGCAGGTCGGCCCGCGCGATTCCCTGGCCCTCGCGCTTGTCGGCGCCCAGCAGGGTCATCACCAGCGACCAGGTTTCCTCGCCCGACGAGCAGCCCGCCGACCACAGCCGCACTGGCTGGCGGGCCGACAGCGCCGTCAGGATGCGCGGGCGCGCCTCGGCGGCGAAATGCTCGAAATGGTGCTGTTCGCGATAGAAGAAGGTGTGGTTGGTGGTCAGCGCGCAGACCGCCTTGCGGCGCTCCTCGGCATCGGCGCGCACCAGTTCGAGGTAGGACGAGAACGTGCCCCGGCCCGAATTGCGCACCAGCGGCGCCAGTCGCGAATAGACCAGCATCGCCTTGCCCGGCGGCAGCATGATTCCCGCCTCATCGCGCACGATGGCGGCAACGGCGTGGAAATCCCGCTCGTCGTAGACGCCGGGGCTGACCCCGGGCATCCCTTCGCCGAAGGCGGCAGAAACGGGCGCAATCGCGTTCATGCGGCTTCCTTGCGATAGCCGGCGGCGACCGCGCTGGACACCATCGCATCGACGTTCAGGATCAGCGCCACGCGCCCGTCACCCAGGATGGTGGCGCCGGCCACGCCCTCGACCGAGCGGTAATGGGTCTCCAGGCTCTTGATCACGAACTGGCGCTGATCCCAGATGTTGTCCACCAGCAGCGCCGCCTGCCCGGCCGCCTCGGTATCGACCACGATCAGCACGCCGTTTTCCGGCTTCTCGCAGGCGCCGATCGCGCCCACGGTCTTCGCCACCGGAACCACCGGGATGAAGCGGCCGCGCACGTTCAGCATGCTGCGCTGCGCGCCCATGCCCTGCACGTCGTCCGGGTTGGGCCGCAGGCTCTCGACCACGTGAGTCAGCGGCACCACCAGGGTCTGGTCGCCCACCTTGACGATCATGCCGTCCGAAATCGCCAGCGTCAGCGGCAGGGTCAGCGTGAAGGTGGTGCCCTTGCCTTCCTCGCTCTCGATGGTGATGCGGCCACCCAGATCCTTCACGTTCTGGCGCACCACGTCCATGCCGACGCCGCGCCCGGAGACGTTGGTGACGGTGCTGGCGGTGGAGAAGCCGGGGGCGAAGATCAGGTTGTCGATATCTTCCTTCGAAAGCTGGGCGTCGGCGCTGACCAGTCCCTTTTCAACGGCCTTCGCCAGCACGCGGGCGCGGTTGATGCCGGCGCCGTCGTCGCCGATGCGGATCAGGATGCGGCCGGAACGGTGCTCGGCCGACAAGGTCAGCGTGCCCTCGGCGCTCTTGCCGGCGGCCAGGCGCACGTCGGCGCTTTCGATGCCGTGGTCCACCGCGTTGCGGATCAGGTGAGTCAGCGGCTCGCCCAGCCGCTCGATCACGGTCTTGTCCAGCTCGGTGGTCTCGCCCGAGACCGCCAGCTTGACGTGCTTGCCGGTCGATCCGGCCAGTTCGCGCAGGATGCGCGGCACGCGGCTGAACACCGATCCGATCGGCTGGGCGCGGATCGCCATCGCCGATTCCTGGATGTCGCGGGTCAGCCCTTCCAGCATCGCCAGTTCCTCGCTGGCGGCGACGTTGTCCGAGGTCAGCCGCTGCACCAGCATGGCCTGCGCGATCACCAGCTCGCCGACGGTGTCGATCAGCTTGTCCAGCTTGACCAGATCGATGCGGATCGACTGGCCCGGGGCAGGGGCCGCCGGCGGGGCCGAGCCTTGCGGCGCGGCGGCTGCGGCGGCCGGTTGCGCGGCGGCGGAAGCGGCCGTCGGCAATGCCACCACCGGTGCGGCGGTGGGCGGCGGGGGCGGGGTTTCCAGCAACGGCGCCGGCATGGGGGCATCGCCGATGCTGATCGGGCAATCGTCGCCGACGAAGTCGAACACGTCGCGCACTTGCGCTTCGGTGATGTTGCCGGGGAACGAGAACGTCCAGCCCAGATAGCCCTGGCAGGGGTCAAGCTCGTCCAGCGGCGGGATGGGGCCGGTGTCGCACTGCTCGCAGCGGCCGCCCAGTTCGACCAGTTCGCGCAGCATCAGCAGCGGTTCGCCGCCGTTGCGCATGGCGCCGGCGCGCGGGCGCAGGTGGACTTCCCAGCGCTTCGCCTCGGCGGCGGGGGCGGGCGCGGTCAGGCCGTCCAGCATTGCCGAAAGGTCGAAGTCGCTGGTCAATTCGTCGTCGTCGAACGTGCCGGCCACTTCCGGTGCCGGTTCCGGAGCGGCATCGGCAGCGCCCTGATTCGCGGCCTGCGCGGCGGTCAGGTCGGCCAGCAGCGCGACGTCGTCGGGCGGCGGGGTGGCTTCGCGGGCGGCGTTGACGTGATCGGCCAGCGTGTCCAGCGCGATCAGCAGCAGGTCGATCAGTTGCGGCGTCAGCGGCACGAGGTTCTCGCGCACGTCTGAAAGCAGCGTTTCGAAGATGTGGGTATAGGCCTGCAGCGCGCCGAACCCGAACGCCCCGGCGCCACCCTTGATCGAGTGGACACCGCGGAACACCGCGTTGATGGTATCGTCGTCCTGCGTGCCGGCCTTGCATGCGGCCAGCCCGGCTTCGGCGGCAGCCAGCGATTCCTCGCACTCGACGAAAAAGATCGCCTGGATTTCCTCGCTGGTCATGCTGCCACCTGTTCCGAATAAGTCGAATCGAAGAGAAGCGATTCCAGCCCGGTCAGCCGCGCCGCATCCAGCACCGCCGGTCCGGGCACGATCACCGCGCCGTCGCTGCCGCGCCGCGCGGCAACCAGCAGTTGCAGCATGGCCTGACCGATCTGCGTGGTCTGGCTGGCATCGATATGCAGCACGCCGGACCCTTGCGCCGACTGGAATTCGGGCAGCAGGGCCTCGGCGGCGGCCCGGTCACAGCGGGCAGGAAGCGTTATCGCGGTCATGAAGGTCGATGTCCTGTCGGATGAGGCTGTGGATGGGATCGGGCGTTAGAATTCGGACCAGTCGTCCTCGTCCACGTTCAGCGCGAGCGCGCCGCTGGTGGCCGGGGCAGACGCGCGGGCCGGCGCTGCGGGCCGGGTGGCGCGCGGAATCGGCGTGGGTTCCGGGTCGGGCTTGCGGACGGCCTTGCGGACCGGCGCCGGCGGGGTTTCCGCGCGCGCGGGGGCACGGTTCGCGGCGGCGGATCGCGGCGCCGGTGCCTGGGCGCGGTCGGCCGGGCCGGTGCGGAACCGGGCAACCACGCTGTTCATGTCGCGGGCTTCCTCGGCCAGGCTGCGCGAGGCGGCGGTTGCCTGCTCGACCATCGCGGCGTTCTTCTGAGTCACCCGGTCCATTTCGACCACGGCGGTGTTGACGTGGCCCAGGCTGTCGGCCTGTGCTTCGGCCGATTCGGCGATGCCGGTGATCAGGTCGGTGATCTCGCCCACCTTGTTGACGATGCGCGACAGCAGGGTGCCGGTCTCGCCCACCAGCGTCACCCCCGACGTCACCTGCTCGGTCGAGGTGGTGATCAGCGACTTGATGTCCTTGGCGGCGTCGGCGCTGCGCTGCGCCAGCGCGCGCACTTCATTGGCCACGACCGCGAAGCCCTTGCCGGCATCGCCGGCGCGGGCGGCTTCCACGCCGGCGTTCAGCGCCAGCAGGTTGGTCTGGAAGGCGATGCCGTCGATCACGCCGATGATCTGGTTGATCTCCTGCGCGGACCGTTCGATTCCCGCCATCGCTTCCACGGCGCGGCTGACCACCACGCCGCCTTCGCTGGCTTCCTTGTGGGCATCGGCGATCGAACGCTTCACGTCGCCGGCGTGCTTGGCGGTTTCCTTGACGCCTTCGGTCACGCGGCTCATCGCGGCGGCGGTTTCCTCCAGGCTGGCGGCCTGCTGCTCGTTGCGGCGCGACAGGTCGTCGGATGCGGCGCGAATCTCGTTGGAGCCGTTCAGCACGGCATCGGCGCTCGACCGTACCGACGAAATCGCGCCCGAAAGCGAGGTCACGGCGGCGTTGAAGTTGGCCCGCAGCGGTTCATAGGGGCCGGGCAGCGGCTGCTCGATCCGGCAGTCCAGTTGGTTCTCGGACAGGGCGCGCAAGGCGCTGGTCAGCGCCTCGACCACCTTGTGCTGGTCGGCGCGGGCCTCGTCGCTCTCGATCTTGTTGGCACGGAACGTTGCCATGCAGCGGGCGAGGCGGCCGACGCAGTCGTTGTATTCCGTATAGGGAATCGCCCGCGAGGTATCGCCGGCGGCCAGCGTTTCCAGGCTTTCCACCATCGACACATACGGCGTGCAGATCAGCGAGGCTGCGGTCGAGATCGTCACGACGATCGCCAGCAGCGCGGCGACCGCCAGCGACACGGCCACCCACCCGGGCACCATCCCGGCGGCCAGCAGGGCGGTGCCCGCCAGCGCCACCAGGGCGAATCCGGACAGCGCCAGGCGCAGGGTCCGGAACTTCGTGCGAATCGGAGCTTCCTTCTCGAACCATTCCAACATCGATTGCGTCCCTCTCGCGGGAGCGGGCCTTGCCAGGGACCCGGGTGTGTCAGTGTCGTAGACCCGGCATGGCAAACCCGGTCCTTACTGCCCCCTCCGGATTTGCCCGGAGGGGGACGTGAATGGTCAGGCGGCGCGGGCGGGATCGGCCATGCGCTTCAGGTTCACGAGGCGTCCCGTTCGAGGGATGGGCCGGGTGATCGGAACGCAGGCCTTTGCACTGCGCCGGCCCCAAAACATCTGAACAAGCAGTGCAAAGGTTTGTGAAAGGGGTTTCTAGGTCCTGTTACTTATCGGCCCGGTGGCATTTGCTTCGGCTTGGCCGGCTATGATCGGCGCGTGCGGGAAGCCCGACGGGCATTGGCGCGAAGAAACGCAGTTATTGTTGAGAGTTAACCGATCATGCATGAAGCAAGAGTCCTGGTAGTCGACGATTCGGCCGCGATGCGCGCCCTGTTCTCCGACGTTCTCGAACAATCGCGGAACGTCATCGTCGTCGGCACCGCGGCCAATGCCGACGAGGCCCGCGACCAGATCGCCGACCTCAAGCCGAACGTGATCACGCTCGACGTCGAAATGCCGGGGATGAGCGGCATCGATTTCCTGGCGGAGATCATGGAGCGCAACCCGATGCCGGTGGTCATGCTGTCGTCGCTGACCCAGGCCGGTACCGAAACCTCGCTTCGCGCCTATGAGCTGGGCGCGGTCGAGTGCTTTCCCAAGCCGCTGAAGGCCACGCCCGAACAGTTCAACAAGACCGTCGGCAAGCTGGGCAAGATCGTGCTGGCCGCCGCCAATTCGAACCTCAAGGATCGCAAGCAGGCCAACGTCAACCGCGAGGTCAAGACTGCCGAAACCCACTTCGCCTGGAACGGCCACATCGCCGCGTTCGGCGCTTCGATGGGCGGTGTCGACGCGCTGACGACGATGCTGGCGCACTGGCCGGCAGACTGCATGCCCACGGTGATCACGCTCCAGGCCGAACCGGCGCTGGTCGAGACGTTCGTGACTCACCTCGACAACACGCTGAAATGCTCGGTGCGCTATGCCAAGGATGGCGCGCAACTGACCCAGGGGGTGATCCACATCGCTGCCGACCCCGACCAGCATGTCGTGTTCGAGCCTGGCCAGCCCGGACGGCTGCGCCTGGTGGCGCGCGATCCGGTGGATGGCGCGCGCCCTTCGGCCACGCTGCTGTTCGGCACGATTGCCCGCGCCGGCATCCCGGCGGTCGGCGCGGTGCTGACCGGCATGGGGGCCGATGGCGCCAAGGGCCTGAAGATGATGCGCGACGCCGGTTGCCGGACCTTCATCGAGGACCCGGCGACGGCCACGGTCGGCGAAGCGCCGGCGGCGGCCAAGGCGGCCGGCGCGGCGGAAAAGGTCCTGTCGCTGGGCGATCTGGGTGCGGCGGTCATCTCGGCCTGCAACCAGTCCTGACTTCGCGAAGCTTCCGGCCCATGAACAAGGCGGCGCAACCATCGTGGTCACGCCGCCTTTTCGTGGTCGCATCGTAATTGGAGTGCGATGACAAAAAGTGGGAACCGGTTTTTGTCAATAAATCGCACGGCAACAATAGCTGGAGCCTGATGACATTGGTCAATCCAATGTCATCAGGCTCTGGAACCGGCGCACTGGCCGCCGGGCATCATTCCACCAGCGAAGCCTCGATGGCGATGCGGATCGCTTCCGAGGTGTGGTGGGCACCCATCTTGGTCAGCATGTTGGCGCGGTGGATCTCCACCGTGCGCGGGCTGATCGCCAGCTTCTCGCCGATCAGGCGGTTGGACAGGCCGCCGGCGACGCCCGCCAGCACCTCGCGCTCGCGCTTGGTCAGGCGGTCCACCCGGCTGCGGGCCATCGCCTCGCGCAGTTTGGTCGAACCCAGCGTTTCCGCCTTCTGCTCGGCGTCGGTGACAACATTGACGATGTCGTCGCGCTCGAACGGCCAGGCGATATAGTCGATCGCGCCGTCCAGCACCGATTGCACCACCATCCGCGTCGTCGGCGTCTCCGAGAAGCCGATCACCGGGAGCCATTGGCCCGAGCTGCCCATGTGCGACAGCAGGTTGGCCACCGAACGACCGTCGTCATGAACCAGCAGCAGTCCGTGGCGTGGCCAGCGGGCGATGAGCTCGCTGGCGTCCTCGAACGGCTCGACATGGACTTCACTGCCCGCCAGGCAGTGCGAAATGGCGGCCCGGCGCCGGAAATCGCCATCGATCAGATAAAGGCTGGTGGCATTGCTCATCGCTAATCCCCTGCGGCACCAAAGTCCGTCAACGGAGATATGCCTAGCAGCTTGTGCCTAAGGGGTATCGCGGAACTGGCTCCAATGTGACAGTCCTAACCCTCCGATTTCGAATGATCTTGCGCAAGTGCCCGAAATCATGGGAAATTAAAGTACGGGAATACACTTATTATTCTGCAATTCAAGTGGTTTCTCGAAATTCAGTTCGGTCGCGCCGGCGAAGTTCAATTTGGTCGCGCCTGCGACAGGGCCTGGCTGATTTCCATGAAATCCTGCCGGATGTGCGCGATCGTGCCCGGATCGAACGCCAGCACGCAGTCCAGCACCGACTTGCGCGCCGAGATGTAGAGGTGGCGCAGCGCGTCGGCCACGCCGCCTTCGCCGGTCACGCCGAAGTGCAGCGCGGTCAGCGCCGAGACCGCACGGGTCAGCGATTCGCTCTTCATCTTGTTGTCGCCCTTGTCGTAGGCGAACTGGGCGCTGCCCAGCGCGCCGATCAACTGTTCGTAGCACAGCGCCACCAGTTGCTGCTGGTCCGCGCCCTGCACGCGCGCGTCGAATTCGATGCGGCGATAGACGGCTTGCGGGTTGCGTTGGGCGAGCATGGCGGGGTCTGCTTCCTCAGTTGGTCTTGTTCCAGGCGGCGATCTGCCCCTGGAGCTGCGTCAGCGTCGACTTGGACGCCGCGACATTGGCATTGGCCTTGGCGAACTGGTTGATCAGGCGCGTGCGCAGCTTGTCCTGCTGGGCCACCAGGGCGGTGCGCTGGTCGGCCAGCGTGGTCTTCATCTTGGTGTACTTCGTCACCGCGCTGCCCAGCCCGCTGGGATCGGTGCCCGACGTCATCGTCCGGGTCATGCTGTCCACGGTGCCGAACACGCCGTAAAGCCCGGTGGTGAACATCGCCGCGACGCCGCTGGGGTTCTTCGACAGCACCCCGGTCAGCTTGGTCGTATCCAGCGAGAACGTGCCGTCCTTGGAAACCGAAAGCCCCAGGTCTGACAGTGTCTTCGGATCGCTGCCGCCGGCGTTGGGCATGATCGTCGTGCTGGTCAGCAGCGACAGTTGCCGCCGGATCGACCGCGTCGCCGGATCCTGTCCCAATCCGCCGGCGGTGGCATCCGTATCGGTGTTGATCTCGCTGACCAGCGAGTTCAGCGCCGTGGTCAGGTCCTGCATGGCGCTGCCGATGCCGCTGGTCGGATCGCTGTAGCTGATCGTGGTCGGCGCACCGCTGTTGGTTCCGGTCAACACCAGGCTCAGCCCCGGCGCGGCATTGGCCACGGTGTTCGACGATGCCGTGCGGCTGATGCCGTCCAGCTTGAACTGCGCATCGTTGGCACTGGCCGCGACCCGGCTCGCGGGGCCGGTGGACGGGTCCCACGCCAGGCTGGCAAGGCCGGGATCGCCCGGCGCTTCGGTGGCGCTCAGCGTGAACGCGTTGGCGGCGCCCTGCTGGCCTTTCAGCACCAGGTGCGCGCCGTCGGCGCCCGTGGCGACATAGGCGTTCACCCCGGCCCCGGCCTGGTTGATCGCGGTGGCCACGTCGTTCAGCGTTGCCCCGGCGGCGATGGTCACGTTCACTGCGGCATGGCTGGCATCGGCGGTGAACGCCCCGCCGCTGATCGTGCCGAAGTTCAGGGTCAGCGTGCCCGATCCGGTCGTGGCGGTGCCCGCCGTGTATGCCGGCGAATTCAGCACCTGCGGCGATGCCAGTTGTGTCACCTCCAGGCTGTAGGAGCCGCTGGCGCCGCTCGATCCGGTCGGCAGCGAGGCGGTCGCCACCGTGGTGTTCGCCACGCTGGGAGTGGACGTCAGGCTGCCGCCGCGCACCAGCGATCCCAGCGAGGTGGACAGCGCCAGCAGGTCGCTCTTGAGCTGCGATGCCTGCGAGATCGTCGTGTCCAGCTTGCTCGACTTGCTGTCCAGCGTGCCGAGCCGGCCCATGAATTCGGCCGATGCCAGGTTGCCGGCCAACTGCGTCATGTCGATGCCGGTGCCGCCGCCCAGCGCTGTCGCCAGCGCCGAGCCGATCGAAGCCGAATCGGGCGCCGTCACCGGGGTCGTCGCCGTGGTCGAAGTGGTCGAGGATACGGAAGTGGCCATGACGCTTAGAACGTCCCGGCAGCGGGCGGGTTAAGCCCGGAACGGCGGAACCCGGCGCTCATTTCGCGGCTTTCGGATCGGGCCGGCCTTCGGCGTCGAAGCGCAGCGCCACCGGCACCTCGATCGCGGGCAGCGGCCGTGCCTCGCCGCGCTTCAGCGAGAACACGAAGGCCAGCACACCGGCCACCGCCTGGTACAGTTCCTCGCGGATCATCTGCCGCTCGCGCGTGGTGTAATAGACCGAACGCGCCAGCGCCGGCATCTCGATGCAGGGGACGCCATATTCGGCGGCCAGTTCGCGCATCGCCAGCGCCTTCTCGCCCTTGCCCTTGGCCAGCACCACCGGCGCCGGGGCCAGGTCGGCATCATAGGTCATCGCCACCGAGAAGTGAGTCGGGTTGGTGATGACGAACTGCGCGTTGCGCATCGCGCCGGCCACCGCGCTCATCGCCACCTGGCGCTGGCGCTGGCGGATCGCCTGCTTGTTCTCGGGGCTGCCTTCGGATTCCTTGCTCTCGTCCTTCACTTCCTGAAGGCTCATCATCAGCCGCTTGCGGCGGCGCCACCACTGGATCGGGAAGTCCACCAGCGCGATTCCGGCCAGCCCCACCGACAGCATCAGGAACAGCGAGGTCAGCGCCTCCCACCCGAACGAAAGCTGGCCGGACAGGCTTTCGGCGGTCAGCGCCTCCAGCCGGGCTATCCGCCCCTTGCTCCAGGCATAGGCGATCATGCCCAGCAGGCCCACTTTCAGGATGCCCTTGCCCGCCTCGATCCAGCCCTGCGGGCCGAACATGCGCGACAGGCCGGTCATCGGGTTCAGCTTCGATCCCTTGAACGCCATGTTGCTGGCGACGAACCGCCCCTGCGAGGAGAACGTCAGTTGCGAGATCAGCGTCGCCACGGCGACGCTGCCGCCCAGCACCAGCACCGGCGGCAGCATCATCGCCCCCAGCGCCAGCAGGGTGCGGCCCGGGCTGAAATCGTCGATCGCGGCGCGGTCCCACACCAGCCCGGAACGCATCGCCCCGCCCAGCGCGTTCAGCAGCCACGGCCCGCCGAAGCGCAGGAACGCCGCGCCCACCAGCATCGCCACGGCATTGCCCAGATCCTTGGACCGCAGCACATCGCCGTTCTTCGCGGCCTCGCGCAGCCGCTTCTCGGTTGGGGCAAAGGTTTTCTCGCCGGCGGTCTCGGCCATGCTACTTCTCGATCACCTTGCCGGCGGTGGCGATGGCATGCGCGGTCAGGTCCGCCATGCGGTCGGACACCATCGGCGCCGAGATCACCAGCGCCATGAACCCGGCGACGATGCCGGCGGGCAGGCCCAGCGAAAACAGGTTCAGCGCCGGGGCGGAACGGCTCAGCACGCCGGCCAGCACCTGCACCAGCAGCAGCACCAGCGTGACCGGCAGCGCCATCACCACCCCCGCCGCCAGCATGTCCGAGGCGAACCCGGCCACCATTGCGAAGCGTTCGGCACCCAGCCAGGTCTGCCCCGGCGGAAACACGCTGTAGCTTTTCACCACCAGCGCGATCCACTGCAGGTGCCCGCCCAGCCCCAGGAAGATCAGCGTCAGGATCACCGCGAAATACTGGCCCAGCGCCGGCGACGAAGCGCCCGAATGCGGATCGATGGTGGAGGCCATCGACAGCCCCATGCCGCCGCCGATCACTTCGGCGGCGATGGTCGGCGCGGCGAAGGCGAATTGCAGCACGAAGCCCAGCGTCAGCCCCACCAGCACTTCGCCGCCGACCGACATCAGGCCGGCAGCGGACATCAGGTGCGCGGGCGGCTGGGCATTGGTCCACCCCGCCACCAGCGCTGCGACGGCGGCGGCAATCATCACCCGCACTTGCGCCGGCACGCTGGCCGCGCCGAAGATGGGCACCGCCAGCAACCCGGCGCCGATCCGGGTCATCAGGAACACCCAGCGCCAGAACTCGGCCTCCAGCGGGCCGAAGCCGAAGCTCAGCGGCATCATTGCACGCCGCCTTTTCCTATCGCGGCGATCGCGGAAAAGATGTCGCGCTGGAAATCCTCGATCAGGCCCATCATCGATGCGCCGAAGATCACCAGCACCGCGGCGCAGATGATCACTTTGGGCACGAACGCCAGCGTCGCTTCGGAAACCGAGGTGGCGGCCTGCACCACGCCGATCACCAGGCCCACGGCCAGGCTGGCCAGTAGCACGGGCGCGCCGACCAGCGCGGCCACCCACAGCATGCGGTCGGCCAGCGAAAGCAGGGAAGTGGTCTCGTCCATGAGTCAGAGTCCTTCCGCGCTACCCGAACGAGGCCACAAGGCTGCCCATCAGCAGCGCCCAGCCATCGACCAGCACGAACAGCAGCAGCTTGAACGGCAGCGAGATCAGCGCCGGGCTCATCATCATCATGCCCAGGCTCATCAGCACGGAAGAGACGACCAGGTCGATGATCAGGAACGGCAGGTACAGCATGAAGCCGATCTGGAACGCGGTCTTCAGTTCGCTGGTCACGAAGGCAGGCAGCAGGATCGAGAACGGCACTTCGGTGGGCGTGGCGAACTTCGGCGCTTTCGCCATGTCGGCGAACATCGCCAGGTCGTGCGTGCGCGTCTGGCGGATCATGAAGGCGTGGAATTCCACCCCCGCCGCCGAGATCGCCTGCGTGGCGTTGATGCTGCCGGCGGAATAGGGGGTGATCGCGTTGGCGTTCACCTTTTCCAGCGTCGGCGCCATCACGAACAGCGACAGGAACAGCGACAGCCCGATCAGCACCTGGTTCGGCGGCGACTGTTGCAGCCCCAGCGCCTGCCGCAGGATCGACAGCACGATCAGGATGCGCGTGAAGCTGGTCATCATCAGCACGAGGCTGGGCAGGATGGTCAGCAGCCCCATGATCAGGAGCAACTGCATCGACAGGGTCATGCCGCCGCCGGGGCCGCCGTTCATGGTCTGGAAGGCGCGGTCCAGCGCGCCGGGAATGGCGCTGCCGCCGGCCGGGGCCAGCGGCGTTGCCGCCGCCTGCGCGTGCGCCGCCACCGAAAGGCCGATGCCGCCCAGCGCGGCGATCAGGGAAAGCAGTTTCTTCACAGGTCGTATCCGCTCCGGGCCGGCGCCTCGGCAAGGCGCGTCAGCCCCCCGCGCGAGACCGAGACGAGGATCTCGCGGCCGTGGAATTCCAGCACCGCCAGCTTCAGCGTGGGCGACAGCATCACCGTCTCGGTGATCTTCACCGACCGCGTGTTGCCGCCGGCCACCTTGCCCATCCGCGCCTGCACGATCTGGCTGAGCTTCAGGCTCCCCCAGATCATCCCGCCGATCAGCGGCAGCAGGAACAGCAGCTTGACGATGTACCAGGCCATCAGGCGTCAGCCGACACGGCATCGGCGGTGCGGCCATCGGCCATCTCGACGATGCGCAGGCCGAAGCGGTTGCCCTGCGCGACGATCTCGCCCTTGGCGATGACCTTGCCGTTGACCATCACGTCCAGCAGTTCGTCGGTCAGCCGGTCCAGCATCACGACGCTTTCGGCGCCCAGCGACATCACGTCGCGCAGCTTCATGTCGGTGCGGCCCAGTTCGACCGAAAGGCGGACATCGACGTCGGCCAGGAAATCGAAGGCGCGGGGTTGCAGGTTCATGTCTTGGGACTCCTTCAGGCGGAAAAGGCTTCGGTGATCTGGATGGCGACGCGTTCGTCCACCGCGCCGACGGCGCCGTGGGCCAGCGTCACGCCGCCGCATTGCAACGGCACGCTGCGCGCCACCGAGACGGGAATGACCTGGCCGGGGGCCAGCGCGGCAATCGTCGAGAACGGCATCCGCATATCGACGATGACCGCGCGCACCGACAGCGGCAGCTCGGCAAACGGGGCATCCCACGGGTTGGCGACCGGGTGGACCGGGGCAGGGGCCTCGTCCGAGGCCTGCCCGAACAGCGCCGGCAGCGCCGCCAGCGGCAGCGCGAAGGTCAGCGCCCAGGGCAGCAGGCCGTCGTCTTCCACTTCCAGCGGCAGGATCGCCAGCGGCGTGTCGGCCTCGAACGGTTCAAGCTGCATCAGCGCGCCGTCGCGGCGCACCGGGGCGAACGCCAGCGCGCCCGCGCGCTGCGCGGCTTCGGGCGCCACCGCCTCGACCGCGATGGCGATCTGCGCGGTGACCAGCGCTTCCAGCCGGCCGATCATCAGGTCGGCGGCCATCGGGAATTTCTCGGGCAGCGGCATCGGCGCGTCGCCCTTGCCGCCGAACGCGCGATCGACGATGCGCAGCACCGGCTCGGCGTCGATCGACACCAGCACCGGTACGCGGCCGGCGCCCATTGTCATCAGGCTGTTGGCGGCCAGCGGGCTCATCGCCGCGGCGGCCAGCGTTTCCAGCGTGCCCTCGCGCGGGCTCTGGCAGCGCACCACCGGCGCCTCGCCGCCCATCAGCGGCGCCAGCGCGCCCGAAAGGCGGCGGGCCAGGCGTTCGCCCATGCGGCCAAGCAGCGGCAGCAGGGCCACCGGATCAGGCCCGGTGCGCAGCAGTTCTGCGCAGTGCTGGGCCAGCGGACGTTCGGCGATGAAGGCGCGTTCGGGTTTCATGGCGGCTTTCGGATGAATGCTGGGGAGTGGGGGCTTCGGTTCGCGGCGGGGCGCTACTGCACCAGGAAGGCCTTGAAATAGACCGCATCGACGCCGCCGAACCCTTCGGTGTCGATCAGCACCTTGTTGATCGCCTGGGTCAGCCGCTTCTGCAGCCGGTCCTTGCCCTCGATGGTGTTGACGTCTTCCTCGGGGGTGTCGGCCAGCACCGCCAGCATCGCCGAACGGATCGCCAACTCGTGCTTCTTCAGCCACATCAGCACGCGGCCGTCGCGGTGCGTGGAGCAGGCCAGGCTCACCTGGATCAGCGCGCTGGAATTGCGCAGGTTGGATGTGAAATCGTCGGGGAACGTGAAGTAGGTGGTCTTGTACGGGCTGCCGCCCTCGCCTTCGACTTCCTTGCCGGCTTCGCCTTCCTTGCCGCCTTCGGCCTTGGGGGCGAACGGGTCCTCGTCGCCCTTGTGGACCAACTTCGGAGAATTATCCTCCTTCTTGGCTTCATGCCCGCCGATCACGCCGAACTTCACCAGCGCGAACGCGCCGCCGCCGCCGATCGCCAGCATCGCCACGGCCATGCCGGCCATCACGATCATGCCCTTGCCCTTCGGCTTGGCGTCCTTTTCGACTTTGTCCTTGCTCATGACTTACCCCTTGATGTCCGGAACGAAATCAGGCGAACACGCCTGCGGGCGACGGCGCGGTGCCGTCACCGGAAGTGGCGGCGGGCGCGCTGCGCGATGCGGCGGCGAACCCGGTGGCGGCGGCCGGCGCCTGCTGGCGCGGCTGTTGCTGGCCGTTGCCCGACCAGCCCTGCGACTGGGCGAACGACGACTGCGATTGTGATTGGCCCTGTTGCGACTGGCCCTGCTGGCGCATGTCGGCGCCCGCACCGGCCTGCGATGCGGCCACTTGCGGCGCGGCGGCCAGCGCGGCCTGCGCGGCGGGGGCGAAGCCGGGATCGTTGCTGGCCATCGACACCGAGAGGCCATTGGCGCCGGTCTCGAAGCGCAGCGAAACCTGGCCGAACTCGGCATGGCGCACCGACGTGGCGACGGTGCCGTCCGATGCCGAGCCGCGCGCGGCGGCCCGTGCCTCGACCAGCCGATCGACCAGCGCGGTCATGTCGTGCGGGGCGGAAATCGCGGCGGTGGTGACCGCGGGCGCAGCGGCGGAGGCGGGCAGCGCGGGCATCGCGTTCAGCGCGGCAAAGGTGGCGGGATCGCGCGGTGCCTCGGGGGAAGCGATCGCCAACGACCCCGCCGGCGACGTCGCGGTGTCGGCCATCGGAGGTTGGCCTTGCCCGGCATCGCCTGACTGTCCACTCGGGGAAGCAGACGGTGCCGTTATCGCAGCAAAGCTTGAATCGGCCGTCGCCGGGGCCTTAGGGGATTGCGCGGCGTTGCGGGCCTTGGTGGGGGCGGAAGCCCTGGGCGCGGAATCGTCCGCCGACAGCACCGCCATCGTCACCACCTGGCCCGGCAGGGCGGCCGGCACCACGGCGGCATCGGCAGGAGCGGGCGCGGCAGGGGCGACGGTGCGCGGGGCCTGCCCGGTCGCCTGCGTCACCAGCGCGGGCTGGGCGGCGGCGGCGCGCACGGTTTCGGCCTGCTTTGCCGGGGCGTTCGCGGCCGGGGCGGGCAGGTTCAGCGGCGCCAGCAGGCCCGCCAGCAGCGCCAGCGGCTGTGCGGCGGCATCGGCCACCGGCGCTTCGGGCTTGCTGTCGGCCTGGTCGGCATCGGATTTCGCGGCAGGATCGCTGTCGGGTGCCGCGTCCACCGCCGCACCGGCAAAAACCGGCAACAGGTTTGCCGGCAAAGCCTTGCCGGTTTCCGGCAATTTGCCGGCAACGGCAAGGACGGAGGCAAGAGTGGTGGCAATCGGCGCGGCAGTGGCTGCATCGGCGGCGGTCGGTGCGGCCTGCGCGGCCAGCACCTGGTCGAACCCCGGGCCGGCAACCGCCGCAGCCCCGGTATCGCTGATTCCGCCGGCCGCCGGTGCCGTGGCGGAGGTCATGTTCAGCGAAAGCGGTGCGGTCATCGAATGGTTTCCCCAGGGCTTCGTGGCATGGCGCCACTGGCTCTGCGGTTAACTATTCAAGGTTCGTGCCAAATTCGGACAATCAGCTAATCCGCGTCGCTGCCCAGCGCCTTTCGCGCGCCCAGCACCGCCATCTGCGCCTTGCCGGCCAGCTCTTTCCGTTGCGCGATGGCGCGGTCTTCCACCGCCGCGCGGCTGCGTTCGGCCTGCGCCAGCTCGGCCTGCCGCACGTCGGCGACATTCTGCGCGCGCGCGGCATCGGCCAGCGTCCGGTCGCGCACCCCCTGCAAGCCGCTGCGAAACCGCGTCAGCCGCAACAGGTCGGCGCCGTCGCGCGCATCGCTGCGCAGCGCATAGTCGGCGGCCAGCGCCCCGGTCCGCGTCGCCAGCGCCTGCAACTGTGCCAGCGTGCTTTCGGCGCGCGCGGCCTCGGTGGCGGCGGTCTGCTTGGCGATCGCCCGCACCCGCTCCAGCCGCTGCAATCGCGCCAGCTTCCTCAGCTCTTCCTTCACGGCCCGCTATCCCAGCAAGCCGGCAAGCTGGTTCACCGCCAGTTCCATCGGCACCACGCTGCCGCGCTCCTGGCTCAGGAACTCCACCAGCGCGGGATGCATCTCGATCGCGCGGTCTAGCTGCGGATCGGCCCCGGCGCGATAGGCGCCCATCAGCACCAGGTCGCGGTTGGCTTCGTACCCGGCGATCAGCGCGCGAAACTGCCGCGCCAGTTTCTCGTGCGCCGATGGCACGATGTCGTTCATCACGCGGCTCAGCGATGCGGCAATGTCGATCGCCGGATACTGCCCGCGCTGCGCCAGATCGCGGCTCAGCACGATATGGCCGTCGAGGATCGATCGCGCGGTGTCCACCACCGGGTCGTCCTGGTTGTCGCCATCGGCCAGCACCGTGTACAGCCCGGTGATCGATCCGCCGCTTTCCGCCGAATTGCCGGCGCGCTCCACCAGCTTGGTGATCGTCGCCAGCGCGCTGGGCGGATAGCCGCGCGCTGCGCCCGGCTCGCCCAGCAGCAGGCCGATCTCGCGCGCGGCATGGGCCACGCGGGTCAGCGAATCCATGATCAGCAGCACCCGCCGCCCTTGCGCGCGGAAATGCTCGGCGATCGAAGTCGCCAGCAAGGCGCCGCGCAGACGCAGGTTCGGCGCGTGGTCGGCGGGAACCGCCACCACCGCCGTGTGCGCGAATTTCGCGCCGGTCATGTGCCGCTCGACGAAGTCGGAAACCTCGCGGGCGCGCTCGCCGATCAGGCCGACGACCACCACTTCGGCCTCGGCCCCGTGGGCAATCATGTCCAGCAGCACCGATTTGCCCACGCCCGATCCGGCCATGATGCCGATGCGCTGGCCGACGCCAAATGTAGTCAGCGCGTTCAGCGCGCGGATGCCCACGTCGAACGGCAGCCGCACCGGCGACCGGTCCAGCGCCGAAGTGCGCACGCCCCCCGCCGGCCACAGCTCGCGCGGGTGCAGCGGCCCGGCATTGTCGATCGGATGGCCTTCGCCATCGACCGCGCGGCCCAGGAACGCCTCGCCCACCGGCAGCATCCCCGGCCGCCCCTCGGGATGGACCCGCGCGCCCGGGCGCAGATTGACGGTATCGCCCAGCAGCATCATCAGCGTGCGGCCATTGCGAAAGCCGATCACTTCGGCCGAAAGCGGTCGCTCATCGCCGCGTTGCCCGATCCGGCAGATCGACCCCACCGGAATCGACAGGCCCGAAACCTCCAGCAAACCGCCGTCGCACGCCGCCACCAGCCCGTATCGCGCCGGTTCCAGCGCCAGCGGCACCGCTGCCATGTCGCCCAGCAGGGGTTCGAACAGTTTCAGCACAGGTTCAGGGCCTCCGCGATCGCGCGACGCCAGGTCTCGGGGCCATCCTCGGCCCCGCCCGCCTGCGTTTCCACCCGGATCGTCCCGCGCGTCAGCGCCGGATCGGGCAGGAAGGTCCATTCGGGCGGCAGCAGCGGCTGCACCACGGCAATGTCATCGGGATGCAGCCGGAACACGCGCTCGTCATCGGTGCGCACGAACATGTCGGCCACCTTCTTCACGCGGCCGGCCAGCGCCTGCTTGTCCAGCGCCAGCGGCTGCAACGTCGCCTCGCACAGCGCCACCACGGTATCGACCAGCCGTTGCCGCAGCGCCTCGGTCAGTTCGGCATCCAGCCGCGAAAATGCGAAGGCAAAGCGGTCGCGCGCTTCGTCGGCCAGCCGCGCGGCAGCTTCGGCTTCGGACTTCGCATGGGCCATGCCCTCGGCAAACCCTTGCGCCAGCGCCACGTCCAGCGGATCGATTTCTTCCTCGGCGGCCAGCGCCGGATCGGGCTGGGCGGCGCCGCTCATCGTCTCCGGCCCGCGCGGCACGAACCGCCCGTCGGGCGCAAAGCCGCTGCTGGGCACCGACAAGGCGGTGAAACTAGACATATTCGTCGTCGCCACCGCCCGACCCGAAGCTGATCACGCCCTCGGCGGCCAGGCGCTTGGCGGCGGCGATGATGCTGCGCTGCGCCTCCATCACCTCGGCCATCTTCAGGCGACCCAGGCTGGCGATCTCGTCCTTGACGCCGTCGGCGGCGCGGCTCGACATCGCGCGGAAGAACACGTCGCGCTGCTCGGGCTCGATGCCCTTCAGCGCGTTGATCAGCGATTCGCTTTCCACCTCGCGCAGCAGCGCGCCCATCGACTGCGGGTCCAGCACGAACAGATGCTCGAACTTGAACATCTCTTCCTCGATCTTGCGGGCCAGCAGCTTGTCGGCCTTGCTGATCTCCGGCATGATCCGCTTCTCGGTGGCCTTGCCGGCGTTGTTGATGATCTCCGCCGCCGGGCGCGGGCCGCCCATCTGCAGCATCGCCGCGCCATGTACCTCGCCGATGCGGCGGGTCAGCAGTTCTTCCAGCATCGCCAGCGCTTCCACCGAAACCGGCCCCATCGTCGCCACGCGGTGGACGATCTGCGCCTGCTCGTTCTGCGGCAGCGAATGCAGCACCTGCGCGGCCACGTCGGGGTCAAGCTGCACCAGCAGCACGGCCAGCGCCTGCGGATGCTCGCCCTTCACCATCGGCACGATCGACGATGCGTTCAGCCAGCGCGTCAGCTCGATCGAGCTGGCCGGCCCGGCATCGGGCACGATGCGCTGCATCATGTTCTCGGCCTTCACCTGGCCCACCGCGCGCGCCATCAGCGATCGCACCTGCGGGGTGCGGTCGGCGGCGGGCATTCCCAGCTTCTCGGTGCGCCGCACGAAGCCGTTGACCGATTCGATGATCGCCTCGGGCGCGATTTCGCCCAGGGCCACCATGCGTTCGCCCAGCAATTGCAACTCGCCCGGGTCCAGCGCCGACAGGATCGCCGCCGCCTGCTCGTCGCCCAGCAGCATCACCATGATCGCCGCCGCCTCGGCATCGGCAATCACCGGGCTGTCGGCGCCGGCGTTCAGGGCGTCCATCTGGCTCACGTCGCGGGCTCCTCGCTGGCGGGCTGCAGCATCTGGCGCAGGGCCAGCAGCGCGCTGTCCGGCTTGTCGAGCACGATCTGCTGCACCAGGCCGACATGGCGACCCAGCAGTTCGGCGTCGATCTTCGGCATCGTCGGCAGCGCGGTGCGGTTGCCCGCGATCATCGGGCCGTCAATGCGCTCGCCCTCGATCGTCTCGATGTCGTCATCGGCGCCGTCGTCATCTTTCGCCTTCTTGCCCTTGGCCTTCTTCTCGCCGGTCACGGCGCGCACCAGCGGCCGCACCGCGATCAGCAGCGTCAGGATCACCGCCAGCAACGCCACGCCATAGCGCACCGCCATCGCAAACCACGGCTGCTCGTAGAACGGCACCGGCTTGTCGGGCGTCGCGTCGAAAGCGCGCACGATCACCGCGATCTGGTCGCCGCGCGTCGTGTCGGCCCCCACCGCGGCGCTGACCAGTTGCTTGATCTGGTCGATGTCCGAAGGCTTCATGTTCTTCAGCGCGGCCGACGACAGCGCCACCGCCACCCCCAGCCGCTTGATCTTGCCCGGCGCCTGGTTGGACACCGCCACCTCGCGGCCCAGTTCATAGTTGCGCGTCGCCGAACTTTCGCCGTTCGACGGCGAAGGGCTGGGGCTGGCCCCCGGCGCGGGAGAAGCCGTGCCCTGCGGCGCGCCCGGCGATGCCTGCGCGGCCGGCGGCGGCGTGTTGCTCAGCGTGCCCGGCACCCCGGCGGCCTGCCCCGGCGCGGTGGTCTGCGATTGCGCCTGCGTTTCCGAACGCAGCACGCCCTGCTTGTCATAGCTCTCGCGCGCGCTGGTTACCTGGTCCATGTCCAGGTCCACCTGCACCTCGCTGGTGAAGTTGCCTTCGCCCACCATCGGCGTCAGTAGCGTCGCCACCTGGTTCTGCAGCTTGGCTTCCATCCGCGATTGCAGTTCGAAGCGGTCGCTGTCGGCATTGCCCACGGTCTTGTCGGTCAGCAGGCGGCCGTGCTGGTCGATCACCCGCACCGCGTCCGGGGTCAGCCCCGGCACCGATCCGGCGACCAGGTTGACGATTGCCGTCACCTGCCCCTGGCTCAATTGGCGGCCATCGGCCAGCCGCAACATCACCGATGCCGATGGTGCGGTGTTGTCGCGCACGAACACCGATTTCTCGCCCTCGGCCAAGTGTACCCGCACCGACTGCACGCCGTCGATCTCCTTGATCGTCAGCATCAGCTCATGCTCGCGCGCGGCGCGCAGGCGTTCGCCTTCCAGCGTGCGGCTGGCACCCAGCGGCAGCTTGTCCAGCCCGTCCGAAGCGGTATCGGGCGTGGCCAGCGCGCCGTTCTGCGCCACGGTCATCCGCGCCTTGTAAAGCTGGTCCTCGTCGACCGTCAGCGTGCCGGTCTGGTTGTCGATCTTGTAATGGATCTGCGCCTTGTCCAGCGCCGCGACGATCGTGGCGCGCTCGCTGTCGTCAAGCTGCGCGTAAAGCACGCGCTGCGGGGCAGGGGCCATAGAATTCCACGACAGCGCCGCCGCGCCCAGCGCCGCGACGCCGACGAACCACGGCAGGGTCTTCTTCACCGCCGGCTGGCCGAAGAAGCCCTTCAGCCGCGCGGGCAAGGGGCCGCCGGCCGGATCGGTCAGCGGGGTCAGCAGCGAGGGCTGCTGCATGGCGGGCAGCCCGCCCATGTCGGGCGGCGCATTGCCGGCGGGGACAAGGTCAGCCATCTATCAAACCCCCATCCGCATGATGTCCTGGTAGGCATTCAGCAGCTTGTTGCGCACCTGCAACGTCGCCTCGAAGCCAACGCTGGCCTCCTGCCGGGCCAGCATCACTTTGGCGATGTCGGTAACCTGGCCCTTTTCGTAGCCGTCGCTCAGCGCGTCGGCGCGGTTCTGCGCACCGTTCACGCTGTCCAGCGCCGACTTCAGCGCGCCGGCAAAGCCGCCGGCCGGGCCGCCAGCCTGCGTCGTCGCGGTGGGCGCGGCCGGCGCGTGGACCTGCTGCAGCACCTGCGAACGATCGATGATCTGCTGGCGCAGCGCCAGGATCTCCTTGATCCCGCCCGCGCCGGCAAAGCCGCCGCCAGCGCCGCCGATGCCGCCGATCGCGCTCATGACCGGCTACCGGCCACGCGGGCGAACACATGCCCGGCATTGGCGCCGCGCGTTGCCGAAACCGGGATGCCGGCCTCGCGGAAGGCGGCCAGGCGATAGCGCAGGGTGCGCTCGGAAATGCCGAGCTGGCGGGCGGCGGCCACGCGGTTGCCGTTGCAGGCATCCAGCGCATCCATGATCGCGCGGGCCTCGGAAAGCTGGACGACATTGGCCAGACGGCGGTTGCCGGCAGGCTCGGTCGCCTCGACGAACGCGGAAGCGACTGCGGCTGCGGGCGCGCCCACCAGCCGGGCAATGCTGTCGAACTGGATGTGGCCCGGCTCGATCTCGGCCCCGCCGCACAGCAGCAGCGCGCGGCGCATCACGTTTTCCAGCTCGCGCACGTTGCCCGGCCACGGGTGCAGGCGCAGCATCGCCAGCGCCGCATCCGAAATCCACGGCACCGGCTGCCCGGCGGGGGTGTGGCGCATCAACATGGCAAAGGCCAGCGGCGTCACGTCCTCGGCACGGTCGCGCAGCGCGCGCAGCGCCAGCGGGAACACGTTGAGGCGATAGAACAGGTCGGCGCGGAAGCGGCCCTCGGCCACTTCGGTCGGCAGGTCGCGGTTGGCGGCGGCAATCACGCGCACGTCCACCTTCACCGGGATCGTCGCGCCGATCGGCACCACTTCGCCTTCCTGCAGCGCTCGCAGCAGCTTGGCCTGCAACGGCAGCGGCATTTCGGCAATCTCGTCCAGCAGCAGGGTGCCGCCGTCGGCGGCGCGGAAGAACCCGTCGCTCGACTGGGTGGCGCCGGTGAAGGCGCCCTTCACATGGCCGAACAGCATCGCTTCCAGCATCGCCTCGGGCATTGCCGCGCAGTTCACCGCGATGAACGGGCCTTCCTTGCGCGGGCTGCGGGCGTGGATGAAGCGGCTCAGAACTTCCTTGCCGGTGCCGGTCGGGCCGTTGATCAGCACCGGAATCTCGCTGGCCGCCAGCCGCTCGGCCAGCGCCAGCACCGACAGGCTTTCCGGGTCGGCCGCGATCGGCGCGCCCCAGGGCTCACCCTGCGCGGCGGACACGCAGGCCACCAGCGCACCCAGCGCGGCATCGCCCACCGCATCGCGATAGGCCACGGCATAGCGGCGGGCGCCGTCGCGACGGATGCCGCCGACCTGGCCGCGCGCCAATGTCACGGAATTTTTCCGGGGCGGCGAAGGCATCGCTTCCGCCGCATCGGCCAACCACACCGGCTCCGCGCAACCCAGCGACGAGACGATCGCTTCGGCGCGCTGCACCAGCGGTGCATGGCGGCGTGCGGTCTCGGGGGTGAATTCCAGTCCCTGGGGTGTTGCGGACATCGTTTGGGCTTTCTTGCGTTAACCATCCTTGGCAAGCCCGTTTTGGCGCGCAAACGTCAAAGCTCTTGGAAATTTAAGCCCTCGTATTAACCCCTAATTCGGTCGATTTTTCGGGTTAAAATGACCGCGTGGGGCGCCTGCGCGAAGAAAGTTCTTAACACGCGCGTCCCGCACGGGGGCGCCCGTCCCGTGTGTGCACGCATCGTGCCAGCCGGGAAGGGGGCAATCGATCGCCGTGCGAATCCGGCAAATCGCATCCGGGCGGCAACTGCCGGCAGCGATGCCGGCAAGGCTTCCGGCAAGCCCCGGCACATTCTTGCCGGACTGCCACTTAATTCCTGCCGCTTTCTGCCGGTCTTAGCCCCGACAGCCGAGACGAGTGGTTCGACCTGGCTGGCACCCCACGGGACGAAACGGGAGTTTACGACCATGACTGTCATCAACACCAATATTGCCGCCACCCGCGCCGCCAACGCTTCGAACACCGCTTCGGGTATGCTGGGCCAGGCCATGCAGCGCCTGTCGACCGGCAAGCGCATCAACTCGGCCAAGGACGACGCCGCCGGCCTCGCCATCACCACCACGATGACCGCGCAGATCAACGGCATGAACCAGGGCGTCCGCAACGCCAACGACGGCATCTCGCTGTCGCAGACGGCGGAAGGCGCGCTGAACGAAGTCACCAACATGCTGCAGCGCGTTCGTGAACTGGCCGTGCAGTCGTCGTCGGGCACCTACCAGACCTCCGACCGCAACAACATGCAGCAGGAAGTCACCTCGCTGCAGACCCAGATCGGTTCGGTCCTGTCGAACACCAAGTTCAACGGCGTCGCCCTGTTCTCGACCACCTCGGGCACCAACACCTCGTTCGTGATCCAGGCCGGTGCGAACAGCTCCGACACGATCACGGTGACCGGCAACGCCATCGACGGCACCAACCTGACCTCGACCGCCCTCGACGTCTCGACTGCCGCCCTCGCGACGACCACGATCGGCAAGGTCGACTCGGCGCTGTCGGATGTCGCCAAGTCCAACTCGGGCTTCGGTGCGGCGGAATCGCAGCTCAGCTCGGCGGTCAACAACCTGACCTCGAACTCGACCAACCTCGCCGACGCCCGCAGCCGCATCCTCGATACCGACTACTCGGCGGAATCGACCGCGATGTCGAAGGCGCAGATCCTCAGCCAGGCTTCCAGCGCGATGATCGCCCAGGCCAACCAGAGCCAGCAGAGCGTGCTCTCGCTGCTCCGTTAATCCCGGATGACGGGTCCCGGCCTGCCGGGACCCGCTCAAGGCCCCCGCGCCTTGAGCGAACGTTCTTACCCCCGTCCGACCCTGTCGGACACTGGCCCGGCGGTTCCTCCGACCGCCGGGCTTTTTTTGCGTTCCGGCGTCACAGCACCCGCCCGGCCACCGCATCCAGCTTGGCCACCAGCCAGGCGTCGCGCTTGGCCGGCGCGGTCACCAGCGCGTGGTCCAGCGCGGTATCGTGCGGCGAGGGCGCCCGCTCGTCGGGCAGGGTTTCCGCCAGCCGCCGCACCGCCGCCCGCGCCAGCGCGGCATTGCGGCCCATCACCGCGAACACCTCGCTGGCTTCCACGCCCGCCTCGGCCACGCGCCAGGCGTCATAGTCGGTCACCATGCCCAGGATCGCGTAAGGCAGCTCGGCCTCGCGCGCCAGCCGGGCCTCGGGCATCGCGGTCATGCCGATCACGTCGGCGCCCCACTGACGGTACATCGCGCTTTCCGCCCGGGTCGAGAATTGCGGGCCTTCGATGGCGACATAGCAGCCGCCGCGGTGCACGGTGCCGCCCGCCGCCGTGGCCGCATCGGCCAGCATCGCCGACAGCCGGGCGCAGACCGGATCGGCCAGGCTGACATGCGCCACCAGCCCCGGCCCGAAGAACGAATTGGCGCGGCCGGCGGTGCGATCGATGAACTGGTCCGCCGCCACGAACTGGCCCGGCGCCATCGCCTCGCGCAGCGAACCGATCGCCGACAGCGCGACCACGTCGCTTACCCCGCAGCGCTTCAGCACATCGATGTTGGCGCGAAAGTTCACCGCCGACGGCGGGATCGCGTGCCCGGCCCCATGCCGCGCCAGGAATGTGAAGCGGCGCCCCGCCAGCGTGCCCTGCACCACCGGCCCCGACGGATCACCGAACGGCGAGGACACCGCAATTTCCTGCGCGTCCTCCAGCCCGATGCCTTCGGCCAGCCCCGAGCCGCCGATCACGCCGATATGCCAAGCCGTCACGCGCTTCTCCTGTCAGCGCTGGACGAGGATTCCCGCCAGCACGAAATCGTTGAGATGGGCACGGTAACGGTCGCGCAGCCGCTCGTCGAGCACGTCGGTCTCGCTGCAATGCTTCAGCACCAGCCGTGCCGAAAAGAACCGGTCGGCCGCGCCGATCACGGTGAAATAGAACAGTTGCGGGTCCACCGCGCGGAACACGCCGGCCGCGACGCCCTCACCGATTAGCCGCTCATAGGCGTCCAGCAGCGGCTTCAGGTAGGAATCGGCCAGCCGCT
This sequence comes from Sphingomonadales bacterium, assembly GCA_018971065.1. Next base: position 124,667 of record JAGWVC010000001.1, on the reverse strand, counting down.
GCGCCTCGTCGCCCGGGGCCTCGCGGATCATCCGCATCAGCAGGCGATGGACATAGGGGGTGCGGAAGAAGTTATCGACCACGCCCGCCATGTGGATGCGCAGCTTGGTTTCGGGATCGATGTCCTTGCGCATCAACGCATCGACCGAGGCGACGATCCCGGTCCACTCGCGCTCCAGCAGCGCCTTCAGCAACCCGGCCTTGTTGCCGAAGTAGTACTTCACCAACGCCGAGTTAAGGCCGGATCGCGCCGCCAGTTCGGACAGCGAGATGTCAACCATGTCCTCTTCGCGCATGATCGCGCTGGCCGTATCCAGCAACTGCGCCCGCGCCCCCGGCGGCGCATTGAGATCGCCCTCAGCCATGCGAGAAAAACTCGCCGCCAAAAACCTCTCCGCTCGCCCGAATTTCGCCCAGGCTTCGCCGAAAACGTCGAGCTGGCGCGACCCGGAGCGCAGCGGCCTTAATGGCCGTGAGCACCGGAAGCGCGCCAGGTCGGCGTTTGCAGGCCAGCATGGGCGGAATTCCCCTCAGGGGCCGAAGTCCTACTTCGGCCCCATGCGGATCGCCCCATCCATGCGGATGTATTCGGCGTTGATATAGTCATGGTCGATCAGGAACAGCGCGGTCTTGGCGTATTCCTCGGGCTTGCCCAGCCGCTTCGGGAACGGCACCGCCTGCGCCAGCGACTGCTGCGCCTTTTCCGGAAGGCCCTTCATCATCGGCGTCTCGAAGATGCCGGGCAGGATGGTGTTGACGCGGATACCCTCGCTCATCAGGTCGCGGGCGATCGGCAGGGTCATGCCCAGCACGCCGGCCTTCGAGGCGGTGTACGCGGCCTGGCCGATCTGGCCGTCCTGCGCCGCCACCGAAGCGGTGTTGATGATGACGCCGCGCTGGCCGTCGGCGTCCACCGGGTCGGTCTCCATCATCCCGGCGGCCGAATTCATGATGCAGCGGAAGGTGCCGACGAGGTTGATGGCGATGGTGCGCTCGAACGCGTCCATCGGGTGCTTCTTGATCGCGCCGGTCTCGCGGTCGCGGCCCAGCGTCTTGATCGCGGTGGCAATGCCGGCGCAGTTGACCAGCACGCGCTCCTGCCCGTTGGCGGCGCGCGCCTTGGCAAAGCCCGCCTCCACCGAAGCGTCGTCGGCCACGTTGACCTGGCAGAACACGCCGCCGATCTCGCCCGCGACCATCTCGCCACGCTCGGCGTTCATGTCGAAGATGGCAACCTTCACGCCCTTGGCGGCCAGCGCGCGCGCCGTCGCTTCGCCCAGGCCCGAGGCGCCGCCCGTAACCACCGCCGCAACCGAAGAATCGAGTTTCATCGCAACCAGCCTTTCGTCGAGTGAATTTAATCGCTCGCTTAAGTGCGTGGTGCGGCGCGGTCAAGCCACGTCCCGCGCGTCCTCCCGGTCAACCGTGCCGTGGCCCAGTTCGGCATCGGGCCGCGCCTTGCCGAACAGGTAGCCCTGGCCCTGGAAGCAGCCCACCTCGCGCAGGTAATCGCGCACGGTCTCGTCCTCGATGCCCTCGGCGGTCACCGTCATTCCCAGGCTCTTGCCCAGCCCCACCACCGCGCGCACCACCGCGCGCGAATTTTCTTCCGCGCCCAGGCTCAGCACGAACGAACGGTCGATCTTGATCTTGGTGAACGGGTACGACAGCAGGTACGACAGCGACGAATAGCCGGTGCCGAAATCGTCCATCGACAGCCCGACGCCCAGCGCCCGCAGCGAACGGATTGTCGCTTCGGTGCGGGTGGAGCGGTCCATCAGCACCGCCTCGGTGATCTCCAGCTCCAGCCGGTTGGCCGGCAGCCGCGAGGCGGAAAGCGCCTGAAGCACGGTGTTCAGCAGTCCGCCGTTCCGGAACTGCAGCGGCGATACGTTCACCGACAACACCATCGTCTCGGGCCAGCCCATCGCGTCGCGGCAGGCGCGCTGCAGCACCTGCGCGCCCAGCACCTCGATCAGCCCCATCTCCTCGGCCAGCGGCACGAACACTTCGGGCGAGATCGCCCCGCGCACCGGATGGTTCCAGCGCAACAGTGCCTCGTAACCCTCGGTCTCGCCCGACATCAGGTTGATCATCGGCTGGTAATGCACTTCCAGCGCGCCCTCGCGCACCGCATCGCGGAAATCGGCCTCCAGCCGCGATCGCGCCTGTGCTGCGGCGTCCATCGCGATGTCGAACCGGCGGAAACTGCCGCGCCGCTCGGCCTTGGCGGCGTAAAGCGCCAGATCGGCATAGCGCATCAGCGTCTCGGGGTCATCGCAGTCGAATGGCGCGGTGGCCGCGCCCACGGTGGCGCCGATGTGCAGGCGGTGGTCGCCCACGAAGAACGGTTCGCTCAGCGCCGCGATGATGCCTTTCGACACCATTTCCACGGTCGTCGCGCTGCTCTTGCGGAACACCAGCGCGAATTCGTCGCCACCGATCCGGCTCAGCGTCGCCGCGCGCGGCAGTTCGGTGGCCATGCGCCGCGCCGCCTCGGCCAGCAGCATGTCGCCGACCTGATGGCCATAGGTATCGTTGACCACCTTGAAATGGTCGAGATCGACCAGCGCCACGGTGACGCTGCTGGGCATCCGGCCGCCTTCGGACGCGCCGCCGACCAGATCGTGCAATTGCTCGCGGCAATGCGCGCGGTTGTTCAGCCCGGTCAACTCGTCGTGCCGCGCCAGATAGGCCATGCGCGCCTCGATCTGGCGCTGCTCGGTCACGTCGAACACCGATATGACGATCCCGTCGCGGCCGCGAATGCGGATCTGCCGGGTGAACAGCACCGAATCCAGCCGCGTGCCGTCGGCGGCGCGCTGGCGCCAGAAGCGGTCCTTCTCCGAACTGTCGCGCCGCAGCGCCGGTTGCGCCTCGGCCCATTCGTCGGCCTCGAACAGGCGATCGGCCGGCATCGCCGCGAAGTCGCGCGCGGTATAGCCGAAATGGCCGCAGGCCGCCTCGTTGCCGGCGCGGATCTGCTCGCTTTCCGGATCGTACAGCAACAGCGGCACCGGGTTCGCCTCGAAGATGGCCGAAAGCGTCTCCTCGCGCTCGCGCATCTCGGTGATGTCGACGCGCAGGCCGATGGTGCCGCCGTCGGCGGTCTTGCGTTCCTCGATCAGGATGCGCCGGCCGTTGGCCAGCCGCTGTTCGTGCGGGGCGCCGGGGTTGTCCAGCCGCGCCAGCCGTTCCGCCAGCCATTCCGCCTCGCGCCCGGCCGCTTCGGGATAATCGCCCCGCGCCACGCCGATGCGCAAGGTATCCGCCAGCTTCGCGCCGGGTTGCAGCAAGTCGGCCGATTTTGCGTAGATTTCGGCGTATTGCGCGTTCCACAGAACATAGCGGTCGTCCTCGTCCAGGAACACCACGCCTTCGGGAAGCACGTCGATCGCCGCGCGCAGCCGCGCCTCGGCCTGCCGCGCGGCCGCCAGCGCCGCCGCCAGTTCCAGCCGGGGCGCATCGGCTCCGGTCCCGGCCGGCAAACGTGCAAAACGTGACATTCGCGTTATTCCCCAGCCTGTTGGCTATGGGGTCTCACGCGATGGCTAATATCCGGCTTTCCCGGCCATAGGTACACGCCGCAGAAAACGCTGGCATATGCTGCACTGCATCAAAAATGGAGCATCAAAATACCGGATCGTACCCTGGCGGCAGCTCGCCATCGTCGGCTTCGGGGGCGCCCGGCACGTGGATGCCGCATTCGGTCTTGTCCCACCCGCGCCACCGGCCCGAACGCGGGTCCTCGCCCTCGGCCACCTTGCTGGTGCAGGGCATGCAGCCGATCGACGGATAGCCCTGCGCCACCAGCGGGTGCGGCGGCAGGTCGTTGGCGGCGAAGTATTCGGCCAGCAGCGCCGAATCCCAGTCGGCCAGCGGATTCACCTTCAGCCGCCCGGCGGCGTCAACCTTGTCGATCTCGAAGCGCGGCAGTCCGGCGCGGGTGCTGGACTGGAAGCCCTTGCGGCCGGTGATCGTCGCGTCATACCCGGCCACCGCCGCCGCCAGCGGGCGCACCTTGCGGATTTCGCAGCAGCCGTCGGGGTCGTAAGACCAGCGCAGGCCGCTTTCATCCCGCTTTGCCAGCAGCGCGGCATCGGGGGTCAGGTCGATCAGGTTGGTCAGCCCCAGCCGCTCGGCCAGCAGGTCGCGATAGGCCAGCGTTTCGGGGAAATGCTTGCCGGTCTCCAGGAACAGCACCGGGGTTGCCGGCGCCACGCTGGCAACCAGATGCAGCAGCACCGCTGATTCCGCCCCGAACGACGAAACCACCGCGATCTCGCCCGCCACCCGGTCCAGCAGCACGCCGGCCAGCAGTTCGCGGGTGTCCGCGCCCTTGTACAGCCGGTTCAGCCGCACCGCGTCGGCTTCGGAGAAGATCGGCGTGGTGTCGATGCGATCGATGCTTCTGGCACTCGACCGATCGGCATCCTTGCCATGCGTGCGGAATTTCGCGCCAGACATTGCCCGTGCCCTTCAGTTCCCGTGCCGTTCAGTACCCGTGCCGCAGCGCCCAGATCGCGGGCCGTCCGTCGCCGGTCTGCTGGTAGACCTGCGGCCAGCGCGCGAACGCCGCCGCCGCATCGTCGGCATCCAGTTCCGCCTGCGGGGCGAAGCTGTCGAAGCCGCAGCGGCGCATCTGGTTGAGCTGGTCGATCAGCACATCGCCCACCGCGCGCAGTTCGCCGGCATAGCCGGCCTCACGCAAGGTGCGCGCCGCCGAATAGCCGCGCCCGTCGGTCCACGCGGGGAAGTTCACTTCCACCAGCCGCAGCCGGTCCAGATGCGGGATCAGCAGCGCGGCATCGTCGCCGGGCTCGATCCGCACGGCGGCGGCATTGCCTTGGGCGGCGAAGGCATCGACGGTCACGGCCGGATCGGCCACCGGCTCGTCATCGCGAAAACGGAACTGCACGTCAGCCATAGATCGCTTCCTTGAACGGGGTCATGCCGATGCGGCGATAGGTGTCGAGGAAGCGTTCCCCGTCCTGCTTCTGGGCCAGATAGACGTCGGTGACGGTCTCGATGGCATCGACCACGCCGTCCTCGCTGAAGCCCGGCCCGGTGATCGTGCCCAGCGAGCAATCGGCGCCTTCCGAACCGCCCAGCAGAAGCTGGTAGTTCTCGGTGCCCTTGCGATCGACCCCCAGGATGCCGATGTGCCCGGCGTGGTGGTGCCCGCAGGCGTTGATGCAGCCCGAAATCTTCAGCTTCAGCTCACCGATCGCGGCTTCCTTGCCACCGGCGAAGCGTTCGGAAATCTTCTGCGCCACCGGGATCGAGCGGGCATTGGCCAGGCTGCAATAGTCGAGGCCGGGGCAAGCGATGATGTCGCCGATCTGGTCGAGGTTGGGGGTGCCCAGCCCGGCCGCTTCCAGCTTGCTCCACAGTGCGGGCAGGTCGGCCTTCCGCACGTGCGGGAACACGATGTTCTGCGCGTGCGTCACCCGCAGTTCGTCGAACGAATACTGCTTGGCCAGATCGGCCATCAGCCGGATCTGGTCCGCCGTCGCGTCGCCGGGAATGCCGCCCACCGGCTTCAGCGAAACCACCGCCACCGCATAGCCCGGTGCCTTGTGCTTCAGCGTGTTGCGATCCACCCACCGCGCGAAATCGGGATCGCTGCGGTCCACCGCATCGCTCAGCCCGCGCTCGAACGCCGGATCGGTGAACTGCGCCTTGATCCGTTCCAGCTCGGCCAGCGGCGGCTCGATGCCCTGCGTCAGCAGGTGCGCGAACTCGGCCTCCACCTGACGGGTGTATTCGTCCTTGCCCAGTTCATGGACCAGGATCTTGATCCGCGCCTTGTACTTGTTGTCGCGGCGGCCGTGGCGGTTGTACACCCGCAGGCACGCCTCGCTGTAAGTGATCAACTGGTCCAGCGGCACGAATTCGCGGACCAGCGGGGCGATCATCGGGGTGCGGCCCATGCCGCCACCGACATAGAACGCCGCGCCCAGTTCACCCGCCGCATTCCGCACCAGCTTGATGCCGATGTCGTGCAGCCGCATCGCCGCGCGATCGGTATCGCTGGCGATCACCGCGATCTTGAACTTGCGCGGCAGCGCCAGGAATTCGGGGTGGAAGCTCGACCACTGGCGCAGCAGCTCGGCATACGGGCGCGGATCGACGATCTCGTCGGCCACGGCGCCGGCATACTGGTCCGAACTGATGTTGCGGATGCAATTGCCGCTGGTCTGGATGGCGTGCATCTCCACCGTGGCGAGGTCGGCCAGAATATCGGGCGCCTCGTCCAGCTTGATCCAGTTGTACTGGATGTTCTGGCGCGTGGTGAAGTGGCCATAGCCACGATCGTACTTGTCGGCGATGTCGCCCAGCATGCGCATCTGTGCGCTGCTCAGCGTGCCATAAGGCACCGCTACGCGCAGCATATAGGCGTGCAATTGCAGGTACAGCCCGTTCATCAGCCGCAGCGGCCGGAACTGGTCCTCGGTCAGGTGGCCCTCAAGCCGCCGCTTGGTCTGGTCGCGAAACTCCGCGACCCGCGTATCGACCATCTGCTGGTCGTATTGGTCATAACGATACATGTCAGATCACCCAGTCACCAGCGGCGGGGTCCGCCGGCTTCAACGAAAGGTCCAGCCGCACCGTCGGCCCCAGCGCGCGGATGCGGTCCTTGATATGCGCGGGGCGCACTTCGCCGCCGTCCTTCACGCCGTCGATCACGTAAGGCGAAACCACGGTACGGGCCGCCACTTCGCGCGCGGCGATCGTGTCGCCGTCATGGCCCACGTCCGCCGCCCGCGCCACGTGCAGGGTCCAGCCCTGGCCGTCCCACCACACCACCGCGCCGCTGCGCAGGTCATTCCCCGTCAGGATCTTCAAGACACACCCTCCAGCGCCAAAGCGCACAATTCCAGTTCACTGCCGTCACGGGCCGCCACCGCGCCGATCACGATCACCGCCGGCCCGCGCACGCCCTGCTGCGCCACCGCCGCGTCCAGCCCGGCAAGCTGGCAACGCACCACCCGCATCTCGGGACGGCTGGCATTCTCGATCACCGCCACCGCCGTATCGGGCGCCAGCCCCTCGTCGATCAGCTTGCCGGCGATCGCCCCGGCATTGGCCAGGCCCATGTAGACCACCAGCGTTCGCCCCGGCCCGGCCAGCCCGCGCCAGTCCTGTTCGGACAGGCCCTTGCACTGCCCGGCCACGAACGACACGACGCTGGCGCTGTCACGATGAGTCAGCGGCACTTGCGCCGAAGCCGCCGCGCCCAGCGCCGCCGAAATCCCCGGCACAACCTCGCACGCCACGCCCGCCGCGCGGCAGGCGTCCAGCTCCTCGCCGCCGCGACCGAACACGAACGGATCGCCGCCCTTCAGCCGCACCACGTCGCGCCCGGCCAGCGCCTCGGCAACCAGCAGCGCGTTGATCTCTTCCTGCGGCATCGAATGGCGGCTGCGGCGCTTCGCGACCGAAACCAGCCGCGCCGACGGCGGCGCCATCGCCAGGATGCGCGGATCGACCAGCCCGTCATGCACGATCACCCGCGCCTGCATCAGCAGCCGCGCCGCGCGCAGCGTCAGCAGGTCAGGATCGCCCGGGCCGGCGCCAACCAGCCAGACCTTGCCCGGGGCCAGCTCACCTTCCGCACGCGTGGGGGACAGCATGTTCATGCCGCCCCCATGCGCGAAGCCCTCGCAACAGGCGAGTCAAAATGGCTTTGGCCGGGTGAAGCTGCGCTTGGGGGCGTGCTTCAGTTTTGCGATTCGGGCATCCGCACCGTCATCCCGTCCATACCGTCCACGGCAAGCACCTGGCACGACAGCCGCACGCCGGCGCCTTCCTCGTGCCAGTAGTCCAGCATTTCCACCTCGCTTGTCCGTGGCGTACCCATCAGCGCGGCCCACTGCGGGTCGAAATAGATGCGGCAGGTGCCGCAGGCGCAGTTGCCGCCGCATTCGGCCAGGATTCCCGGCACGCTGGCGGCCACCGCGCTTTTCATCAGCGACAGGCCGGGTTTGGCATCGACGACGGTTTCGCTGCCGTCATGCTCGACGAACGTGATCTTCACCATCGCCTCAGGCCCTCTCAAACGTCATCTGCTGTTCCAGCACGCCATAGAGCGAGTAGTTCGGCAGATAGTCGTAATGCCGGTCGCCCGCCGGGCCGTGGCTGCCCTCGTCGATGCGGAAATTGCGGCAACGCGCCAGCAGACGCTCGATCGCCACGCGCCCTTCGGCACGCGCCAGCGGCCCGCCGGCGCAGGCGTGCAGGCCGCGCCCGAACGCCACGTGCTGGCGCACCCCCTTGCGGGTGGCATCGAACGCGCCGGGGTTCTCGAACTTGCGCGGATCGCGGTTCATCGCGGCGATGTTGATCATCACGTGCTGGCCCGGCTCGAACGTGAAATCGCCCACCGTCACCCGGTTGCGGACATAGCGGAACGTGCTCTTGGTCACGCCTTCCACCCGCAGCGCCTCGTCCACGAAGTCGGGGATCAGCGTCGGTTCGGCGCGGAGCCTGTCCTCCAGCCCGGGGTTATCGGCCAGCAGCCGCAGCATCCCGGCAAACAACTGCACGGTGGTGTCCTGCCCGGCGCCGAACAGGAACGTCGCCACCGCCACCACCGCTTCGGGCGGGGGCAGGGTGCCGTCGTCGTACTTCTGCTGGCACAGCCGGGTCAGCACGTCGTCCTGCGGGTTGGCGCGGCGGTCCAGCACATAGCCGTAGAACTGCATCCCCAGCCGCATCAGCGGGTTGGCCGACATGTCGAAGCCGCCGCCCAGGTTGCCGGGCATCTGGTTCGGGTCAGCCTTCATCTCGCACACCGTGGCGCGGTCGGCCTCGGGCACGCCGATCAGTTCGGCAATGACGAACTGCGCGAACGGCTTGCCGAAATCGCCGACCACGTCGAACCTGCCCTTGTCGATGAAGCCGTCGATGATCCGGTCGGCCATTTCGTACATATAGGCCTCGTTGGCCTTCATGCGGGCGGGGGTGATGATGCCGTTCAGGATCGCCTTCGATTTCTCGTGCGCGGCGGTGTCCTCCGACATCACAGACGACAGGAACGCATTGCCGTCGCGGCACTGGTCGATCTGTTCGTCCATCGACCGGTGCGGGTCGTAATCCAGCGGCAGGTAAGGCCCGGTCACGGTGTTGATGGCCGAGAAATTCTCGTCGTCGCGGAACACCGCGTTGCCTTCGTCGTACCCCGTCACCGCGATGACATTGCGATAGCCCAGCGGCACGATCGGCCCCTTGCTGCGCAGATGTTCGAAGAACGCCTGCGGCCTGGCGGCAATGCCATAGTCGCGGAACACATCGGCGTTGTCGTAATCGATGTTCGGATCGGCTTCGCTCATCGCACCCTCCTGCACGCTTATTGCTAGGCAGGTGTACAGCATTGCGCGAACACGTCAATCACCAGTGCAGGTTCAGGTTCCGGCCGAGGAAGATCAGCGCCATCGCCCCGAGCACCGAGGCGAGGCAGCCGGCGCGGTTGAGGCCGTCGTTGATGCCGCGCTTGGTCGAGGCGGACACCACCGTTCCGGCCAGCAGTGAGCCGCCGATGCCGAGCAGGCAGGTCATCCACCAGCCGAGCGGGATGTGGCCGGGATAGAACCATTTCGCCAGCGTTCCGATCAGGAACCCGGAAATCAGCGCGCCGATCACGTTGAGCATTTGACCCTCCCGTTGCGGCGTCCGTGCGCCTAATGCTTTCTGCCGAAGTCCGGCCGCGCGTCGTCCTGACCCATCTCGATGATCGAGCGGCGGATCGCCCGCGTCCGCGTGAAGTGTTCGAACAGGGTATCGCCGTCGCCCACCCGGATGGCCTTCTGCAGCGCGGTCAGGTCTTCCGAGAAGCGTTGCAGCATTTCCAGCACCGCGTCCTTGTTCGACAGGAACACGTCGCGCCACATCGTCGGATCGCTGGCGGCGATGCGGGTGAAATCGCGGAAGCCGCCGGCGGAGTATTTGATGACCTCGCTCTGGGTCACTTCCTCAAGGTCGCTGGCGGTGCCGACGATGGTGTAGGCGATCAGGTGCGGCAGGTGGCTGGTGACGGCCAGCACGCGGTCATGGTGCGCGGCGCCCATCAGTTCGACCTTGGCGCCGATGCCTTCCCAGAACCGCACCAGTGCCAGCAGCTTCGCGCCGTCCGCGCCGTCGGGCGGGGTGACGATGCACCAGCGGCCCTGGAACAGGCTGCCGAAGCCGGCATCCGGCCCGGAATTCTCTGTTCCCGCCACCGGGTGCGCCGGGATCACGTGGCGGCCCGGGAGGGCGTCGGAGAGCGCCTTCGCCACCGAGACCTTGCAACTGCCGACATCGCTGACCACGGCGTCGGCGCGCACGGCATCGGCTACGGCCGCCGCGGCCTCACCCATCACGCCGGGGGGGACGCAGAAGATCACGCAATCCGCCTCGCGCACCGCATCGGCGGCGTTGTCGCACACCGCATCGACGAGGCCGCGTTCGGCCGCGCGGGCGCGGTGGGCTGCGGACAGGTCGAAACCGGTGGTCTTCACGCCGGGCAGGTATTCGCGCACCGCAAGGCCGATCGAGCCGCCGAGCAGCCCGAGCCCGATGATGGCGACCGAGCGAAACCCGCTCATTTCGCGGCTTCCGCCAGTTCGCGCAGGCCCGCCATGATGTCGTCCATCTGCTCCCCCGTTCCGATCGTGATCCGCAGGGCCTGCGGCAGGCCCTGGCCGGGCAGCCAGCGGGTGATGTATCCGCGTTCGGCCAGCCCGTTGTACGCGGTTTCGGCGGTCAGTTTGCCTTCGAACAGGATCAGCACGAAGTTGGCCTGGCTGGGCAGCGGCCGCAAGCCGTGGTTGCCCATCGCCTCCAGCGCCGCCACGAACCGTGTCCGCTCGTCGCGGTTGTGCACGCGCGATTGCTCGACGAACGCCTGGTCGGCCACCGCCGCCAGCGCCATTGCCTGCCCGGTGCTGGAAACGTTGAACGGGCCGCGAATGCGGTTCAGCGTATCGACGATGTGCGGCGCGCCGGTGCCCCAGCCGATCCGCTCCCCCGCCAGGCCATAGATCTTCGAGAACGTCCGCGTTACCAGCACGTTGTCGTGCGCTTCCGCCAAGGCCAGCGCGCCGTCGTCGTCCTCGGCCGCCACGTATTCGCCATACGCCTGGTCCAGCACCAGCAGCACATCGCCCGGCAAGCCGGCGTGCAGCCGCGCAATTTCGCCCTTGGGCAGGAACGATCCGGTCGGGTTGTTCGGGTTGGCCACGAACACCACCCGCGTCCGCGCGGTCACCAGCGCCAGCAGCGCATCGACGTCGGTGCCGTAATCGGCATCGGGCGCCACCACCGGCACCGCCCCGCAGCGCCGCGCGGCAATGTCATAGACCGAGAAGCCATAGCGGACATAGACCACCTCGTCCCCCGGCCCGGCATAGCCCTGCGCGGCAAGATTGAGCAATTCGTCCGAACCCGTGCCCATCACGATCCGCGCCGCGTCGATGCCTTGCAAGGCGCCGATCGCGCCGCGCAGCGCCTTGCTGTCCGGATCGGGATAGCGGCACGGCTCGGCCACCGTGGCCCGCGCCGCCAGCGCATGTTCGCTGGTCCCCAGCGGGTTCTCGTTTGCGGACAGCTTGATCAACGGCCGGCCGTCGGCGCCGGTGCTCTTGCCGGGAACATAGGCGTGGATTTCGCTGATCCACGGCTTGGGAGTGGGAACTTTGCGCATAGTGACGCGCCTTTAACCCACTGCACGGCCAATTGACAGTCCCGCCGCCAACACACCGGGCCATTGACTCCGCGCCCGCGCCCGCCCAATTCCCTACGCCAAATGGCCTCTGCTGAAATCCTCACCCAGTCCAGCGCGCTCCAGCTTGCCGAACCCTTGCCGCTCGATTGCGGTCAGGCGCTTGCCGGTGCGCAGATCGCGTGGGAAACCTATGGCGAACTGAACGCGGCGAAGTCGAACGCCGTGCTGATCTGCCACGCCACCACCGGCGACCAGCACGTTGCCAGCACCAACCCGCGCACCGGCAAGGCCGGCTGGTGGCAGCGCATGGTCGGCCCCGGCCTGCCGATCGACACGAACCGCCTATTCGTCATCTGCGCCAACGTGCTGGGCGGGTGCCTGGGCTCCACCGGCCCGGCCAGCCCGCATCCGGACGGCGCGCCGTGGGCGATGCGCTTTCCGGTCATCACCATCCGCGACATGGTCCGCGCCCACGTCGCCCTGCTCGAGCATCTCGGCATCGATCGGCTGGCGGCGGTGGTCGGCGGGTCGATGGGCGGGATGCAGGCGTTGAGCCTCGCCGCCAACTGGCCCGGCCGGGTCGACAAGGTGCTGGCCATCGCCTGCACCGCGGCGATGCCCGCGCAGAACATCGCCTTCCAGGAAGTCGGCCGCCAGGCGATCATGGCCGATCCGGACTGGCAGCAGGGCGCCTACTACGGCACCGGCAAGGCGCCCGATGCCGGGCTGTCGGTCGCCCGCATGGCCGCGCACATCACCTACCTGTCCGAATCCTCGATGCACGAGAAGTTCGGCCGCCGCCTGCAGAACCGTGACGCCAAGACCTTCGGGTTCGATGCCGAATACCAGGTCGAATCCTATCTGCGCCACCAGGGCGTCACCTTCACCACCCGGTTCGACGCCAACAGCTACCTCTACATTACCCGCGCCATGTCGTACTTCGATCTGGTCGAGGAGAAGTTCGGCGGCGGGGAGAAAGCGCTGCTCGCTGACGTCTTCGCCGGCACGAAATCGCGGTTTTGCGTCGTCAGTTTCGATTCCGACTGGCTCTATCCCACCCCCGAATCGCGCAAGATCGCGCACGCGCTGAACGCCGCCGGCGCGCCGGTCAGCTTCATGGAACTCAGCGCGCCGTTCGGGCATGATTCGTTCCTGCTCGACGTTCCCGCGCTCGATCGCGTCATCGCCGGGTTCCTGGGATGAACACACAGCTCCGCCCCGATCTCGCGATCATCGCCGATCATGTCGCCCCCGGCAGCCGCGTGCTCGACATCGGCTGCGGCGACGGCACGCTGATGGCCGCCCTGCGCGACCGGCGGGGCTGCGACGCGCGCGGCATGGAGATCGATCCGCACAACGTCGCCGAATGCGTCGCGCGCGGCCTCTCGGTGATCCAGGGTGACGCCGATACGGACCTCGCGTTCTATCCGCCGCAAAGCCTCGACTACGCGATCCTCAGCCAGACGTTGCAAACCACGATGCGCCCCGACAGGGTGCTGGAGGAACTGCTGCGCGTCGGCCGCCGCGCGTTCGTCAGCTTCCCCAACTTCGCGCATTGGCGCGTGCGCGCCTCGCTGCTGTGGAACGGCCGGATGCCGGTCACCCGCCTGCTGCCGGTCGCGTGGTACGAAACGCCGAACATCCACCACCTGACCATCGCCGATTTCCTCGATTTCGTCGCGGCACGCGGTATCGTCATCGAGGCGGCGTGGTATCTGGCGGGTGATCGCGTGTTCAGCGGCGCGCTGGCCAACTGGCGCGCCGAACACGCGGTGTTCCTGCTGCGCCGCTGAGAATGGCGTGGGTTGAATTCAAGTCGTATTCGAAATCTTGAAATCTTCGCGACATCGGATGTCTACCGAGGCCGCTCACGGATTACCCGGGGAACCGAAGACAGTTTTCGCACCCATTCGCGCATCTCCGGGCATATCCATCCCAGCATACGTAGCACCGCTGCATATTCCCGGGACAGATCCTGGCCGATCAGCGGCTCCTGGTGGAAAATGCGGTTGCGCAAATCCTGGATGGTCGTCGCTGTCCGGCTCACATCCACAATGGTTTCGGTTGCCTTGAGATGAGGAAAGGCGGTGGCAGTCTGTGTCGCCCAGATCGACCGATTGTAGTGGCGCCGAAGCAGTGACACCCAGAAACCCAGCGATAGCGAGGCCACGATCTGCGGTGTGGAAGCGGCAGCGGCATAGATCCGATAATGACGGGTTTCCGCTTTCGTGATATCGTTCACCTTGTCAGGCAGAAGGCTCGATCGGCAGGCCGGGCTACTCGTCCAGTTCGCGCCATAGATCGCAACAAGCGCCTGATGGATGACGTTTCTCAGCGCCACCTCGACCGTTTGGAGGGGGAAATGAAAACTCTGTCCTACAGCCGCATTCCAAAGGTACAACTTGTGCGCCGTCGCCTCGTTGAAACCGGCGGCTATCTGGTACGTTTTCCACCTCTCCGGTGAAATCGCCCGCGCCATCGCGGTGCTTAACGCCGGAGTAAGGAGGTCTGGAATAGGGTCTTGACGGATCGGCATGCGTCGTTAATTCCACGATAGAGAGCCGGGGCCGAAAGGCCGCACGGACTAGACAGAGCCCCCGGACAGCCGAAAGGCCCTCCGGGGGTTTCGCTTTGTCGCAAGCAGGTCTGCCAATATGGTCGAGATTGCTTGGTATTCCAGACATTTATTCCGTGTTTTCCACAGCGCTGCCGTGCGGTCACAGGCAAGCGCTCCTTGGTCGTCCGGCAAGACGCGCTTCAAGCGGTTGCGTATCGGGTCGGCACCCGCTCACTGCTTCGCCCATTGCGCCAACCCGCAACCCAAGGCAAAAGCCCGCCCATGCTCGGCAAGCGCATCCTGCTCATCATCGGCGGCGGCATCGCCGCGTACAAGTCGTGCGAACTCGTCCGGCTGATCCGCAAGGCGGGTGGCTCGGTCACCTGCGTGCTCACCGCGGGCGGCGCGCAGTTCGTCACCCCGATGACCCTGGCCGCGCTCAGCGAAAACCCGGTCCACACCAGCCTGTTCGACCTGAAGAACGAGGTGGAGATGGGCCACATCCAGCTCTCGCGCCAGGCCGATCTCGTCGTCGTCTGCCCCGCCACGGCCGACCTGATGGCGAAAATGGCCGCTGGCATTGCCGACGATCTCGCCACCACGCTGCTGCTCGCCACCGACAAGCCGGTGCTGGCGGTCCCGGCCATGAACGTGCGGATGTGGCTGCACGCCGCCACCGTGCGCAACGTCGCCGTGCTGCGCGGCTCGGGCGTCACCGTGCTGGACCCCGACGAGGGCGCGATGGCCTGCGGCGAATTCGGCCCCGGCCGCCTGCCCGAACCGCCCGCCGTGCTGGACGCGATCGAATCCGCGCTGGCCATCCCCGGCCCGGTGTCCGAAGGTTCTCTGGCCGGCAAACACGTCCTCATCACCGCCGGCCCCACGCATGAGCCGATCGACCCGGTCCGCTACATCGCCAACCGCTCGTCCGGAAAGCAGGGCTTCGCCATCGCCGCCGCCGCCGCCCGCGCCGGCGCGCGCGTCACGCTGGTTTCCGGCCCGGTCCACCTGCCCACCCCGCCCGGCGTCACCCGCGTCGATGTCGAAAGCGCGCGCGAGATGGCGGCCGCCGTCGAAGCCGCGTTGCCCGCCGATGTCGCCATCCTCGTCGCCGCCGTGGCGGATTGGCGCACGGCGGGAACGGCGGATGAAAAGATCAAGAAAACCGCCGGCAGCGGCCCGCCCATGCTGGAGTTGACCGAAAACCCGGATATCCTCGCCGGTCTGGCGAAATCGCCACAGCGCCCGCCGCTGCTGATCGGCTTCGCTGCCGAAACCGAAAAGGTGCTGCAGCACGCCACCGAAAAGCGCGCGCGCAAGGCCGTGGACTGGATCGTCGCCAACGACGTTTCGGGTGATGTCATGGGCGGCGCCGCCAACACCGTCCACATCGTCACCGCCGCCGGTGTGGAAAGCCTTCCCGAAATGCCCAAGGACGCGGTCGGCACCGCGCTCGTCGCAAGGATCATCGATGCACTCGGCCAGTGAAATCCCCGTCCGCGTCACCCGCCTGCCGCACGGCGCCGGGTTGGACCTGCCCGTCTATGCCACCGCCGGCGCCGCCGGCATGGACGTGGTGGCTGCCGAGGATGTCACGCTGGCCCCCGGCGCGCGCCACGCCGTCGCCACCGGCCTCGCGCTGGCCATCCCGGCGGGCCATGAAATCCAGGTCCGCCCGCGCTCGGGCCTCGCGCTCAAGCACGGCGTCACCGTGCCCAACACCCCCGGCACCATCGATTCCGACTATCGGGGTGAGCTCAAGGTCATCCTGATCAACCACGGCGCCGATCCGTTCGAAATCCGTCGCGGTGATCGCGTCGCGCAACTGGTCCTCGCTCCCGTCACCCGCGCCGCCTGGCTGGAAGTGGCCGAACTCGACGAAACCGCGCGCGGCACCGGCGGCTTCGGTTCCACCGGCGGCGTCGCCGCGCTCGGCAATTGATTTCCGCAATCGTTGTGACCGCGCGCGTTTCGTTCTAGCCTGCTGCCGATGGGATTGGACAACGCCGAATCGGCACCTCGCAAACCGGAAACAGCCGCGCGCAAGCGTGATTCGGTCGCCACGCGCAACCGCATTCTCGAAGCCGCGTTCGAATGCTTCGCCGAACAGGGCTACTCGCGCGCCGGCATCCGCGAGATCGCCGAGAAGGCCGGAATCGCCTCGTCGCTGGTCATCCGCTATTTCGGCAGCAAGGTCGCGCTGTTCGAACGCGCGCTGGTCCATGCGCTCTACACCCGCGCGCTGTTCATTGCCGACAAGGCCGATTTCGGCCGCCAGATGGCGATGCTGCTGGTCGAGGAAAGCGACACCCGGCTTACCGCGATGACGGTGCTGGCGCTGGGCGATCCGGAAGCCGAAGCCGTCGTTCGCCGTGTCGTCGCCCAGCACACCGTCGGCCCGCTGATCGAATGGCTGGGGGAGCCTGAAGCCATCGCCCGCGCCACCTCGGTCTATGCGCTGATGACCGGGTTCACGATGATGCTGCGCCTTAGCGAGAATCGCCGGCTGCCGGCGGGCACGGTCGACTGGCTGGCCCGCGCCTTCCAGGATCTGGTCGATGGACCGGCCGCAGCATAGCGCGGGCGCGATCGGCTGTCCGGGCAATTCGGGTTGCCCGGCCGCCGGCAAAGGCTAAAGTGCGATGACAAAAAAGTGGGAACCGGTTTTTGTCGATAAATCGCACGACAACAGAAAGCTGGAGCATGATGGCGTTTCACTGAAACGTCATCATGCTCCAGAGAACGCCCATTCCCCGCACTTGCGTGAAAGGCCGCGCCATGTCCCAACCGTTCGACTGCACCGACATCGACCAGTACCTCGGCACGGTCATCGATTCCTCGCCGCTGCGCGAACCGCTGGGCAACAACGACATCCGCCGCTGGGTCCAGGCGATGCACTATCCCAACCTGCTGCACTTCGATCCCGCCTATGCCGCCGCGTCGAAGTGGGGCAGGCTGGTCGCGCCGCAGAGCTTCCCGATCGTCATGGACGACAGCCACGGCACCTCGTCGTCGTGCATGGGCCGCATCGCCGAATCGCACCTGCTGTTCGGCGGGGACGAGTTCTGGCACACCGGCGCCCGCGTCTATGGCGGCGACGTGATCAGCAATGAGCGGATTCCGTTCGACTATACGGTCAAGAACACGGGCTTCGGCCCCACCTGCTTCCAGCGTGGCGACAATTTCTATCGCAACCAGGACGGCGTGCTGATCGCCAAGCAGCGCTCCACCGCGATCCGCTACCTTGCGCACGCCGGTGCCGATACCGTCAACACCGCCGAATTCGACGAGCCGGAATGGACCGATGCCGAGATCGAGGCGCTGGAGGAGCGCAAGTTCGCCTGGGTGCAGATGATGCACGACCTTGGTCACAAGGAACGCTGGTGGGACGACGTCGCCATCGGCGACCAGTTGCCCGAGCGCGTGTTCGGCCCGCACAGCGTGGTCAGCTTCGCCACCGAATGGCGTTCGTACCTGTTCACCATCTGGGGCACGCTCGATCGCCGCGAACTCGACCTCGAAGCACTGGGCTTCACCAAGGAAATGGCCGGGCACGAGAACGATCCGCACATGGAACGCATCAACCCCGAGATCACCGATGGCGCCTACTATGGCCCGTCGCGCGGCCACATGTTCCCGAAGTACGCGCGCAAGATCGGGATGCCGCGCGCCTATGGCTATGGCGCCAGCATGGGCGCCTGGGTCACCGATTACCTCACCGGCTGGGCGGGCGAACACGGCTGGGTGCTGCACTCCACCGCCAACTATCGCGGCCCGGCGCTGTCGGGCGACATTACCATCCAGACCGCCGAAGTGGTCGATAAATCGGTGGACGAGGAAGGCCGCGCCCTGATCCACGTCAAGCACGTGATGAAGAACCAGAAGGGCACGCTGATGTGCAACGGCGTGGCGGAAATCGTCCTGCCGAAAAAGCCGGGCTGATCTCAGCGGGGGAGGGTGCCTGCCGCTCCCTCCCGCAGCGCATCGCGAAAATCGGGGTGGGCCAGGCCGATCAGCGCCTCGGCCCGCTCCTTCAGCGACAGCCCGGTCAGGTCGGCAAAGCCGTATTCGGTCACCACGATCTGCGTGTCGTTGCGCGGCGTCGTTACCGGTCCGTCCAGCACCGGCACGATCCGGCTGACCTTGCCTCCCGCCGCGGTGGACTGGCAGGCGATGATCGATTTTCCCCCGCGCGACGCCCGCGCCCCGCGCACGAAATCCAGTTGCCCGCCCGATCCCGAATACTGCCGCCCCAGCAGATGCTCCGAATTGCACGCGCCCGACAGGTCCACCTGCAACGTGCCGTTCACTGACACCACGTTGTCGTTCTTGGCGATGTGGCGCGGGTCGTTGACCAGGTTGACCGGCAGCGAATGCATCGCCGGATTGTCGTCGATGAAGTCATAGAACGCCCGGTCGCCCATCGCGAAGGTGAACACGCTGCGCCCGCGATAGGTCGCCTTGGCCTTGTTGGTCACCGCGCCGCAGCGGATCAGTTCGGCCAGCGCCGGGGTCAGCAGTTCGGTGTGGATGCCCAGGTCACGCCGGTCGCGCAGCAGCCCGCACACCGCCGCCGGCAGCGTGCCGATGCCCATCTGCAGGCAGGCGCCGTCGTCGATCATCCCGGCGATGATCGCCGCGATTGCCTGCTCCTCGGCGCTGGCCTCGCCGCAGGAGACTTCGGCCAGCCGGCCCGGCGCCTCGACGATGGCATCCACTGCCGAGACATGCAGCAGCGAATCGCCGAACACGCGCGGCATCGCCGGGTTCACCTCCACGATCAGCCGCTTCGCCCGCCGCGCGGCGGTACTCGTATAATCGTTGCTGGTGCCGAACGTGAACCAGCCGTGCCGGTCCATCGGCGAAACCGTGGTCACGCAGACGTCCAGGTCCACCGGCCCCTCGAACAGCGCGGGTGATTCCGAAAACGCGATTGGCACGAACTCCACCGGGCCATAGGCGCGCCCCGATGTGTCCCCCCGGATCAGCGCGCGTTCCACCCCGCTCAGGAACATGCAGTGCGGCCGCACCCGGTCCAGCAATTCGCGGCGCAGCACCGTCGCCCCCGCCGCCTCCAGCGAATGGAAATACCACAGCTTCAGCTCGGACAGCCCCGCCGCCTCCACCCGCCGCGCCAGCGCCGCCAGCAGGGCAGGGGGCTCGGCCACGGCCATGCCCATCGCCACGTTCATGCCCGAGGCGATGACCGACACCGCCGCCTCCGCCGAAACCCGCTTCGATCGATACAGCGCCCGATAGTCCATCACCTGCTCCGTCTGCCGTGCCGCCTGCATACACGCCTGCCGACGCAATGGATTGATCGAACCGGGGTTACTCGGCCACCAGCAACGCGGTCAGCGCCAGCACCCAGAACAGCAGCGCCAGCAAGGCGCTCATCAGCAGCCAGCCCGTCCGCCAGGCCGCGCCCCACCGCCCCAGCGCATAGGTGCCGCGCAACTGCCGGTGCATGTGGAACGGCACATAGAACACCAGGATGCCGATCAGCCATCCCGCCCCGCTTGCCGTCGCCAGCACCATCGCCGCCTGCAACAGCATCATGAAGCACAGCGAATAGGTCACGAACACGGTGTGATCATACAGCCGGAACCGCCGGCTGAACGGAAACATCAGCCACACGAACGGCACCGACAGCGGGATCAGCAGCCACGAATATTTGTGCGCGTTCTCTTCCATGCGCAGCGCGGTCAGCTCGGGGTTGGCCTTGGCCCGGTGCCAGGCGGCGTTGGCGCGCTCGGTCACATCCATGCCGAACAGGCTCGACCGGGTGACATTCACTTTCGTGTGCAGGTTGATTGGCGTGTGCAGGTTGACCGGCTTCTCGGCCTTTGCCTCCTCGCGCGAATCCTGCAGGGTCTCGATCTGCGTATCGATCGCGTCGATCGCGTCCTCACCGCGTCTGGCCGCCACCGCCGCCGCGCGCTGTGCCTTCAGCGTGGCGATCGCCTTGTCCAGCCTGGCATTCGCTGCCGCCATTTCGGCCGGGCTGGTGTTGCCCGCCGAGACGGTATTGCCCTTCGGCATGCCATAGATGCGGAACGGGGCGGCTCCCAGATGGAACGCCGCGAAAGTCACGAACACGCTGAACAGGAACAGCGCGATCGGCGAAACATAGCTGGCGCGCCGCCCGTCGATATATTCGCGCGTCATCTGCCCCGGTTGCCATGCCAGCATCGGGATCGTCCGCCAGACCTTCCCCTCGACATGGAACAGGCCGTGCAGCAGGTCGTGGAAGAACGCGCCCAGCGTGCGGTGGACATGCGCGGCCTGGCCGCAGTTGTGGCAGTGCCGGCCCACCAGTTGGGTGCCGCAGTTCAGGCAGGCGGCCTCGTGGAAATGCCCTTGTTCCGCAGCGTCTTCCCCGGCGTCAGGCTCCACCGCCCGCGCCGCCAATGCGCCATCGACAACCGACCCTATCGCCTGAATGGTACTGTCCATGCTGCTCCCCACGCGAAGCGGGCAGCATACCCGTGCCTTGGCCAAACAAAAAGGGCGGGAAACCCCGCCCTTCCTGAAACCTGCAAGATACCCAAATTAGCCGTCGTAATCGCCGCCGATCGAGGTGTTGCGCACCGGCGCCGCGGCGGTGATGCGCAGCGCTTCGGCCTGCTGGCTGAGCGAGCCGATCTCATCCACCTCGTCGTCATCGTCGGGCAGAACGCGCTGGAGCGAGGTGACCACGGCTTCGTGCAGGGCCTTGGGGCGAATCGTCTCGTCGGCGATCTCGCGCAGCGCCACCACCGGGTTCTTGTCGCGATCGCGATCGACGGTCAGCTCCGCGCCCCCCGAAATCTCCCGCGCGCGCTGGGCTGCCAGCAGCACCAGGTCGAAACGGTTGGGAACCTTGTCTACGCAATCTTCAACGGTAACGCGCGCCATGGGCACTCCGGTCAGCCAGAATCTCTCGGGAAGGCAAGGCGGCTAGAGACCGGGGCCGTAAAAGTCAAGGAAACTCGCCGCCCCGGTCACTCGGCCCTGCCGCATCATCGCTTGCGCCCGCCCGGCAAACCCGCTCCAATGGCGGGCAGGCCGATAACGGCGCGCCGGCGGGAGAGTGATGGTCATGGCAGCAGGCCCCGATTCGGCGGGTGGCGAGTTCCGCCGGCACTGGCGCGCGCTGCTGGCCACGTGCCTGGGCCTGTCCACCGGGCTGTCGCTGAACACCTACCTGCTGTCGATCTTCGCGCCCTACCTGATCAAGGCGTTCGGCTGGTCGCGGTCGCAATGGGCCATGCTGGGCGTCATCCAGTTCCTGGTGATGGTCACGCTGCCCATCGCCGGGCGGCTGGCCGATCGCTTCGGGGTGCGCCGCGTCGCCACCTTCGGCTGCATCGCGTTCCCGTGCTTCATGGTCGCCTCGACGTTCCTCGACGGCGACATCCGCCATTTCTTCTGGCTGCAGGTGGCGCTGGTGCTGTGCTCGTCCACCACCACCACCGTGGTCTATGCCCGCGTCATCGCCACCACGTTCCGCCGCCGGCGCGGCATGGCGTTCGGCATCATGGGCACCGCCACGCCGCTGATGGGCGCGCTGGCCAGCCCGCTGCTGACCGCGCTGATCGACCGGACCGACTGGCAGACCGGCTACTGGGCAATGGCCGCCACGTCGCTGCTGTCCGGCCTTGGCATGATGTCGCTGCTGCCGCGCGATGCCACGCTCGCCGAACGCACCCGCCCGGCCCCGCGCACCGAAGACCGAAATCACCGGCCGCTGGCGGTATCGGCGGCGGCGCCGGGCAGTTATCGGCGGATGCTGGCGATGCCGGCGCTGTGGATCATCGTCGGCGCCACCGTGCTGGTGAACCTGCCGTTCGCGCTGGCATCGATGCAGTTGAAGATGGTCGCGCTCGATCAGGGCCTGCCCAGCGCCCAGGCGGCGCTGATGGTCTCGGCCTTCGCCATCGGCTCGATCGCCGGGCGCCTTGTCGGCGGCGTCGCCTGCGATCATTTCCCCGCCACCCGCGTCGCCACGGTCAGCTTCGCGCTGCCGGTGGCGGGGCTGCTGGTGCTCGCCGCGCACCCGCACAGCGTCATCGCCGTGGGCGCGGCGATCGTGCTGATGGGCATGGCGTTCGGGGGGGAGGGCGACGTCGTGCCCTACTTGTGCACGCGCTATTTCCCGCGCGCGATGTTCAGTTCGGCATCGGGCCTGCAATCGGCCGGGGTGGGCGCGGCGATGGCTTCGGGCAACGTGTTCCTGGGGCTGATCCTGGCGCGGGGCGGCAGCTATGCCGATTACATGCTGATCGCCGCCGCGTCGTGCGGGATCGGCGCGCTGCTGTTCCTGCTGCTGGAGCGCCAGCCCGTGGCGGAGGCGGAGGAGGAGCCGGCCCCCGTCGTGCCGACCACCGAACCCGCCTATTCGCTCTCGTAGGCGTTGGCCAGATCGTCGCCGGCCAGATCGCTGAACCGGGTGATCCGCGCCTCGAACCGCAGCCGCACCTTGCCGGTGGCGCCGTGACGCTGCTTGGCGATGATCAGTTCGGCCAGGCCGTGGATGCGCTCCATCTCCTCGCGCCACTTGTCATAGGTGGCGTCCACCGCCGCATCGCCGCCGTCGCCCAGCTTCGGTTCCTTGGCGGCGTGGTAATAGTCCTCGCGGAACACGAACCACACCATGTCGGCGTCCTGCTCGATCGAGCCCGATTCGCGAAGGTCCGACAGCATCGGCCGCTTGTCCTCGCGGCTTTCGACCGCGCGCGATAGCTGCGACAGCGCGATCACCGGCACCGACAGTTCCTTGGCCAGCGTCTTCAGGCCACGGCTGATCTCGGAGATTTCATTGACGCGGTTGTCGCTGGCGCGGCCCGAGCCTTGCAGAAGCTGCAGGTAGTCCACCACGATCAGCCCGATGTTGTGCTTGCGCTTCAGCCGCCGCGCGCGGGTGCGCAGCGCCGCGATGGTCAGCGCCGGGGTATCGTCGATGTACAGCGGCAGGCTGGCCAGGCGCTGGCTGGCATAGGATAGCTGCTGGAAATCCTCGCGGCTGATCCGGCCGACGCGCAGCGCTTCGGAACTGATGCCCGACTGTTCGGCCAGGATGCGGGTGGCCAACTGGTCCGCGCTCATTTCAAGGCTGAAGAACGCCACCGGCGCGCCCACCGATTTCGCGGGGTCCATCTTCAGCGTCTCGATATCGTCGAGATAGCGGCTGGCGGCGTTATAGGCGATGTTGGTCACCAGCGAGGTCTTGCCCATGCCGGGGCGGCCCGCCAGAATGATAAGGTCGCTGTCGTGCAGGCCGCCGATCTTGTGATTGACGCTTTCGAGGCCGGTGGTCTTGCCGGCGATGTGCCCGCCCGAATTGAACGCCTTCTCGATCGACTGGATCGCGGTGCGGGTCGCCATCGCGAAGCTCTGCGCCTCGTTGTTGGGTCCGGCGCCCTCGGCCACCTTGTACAGCGCGGCTTCGGCCAGGCCGATCTGGTCCATCGGCGCCACGTCTTGCGATGTGTCCATCGCCCCGGTGACAAGGTTGCGCCCCACCGCCACCAGCTCGCGCAGCAGCGCCAGTTCATAGATCTGCTCGGCCAGCGTGCGCGGTGCCAGCAGGCCCTGCCCGTCGGCGGTCAGCCGCGCCAGATAGCTGGTGCCGCCCAGTTCCTTCAGCGCCTCGTCCGCCTCGAAATAGGGGCGCAGCGTCACCGGCGTCACCACCGCCTTGCGGTCCAGCAGTTCGGTCACCTTGCGATAGATGCGCGCGTGGATCGGCTCGAAGAAATGCTCGGCCGCCAGCGGCACGCCCAGTTCCTCCAGCACCCGGTTGTCGATCAGCAGCGCGCCCAGGAACGCGGCCTCGGCCTCGACGTTCGACGGCAGCGCCTTGCCCGGCGCGCCGTCGGCGCCCGCGTCGGCCCCGGCATTTCCTGTACGCAGCATCAGAACGTCCTGGGGCATGGCCGGGCAAAAACCTCGCAAGCGGTGAAGCCGCCCCTGATGCGCGCAAGCTACGGTCCGCGCAAGCGCGCGACGCTGTGGATAGCGGGGATCAAATAAAGGTCAGGCGACGCTGGCCACCAGCTTGCGCGTCTCGTCCTCGAACCGCGCCACCACGGCGGCGTCGTCCACCACCGGATTGGGCACGCGCGGCGCGCGGCAGTGCCAGTAGCCGCCGCTGGACTGCCCGCCCTCGACCGACGTCGCCAGCCACACCAGCGTATCGGCGCCTTCATCCATCGTGATCTTGGCCAGCCCGTCGGTATAGGCCTTGGTGGTTTCCGGCACGTGGCTGAAGAAGTTGGAATCGACCGTGCCCGGGTGGAACGAATGCGCGACGATGCCATCCGCTGCCAGCCTTCCGGCCAGCGCGCGGGCGTGCAGCACATTGGCCAGCTTGCCGGTGCAATAGGCGGTGCCGGGGTTCCAGTCCGCCAGGTTCTGCATGTCGTCGAGGTTGATGCCGGGAATGAACTCGCTGCCGTCGGACGAGGTGTTGACGATGCGCACCGTGCCCGGCGCCGCATCCTTCGCCGCGGCACGCAGCAGCGGCAGCAGCGCCTCGGTCAGCACCCAGGCGCCCAGGTAGTTGCCGGCGATGTTCTCTTCCAGCCCTTCGGCGGTGGTCGCGAAATGATCGGTCATCCCGCCGGCGTTGTTGGCCAGCAGGTGTACCCGGTCGGTCAGCCCGGCGATCTCGCCCGCCAGCCGCCGCGCCTCGCCCAGCAGCGCCAGATCGGCGCGCAGGAAGCTGAGCTGACCGGGCTGCGCGAATGCCGACAGCTCGGCCTCGGCCGCCGCACACCGCGCCGGGTTGCGCCCGGTGGCAATCACCCGCCAGCCCTGCTTCAGCAGCGCCCGCGCCGCGGCAAGCCCCACCCCGGCGGAAGCCCCGGTGACAACGGCAACGGACTGGGTCATGGCAAGCTCCTTCGCGGCCACGTTGGCAACATGCGCCGCCGCCGGATAGGGTGAAAATTGCTCTCGATTTCTTGCACTTGGCAAGGGATCGCGGGTGCGATAGCCTGCCCGGCGCAACAAGAGGGGGATGGCATGGCGGGATTGGACATCGGGCGCACATTTTCGCGGACGGGCGGGCTGGTCGGCGCGTCACTTTCCAGCGTCGGGATATTCCTCGTCATCGTCCAGGTGGTCAGCGCCGCCATCACCGCCGTCCTGAAGGGCCGGTTGGCGGCCAGCATGACCGGGCTGGCCGCCAACCCGCGCGCCGGGCTGCTGGTGTTCCAGTCGGGCTGGTACTGGCTGATGCTGCTGGTTTCGTTCGCGGTCGGGGCCGTGGCAATGGCGGGCGCGCTGACCGGCATGGTGCGAATCGGCCGGGGGGAGACCGTCAGCGTGGGCGATCTTTTCACAGCCGGGGCCGCGAAGGCGGTCCCCATGTTTGCGCTGTCGCTGCTGTGGATGGTGGGTCTGTGGCTTGGGTTCCTGATGCTGTTGGTGCCGGGATTGATCCTGCTGGCGATGTGGGCCGTCGCGGCGCCGGCGTTGGCACTGGAGGAAGTTGGCGTGATCGGCGCATTCGGGCGCAGCCGGGCGCTTACCAAAGGGTCGCGCTGGAAGATCCTGCTGGTGCTGCTGGTGGTTACGCTGCTGGTCTATGGCGGCGGTGCGCTGGCAATGGGGCTGTTCGGTTTGTCTTTCAAGGAATTCGGCGCGTCGTCGTATGCCACCCCGACCATCGGGATTACCGTGGGCACGGCAGTGTGGGGCCTGATCCTCGGCTTCGTGGTCGATGCGCTGCTGGCGTCGTTCTATCTGGAACTGCACGACGGCACCGGCGGCCATCTGACCGACGTTTTCGCCTGACACGGCGGATAAGCGCACCCGGGCGGTTTGCACGGGCGCGCCTGTCTCTGCCATAGGGCGCGCCATGCTGCCTGACGCGCTCGAAACCCTGCACGCCACTTTCGGCTTTCCCGCGTTTCGCGGCGTGCAGCAGGACGTGGTCGATCGCGTGCTGGCCGGGCAATCGACGCTGGCGGTCATGCCCACCGGCGCCGGCAAGTCGCTGACCTACCAGCTTCCCGCCGTCATGCTGCCCGGCACTTGCGTCGTCATCTCGCCGCTGATCGCGCTGATGCACGACCAGTTGCGCAGCGCCCAGGCCAACGGCATCCGCGCCGCCGCGCTGACCAGCGCCGACCTGGACCGCGAAGCCACGATCGACCGCTTCCGCGCCGGTGAGCTCGACCTGCTCTACGCCGCCCCGGAACGCGCCAGCCAGGGCCACTTCCGCGAACTGCTGTCCAACGCCCCGGTCTGCCTGTTCGCCATCGACGAGGCACACTGCGTCTCCGAATGGGGGCACGATTTCCGCCCGGATTACCGCCTGCTGCGCCCGCTGATGGACGCGTTTCCGCAAGTGCCCCGGCTGGCGCTGACCGCCACCGCCGATCGTCACACGCGCGAGGACATCCTTGCCCAGCTCGGCATCACCCCCGATGGCCTGATCGTCGCCGGGTTCGACCGGCCGAACATCCAGTACCGCGTCGTCCACCGCGAACAGCCGGTGAAGCAGATCCTGCGGCTGATGGTCGAGGCGCCCGGCCCCGGCATCGTCTATGCGCAGACCCGCGCGCAAGTGGAGCGGCTGGCCGAACAGCTTCAGGCCGGCGGTCGCCCGGTGCTGCCCTATCACGCCGGGCTGCCCGCCGAGGTTCGCGCCGAGAACCAGGCCCGCTTCGTCGCCAGCGAGGACATGGTGATGGTCGCCACCATCGCCTTCGGCATGGGCATCGACAAGCCCGACGTCCGCTTCGTCGCCCATGCCGGCCTGCCGAAATCGATCGAGGCCTATTATCAGGAAACCGGCCGCGCCGGCCGCGACGGCGATGCGGCAGTGGCGGTGATGCTGTGGGGTGCCGACGATTTCGCCCGCGCCCGGATGCGGCTTTCGGAGGTGGAGGAATCGCGCCTGCCCGGCGAACGCCAGCGGCTCGACGCGCTGGCGGGGCTGGTCGAAACCGCCGCCTGCCGCCGCGCCGTGCTGCTGCGCCACTTCGGCGAAGACCCGCCGCCGGCCTGCGGCAACTGCGACAACTGCCTGGACCCGGTCGGCGTTACCGATGCCACCGAAGTGGCGCGCAAGCTGCTTTCCGCCGTCTATCGCACCGGGCAAAGCTATGGCCTTGGCCATATCGAGAAAGTGCTGACCGGCGTTGCCGACGATCGCGTGCTGGCGCGCGGGCATGACCAGCTCAGCGTGTTCGGCATCGTTCCCGCCAGCGAGGCGCCGCTGCTGCGCCCGGTGTCACGCGCGTTGCAGGCACGCGGCAGCCTTGTCCCCACCGAACACGGCGGGCTGGCGCTGGGCGGCGATGCCCGCGCCATCCTCAAGGGCGATGCGGCGGTGATGATCGCGCTGGCCCCCGCCCGCGAGAAGAAAGGCCGCCGCGAACGCGCCGCTGGCATGAACCCGGTGGGCGATCCGCTGTTCGACGCGCTGCGCACGCTGCGACGCGATCTGGCGCAGGAAGCCGGCGTGCCGCCCTATGTGATCTTCCACGATGCTACCTTGCGCGAAATGGCTGCCCGCCGCCCCGCCACCTTGCGCGAACTCGGCGAAGTCAGCGGCGTCGGCGCCCGCAAGCTCGAAGCCTATGGCGAGGCGTTTCTGGCCGCAATCCGTGCTTAGTGCCCCGAAACTTCCGGCTGCCGCACCCCGGCGCCCGGCACCATCGGCCGCATCAGCCAGATCAGCGGAAACAGCGCCAGGCTCAGCAGGCACAGATAGCTGAACGCGGTATCGTAAGACACCATCTGCGATTGCCGGAACACTTCCCAGTTCAGCCCCGGCAGCACGCTCCCCGCCGCTGTCGCCAGGTCGGGCAGGCGCCAGTCGATCACCGCATTGCTGGGCACGATGTTCGCGGCGAGCTGGCTGTGGACCGTCGCGCTCTGGTGTGTCTGCGTCGCCACCATCACCGCGATGCCCAGGCTGCCGCCGATGTTGCGCAGCGTGGATGAGAACACCGCCGCCTCGTTGCGATAGACCGTCGGCAACGTCGCATAGCTCAGCACCGACATCGGGTTGAACATCAGGCTGGAGCCGAACCCCAGCAGGAACCCGGCGACCTTGATCGGCCCGTCGGTCATCGTCAGGGTGAAGTGCGCCATCTGCCACAGCGCATAGGTGGAGATCGCCGTGCCCAGCACCATCGCCGGGCGCTGGCCGATCGCCACCGCCAGGCGCGGGATCACCATGAACCCCAGGATCGCGCCCACGCCGCGCGGCACCGACACCATGCCCGAATGGATCGCGGTATAGCCCATCAGCACCTGCATGAAGTTGGGCAGCAGCGAGATCGACGCGAACATGATCGCCGAGATCGCCACGCCCAGCACCATCGATGCCGCGAAATTGCGATCGGCAAAGATGCCGCGCGGCACGAACGGATGGCGCGCGGTGAACATCTGCACCACGAACAGGTACAGCCCCACCGCCGCCATCGCCGCCTCCACCCGGATTTCGGTGGTGTCGAACCAGTCCTTGCCCGGCCCGCGATCGAACAGGAGCTGGATGCCCACGGTGAACATCACCAGCGCCAGATAGCCCAGCTTGTCGAACGGTCGCTGCCGGCCGCCGTCGTCGCGCGGCACCGCTGCCACGATGATCAGGAACGCGACGATGCCCAGCGGCAGGTTGATGAAGAACGCCCAGCGCCATGACCATTCATCGGTCAGGTAGCCGCCCAGCGTCGGCCCCACCACCGGTGCGGCGGTGACCACGGTGGACCACACCGCCATCACCTGCGCGGTCTTGTCGCGCGGCCACATGTCCAGCAGCGCGGCTTGCGAAAGCGGCATCATCGATGCCCCGGCCAGCCCCTGCAGCACGCGGAACAGCACGATCTGGGTCAGGTTCACCGCCAGCCCGCACAGCATCGACGCAAAAATGAACCCGGCCAGCGACCACAGGAACAGGGTCTTGCGGCCGATTTTCTCGGCCAGCCAGCCGCTGAACGGCGTCATGATCGCGCCCGCCACGATATAGCTGGTCAGCACCCACATCATCTGGTCGGCCGACGCCGAAACGCTGCCCTGCATGTGCGGCAGCGCGACGTTGGCGATGGTCATGTCGATGGTGTTGGTCAGCGTCGCCAGCATCAGGCCGCCGGTCGCGGCCACGCGGCGCGTCATCGACATCGGGACGGGGGTAGGGGCAGGCGACACGGAAACGGGTTTCTCTCCCGGGCGGATGGTGCCCTTGGTGGGAGGGTAGCGACAGCGCGCGTCAGGGGGAAGCGGGCTGCGGAGGGATCGCTGGGGCGGCTTGCAGGCCTTGCAGCACCGCCAGCGCCTCGTCCGCGCGGTCGGCCGGTACGAACACATGGTCGTGATGGAATGCCGCCACCATGTTGCAGGCAATGCCCCGCTGCGCCAGCGCGGTGGCCACCGCCGCCGTCAGCCCCACGCCGTCGAGTGCCGAATTTACCGTCAGCACGATCCGCGCCATCGGCAATGCCGTATCAAACCCTAGCGCCGCCGCCCGCACAACCGGCAGGATCAGCGTCATGCCCTCCGCTTCGCGGAAGCTGCCCAGCGCCTCGGGCAGCGCGGCGGCGATGGTGGCCGCATCGGTGCTGGTGCAGAATGCGTATCGCGCCTCGTCCAGCACCGGCGCCAGTCCGGTCAGCATGGCCCGCAGATCGCCGACCGGCCCGGCCATGCCCTCGGCGACCCTCACTTCACCGGAATATCGTACCGTCCGATGTAGTCGGCAAACCGCTCGTGGACCATCGCCTTGCTCAGGCCATAGTCCTCCAGCGCGTACGTGTGCTTGCCGTGCTTGCCCTGCTGGTTGCCGGTCATGTAGGCGTTCATCGCCGCTTCCGCCTCGGGCGTGAACGGCTCGTCGAACCGGTTGTAGATGCCGCGCACCACGCCGATCGGGTCCTTCAGCGTATCGGCATACTGCACGTCGTGGATCGCGTCCTGCCCGTGCTTCTCGCGGAACGCCTGCTGGCGGGCGATCATCACCTCGAACGTCTCCAGGAAATCCCGGCCGATCGCGTGCAGGTCCTCGTGCTCGGTATAGATCGGCCGCACCGTCTTGATCAGCGAACAGGCGCTGCCCAGCACTTCGGCCGGGTCGCGGTGAGTCATCACCAGTTGTGCATCGGGGTACGTGTCGGTCAGCGCGTCGAGGAACAGCGGGTGCCACGGGTTCTTCAGCGTCCAGCGCCCGCCGGTGGTGGTTTGCAATGCCTGCAACATGCGCTTGTGGAACGCGAACGCCGGGTGATAATCGGCCTGGTTCAGGAACCAGTCGCGATAGGTCGGGATATAGGCCTGCGATTCATAGACCTGGCTGACGAAGCTGGGCGTCATCAGGAACTGGCACTCGGTCGGGCTGTCGGCCCATTCGAAGTGGATCGCGGCGATCTGCGGCATGTATTGCAGCGCCATCCGGCTCTTTTCCTGCTCGGCCTCGAAGCGCGGCCCGGCGTGCAGTTCCTCGCGCGTGGCGGGCGGCAGCGGGTTGGCGATCTCCCAGCGCAGGAACGAACGCCGCGCCGGGTCCGACGACAGCAGGTTGATGGTCAGCGTGGTGCCGGTGCGCGGCAGGCCGAACACGAACATCGGCTTCTCGATCGGCCGTTCCAGCAGCTCGGGGCGCTGGGCCAGGTAATCGTCGATCTTCATCCGCGTCGCCATCGCATCGACCAGCGACTTCACCGCCATGCCGTGCCCGCGCTCGGTGAACTTCGCCTCGTTGTTGTAGCCGTCCAGCAGCCGTTCCAGCGCACCCAGCGCATAGGCATCGGTGAAGTTGTCGAGCCCGGTCTGGGCGCGGGCGGCATCGAGAACGTCCTGGACGGTGGTGACGGGCATTGGCTTGGTTCCCCTCCCGGTGCGGCGATGTTTGCGCGGCCGGATTGCATCGCCGATGCGGCGCGGGCACGGTGCGGTCAAGACGGGTGAGCGCAGCGGCGGCATGGTTGCGGCCTGAATGCGACAATGCGGCCCGATGCATTATGGAGGTATCCTTGGAAATCACCCCGCAAAGCCACGCCTTCATCACCGGCGGCGCCAGCGGCATCGGCCTGGCCATCGGTGACGCACTTGCTGCCGCCGGCGCCCGCGTCACCCTCGCCGATATCGATGCCGACGCGCTGGCTACCGTGCTGGCCGTGCGCGATCCTGCCCGTTTTCGCGCCGCCGTGCTGGACACCCGCGACCGCGCCGGTTGGGCGCGCGAGGCCGATGCGGCGGAGGCCGCGTTCGGCCCGGTCGATGTCCTCGTCAACAATGCCGGCATTTCGCCCGACAGCACCCCGCTGGCCGATATGACCGACGAATCGTGGGACCGGATGATCGCCATCAACCTCACCGGCGTCCGCAACGGCATCGCCGCGCTCGCAGGCCGTATGCAAGGCCGGGGCAGGGGCCACGTCGTCAACACCGCGTCGATGGCCGGCATCTGCTCGCCCCGCCCCGGCACCGGCGGCTACTCCGCCGCCAAGGCCGGCGTGGTCATGCTCAGCGACGTGCTGCGCGCCGAAATGGGCGACACTGTCGGCGTCACCGCGCTGTGCCCCGGTCTGGTGTTCACCAACCTTGGCGATACGTCGTTCAAGCTCGGCGCGACGAAGCAGGGCGGCTCGATGCGCGGCTTTCCCGGCGGCATCGAACCCGAAGCCGTCGGTGCGATGGTGCTGGAGGCGATCCGCGCCAATGCACCCTATTGCATGACCCACAGCGACCGCCGTCGCGACGTGGCGCCGCGCATGGAGGCGATCCTGGGGGCGTTCGTCAGCTAGAAGAAAAGGAAACAAGGGGGCCGAAGGCCCCCTTGACCCCCATTTACCTTTGCGTTGCGCACCGCCCGCTGTCCCGCACAACGCCAAGGTCCCGGGGGTGCAGGGGGGAATGATTCCCCCTGCAAAATCCCTTCAGTCCTTTGAAGCCCCCCGCGCAAACCCCCCGGTGGACAGCCGGTTCAACTGCGTCGCCATATCCTCCAGCGAGGTTTCCCGGTCGCCGAACCGCTTGTCCAGCGCGAACGCGAACATCATCCCGAAGTTGGCCAGCCCCACCATCTGCGGGTCCACGCCGTCGCGAGTCAGGGGGGCCAGCACCTCGCCGCGCTGGCGCAGCAGCGGCGCCAGATGCTCACGATACAATTTGCGCCCCAGCTCCTGGTCGGAAAACAGCGCGGCGGTCATCAGCGGCAGGATTTCCACCATCTCGGCCAGGTTCGCCAGCGCCGAACCGTGCGCCATCGCGCCCAGTTCATCGGGGCTGGCGGCCGTCTCGTACTGGCTGACCCGCTCATGCATCCCGCGCATAACGTCGATCAACGGCTGCACCACGGCGGCGTGGAACAGCGCCTCCTTCGATTCGAAATGCTCGAACACCGTCGCCTGGTTCACCGACGCGGCAGCGGCAATATCCCGCGTCCGCGCGCCTTGCAGGTTGCTGCGCGCGAACACTTCCTGCGCCGCCTCGACGATCAGCCGCCGCCGCTCCGCCGCCGGCAGATAGGCGCGCTTTCTGGTGACCTTGGGCGCGGCCTTTGCGCGTTTGGCGGGCGGGGGTGTCTGGTCGGTCATCGGCGCCGTGGTGGCTAGCAGCGCTGCGGCGGCAAGGCAACTTGACCACATCCAACCATCCGGTTGATTTTGCCACGCAGCCTGTCATGCTGGCGACTCGAAGGCCCCGCCACAGGGGCACGAACCGGAGAGATGCGATGGCGACGATGGCCCCGGCCCACGACACCGAGATCGAGCGCGAGGCCGAGCGGTGGATGAACGACCCCTACGAACACTTCGGCCACCACAACACCCGCATTCACACGCTCGATCCCGCCCACGTCGCCGCCGTCCAGCTTGCCGCCATGAACCTGCGGCTGGAGGAACGGCGCGGGCAGGTGCAGGTGCTGCAGAAGCTGGCCGACGGGCAGGGCATCACCGCGCTCGCCTCGCTCGACGCGATGGCCCCGCTGCTGCTCCCGCACGACATCTACAAGTCCTACCCCGTCTCGTTGCTGGCCAAACAGCGCTTCGCCCAGCTCACCACCTGGCTGTCGCGCCTCACCCGGCATGACCTGTCGGGTGTCGATGTTTCGGCCTGTGACTCGATCGATAGCTGGCTGACGAAAATCCGCGACGAAACCGCGCTCGACGTCGGCGCCTCCTCTGGCTCCAGCGGCACCTGCTCGTTCTACCCGAAGTCGAAGCGCGACTATCGCCTGTCGATGACCGGCCTGCGCGTCCAGCTCGCCCAGAAGTTCGGGCAGGACCCGCGCCCCGGCGACGTGACCGACAAGATTCACGCCATCATCCCGCTCTACAAGGACGGCCACGCCTCGATGGGCGCGTTCGGCAAGTACAGTTGC
The DNA here is from genome assembly GCA_018971065.1 of Sphingomonadales bacterium. The sequence continues at coordinate 91,089 of JAGWVC010000001.1, read as the reverse complement.
GAGGTGTTCGGCAAAAGCGATCCCGATTTCTGGCACTACTGCTTCGATTTCAAGCTCAGTTCCGACCTGATGTGGCTCGCCGCCCGCCTGCGCGCGGCGCAGGCCAAGGGCGATGTGTCGAAGGTGGACGTGCCGCCCTCGCTGCTCGCCCGGCGTGAGGAGTGGGAGCAATCGCAGAAGGACATGCCCAACCAGCAGCTCGCCTTCGTCAACCGCATGATTCACGAATTGCTGGGCCAGCGCGTGTTCGTGATGAGCACCTCGAACCTGCTTTATTCGGCAGCGAAACGCGGGCTGGAGGAAGGCCTGTCGGGCGTGTTCGCGCCCGATTCGGTGTTCATGGGCGGCGGCGGCGCCAAGGGCGTTCCCCTGCCCGACGACCTCGAGGAGGTGATCTGCAAGTTCTTCAACACCGAACGGATGATCTCCGCCTATGGCATGACGGAGATGAACTCGTTCTCGGTCCAGTGCGAGCATGACCATTACCACGTGCTGCCCTGGGTCACCGTCTACCTGCTCGATCTCGACACCGGCCAACCGCTGCCGCGCCGGGGCAGGCAGACCGGCCGCGCCGCCTTCTTCGACATGACGGCGGAATCGTGCTGGGGCGGGCTGATCACCGGCGATCTCGTCACCGTGGACTGGGATCATCCATGCGCCTGCGGCCGCACTTCCGTGGCGCTGGAGAAGAAGATCAACCGCGTCAGCGAACTTCAGGGCGGCGACGACAAGATCAGCTGCGCCGCCACCCCCGCCGCCCAGGCCGAGGCGATGGACTTCCTCACCGGATTCGGAGGCTAAGATGCTCGCCACCCGCCCCATCTCCTACGCCGTGCTGCGCGGTGAAGTCATCGACAGCGACCTCATCGAATTCGGCGGTCGCGGCGGCGATCTCGCCTTCCTTGCCCCCGATCCGGCCAAGATCGTCGATAAACTCCCGCTCGCCAGCCCGCGCCTGATGGAAGACCTCTACACATTGAGCTTCGAGGACATTCTGGACTACCTCGCCGAACTCGGCGACCGCCTCCATGTCGATCGCAACGACTGGATGCGCGAGGCGCGCGAATACTCCTATGCCACCGCGCCCACCACGCGGCCGATCATGGACCACTTCTTCCACGACATGCCGTTCATGTTCGACAAGGAACGCATTCGCGGCATGGTCGATTTCACCATCGGCGTCGATTACCTCGAATCCTGGGTGGAGCGCGAAGTCCACGGCATCGTCACCGGCATCCGCGCCTATGGCGCCCGCACCCTGCACATCGTCGCCGGCAACGGCCCGGTGCTGGGCGCGCTCACCGTGCTGCGCGGCGCCGTCACCCGGGGCGACACGCTGATCAAGGTGCCCTCGAACGACCCGTTCACCACCGGCGCCATCGCGCGGACAATGGTGGACATGGCGCCCGATCACCCGATCACCAAGCACCTCGCCGTCGCCTACTGGCGCGGCGGTGACGAGGCGATCGAGCGCAAGGTCTACCAGCCGCACCACATCGAGAAGATCTGCGCCTGGGGCGGCTTCGCCAGCGTCAAGCACGTGACGAAATACATCCAGCCCGGCATCGAGCTGATCAGCCTCGACCCCAAGCGCTCGGCCGCCATCATCGGGCCCGAAGCGCTCGAATCGGACGAAGCCATCCGCAACACCGGCCAGCGCCTCGCCTGCGATTTCGCCACCGGCAACCAGACCGCCTGCGCCGCCGCGCGCATGGCCTATGTGCTGTGCGGCAGCGATGACGACGGCATCGAGAAGCTGAAGAAGCTGGGGCAGGCCACTTACGACGCCATGTTCACCCTGCCCGAAGTGCTGACCACCAAACCCAAGCGCTTCGATGCCGACCTGAAACAACACATCGACGGCCTGCGCTTCTCCGACGATTTCTACACCGTTATCGGCGGGCAAGAAGGCGAAGGCGCGGTCATTGTCAGCCACACGCCCGATCGGGTGGACTTCTGGGAATACCTGGCCGACCGCACCATCAACCTGATCCCGGTCGATACGCTGGAAGAAGTGCTGGACGTGGTCGATGCCTACACCCAGACCGTGGGCATCTGGCCGGCGAGTTTGCACGACACGGTGCGCCACAAGGGCGCCCTCCACGGCGGCCAACGCTTCGTCGAACTCGGCTATGTATTCAACGGCGCCGGCCTGATCGGCCCGCAGGACGGCATCGAACCGATGCGCCGGATTGTGAAATGGATCATCTCCGAGAAGCCCACGCCGGCCCGCAAGCCGTTCTGGGAGGCGACGTCGGCGGATATCCAGGTGATCGCGTGAGATGTAAACGAGGGAGTTCTATGAATTGACTAAATTGTATACTTCGTATTAATCTGCTGCAAGCCGATTCAGGTTTCATTTAACTCCTGAATTCGGGCGACGGCTTTCGATAAGCTCACAGAATTTTCCGCTGCTTCTCGAATGCTCCAATTTTCGTCAACAAACCTACATATTATTCTATTATATCCAATGCCTTGTGACGCAATAGTACCGCGCGTGGCGACCAAATCCATACGAACTCCCTTGGATGAACGCTTGGCCAGATTGATCAGAGTCTCTTTTGGATCAGGTATGTCATCGGGATTTTTTGGGACTTGTGCCACCGGTATGCCTAAGAGTTTGGAAAACCCGCGTGCGTCAGCTAATATCCAAGACTCTATCTCTCGCACTGCGATCCGAAACAACATTTTGGTCGGAATATCAAGGCCTCGAGTCCAATCGGCGCGCAATTTTGGGGCGCAATGAATGCGATCTAAATCAGTTATGACTAAAACTGGTTCTCGCCGTGCCATTTGACAAAAATTAGACATCTTGCTTTTTAGGTATCCGGCCCCATTCTTTCTTAATCTGAGGCCAACGATTACATCTGGCATCAATTCTCGAATAAGCCGACATGCCACCGTTTCAGATAGCTCGTCTTCGGTGGCAACGTTGATCGATCTTGTCATAGAGCAAGTGCGAGTTGTTTGAAGAGTTGTGGGCGGACCTTAGGAAGCATTACCTCTGATACAGGAAATCCATCAAGCACCGCATTTTTTTCACTTTCATTAATTTGGCGGATGGTTGATCCGTTTGATTTCGGCTCAATTAATAAGACGCCAGTCGCATCAATTCCCGGGTTGCTTAATAATGATTCGCTGTGTGTGGAGATTATTATCTGCCTGCTGCGCTTTGATTGGCGCTGAATTTTCTGCATCATTGCAGGAATTTCTGCAACAATTGCTGCATTGAGTGAAATTTCCGGTTCCTCAATTAGCAGCAATGATCCTCCCTCCAAGAGCGACCAGAGAAGCCCAAGCAGTCTGAGGGTGCCATCTGAAAATTGCTCTTCGCGTTGCCATCCCGCATTCGGATGGAAATGCTCAAACTTGACTTTGAGATGCGGGCGTCCGTTGAACTCGTCTTTCTCAAAAGCAAGCTCATGGAATTGTGGTACCGCGATCTGCAAGACCTTCTGAATTTTCCTCAATCTACTGTCGCGCGTTTTCGGTTGCGCTCGAGAAATTCTCTCCAGAAAACCTTGGCCGAAGGGGTCATCTTCGAGAATATGCCCACCAATCTGTTGGCCATACTTCAATAGTTGTGGAACTAAGTGAAGATATGTTGTTTCGGAAAAAAATTCCGACAATTCACGAAATTTTTCGTTTGCGAGAATCTGTTCTAAATGGGTCTGGGTTTGCAGTGCTGCGTCTCTTTCGTCCTTGTCGTCAGGTCTGTTGAGTAGAATTTTCTTCCCTTTTAGAACGCGCTCCTTGGATACTAAAACACGTTGCGCGCCTTTGCCTTCAGAACGAAATTCCAGTTCGTATGTCCAATCGACTCCAGTCGGGCTTTTTAATTGTAATTCCAAACCCACTTGAGGCTCTCGGCGAGCATGCAGGCAACGCAGCTTTGATATGCCGCCCCGGTCTGAAACGGCCTTTTGCAAACCTCCACCTTCACGCTTGCAGATGTCACGAAGGAATCGGAACACATCAAGGAAGTTTGACTTCCCGGCGGCGTTCGGACCAAGCACATAAGACGTCGGTGAAAGTGCAACGTCTACGGTTTGGAAATTTCGCCAATTTTTCAATTTTATGTGCGTGACAAGCATAAGCCGTTTCCTTATCTCTGTCAGCCTACTCGCGCAACCCAAATGCCGCAAATGCCGAATTTGGATTACGGTGACACGCAACAATCCCAAATTCCCAATCCGGACCAATCCCCCTGTCCTACACGCCCCCACGCGTTTACCGTTCGCGCGCTCTTTGACATCGCAAATCCCTGATTCGCGCACCTATAGAAACGTGCCCGCCGCATGCGTTTCATCAACCAAACCAGCGCGCCAATTACACCGCAATCCGCACCAAACACGCTGCGCCCATTTCGGACGCAGTTCCCGTAGCCTCCCCGCCGCACCCCGTATCGCTTGAACCCCGGTCCACACGGAATTGCCGCTGGACGCGGCAACGTTGAACTTACGGAGTCTAACGGTGGTCGTGATCGACAAGCGACCCCTCCGGTCGCCCCCCATAGCTAGGCAACCCCAACCCCAACGCCAACGCCGCCCCCCGCAACGCAAAGCCCGCCACCGCTGCCACCGGCCAGGCCACCCCATGCGCCACGCCCAGCACGCTCAGCCCCGCGCACAGCGCCGCGCTCAGCGCCGCTGCCGTCACATACAGCTCCGGCCGCATCAGGATCGACGGCCGGCCCGCCAGCACATCCCGCACGATCCCGCCCACGCAGCCGGTAATCACCCCCATCAGTGTCGCGCTCACCGGCGGCACCCCCCAGGCCAGCGCCTTCGCCGTGCCCAGCACCGCATAGGCACCCAATCCCGCCGCATCCGCCCATTCCAGCGCCTGCCGTTCCCACCACCGCCGCGGCGTGAACCATGCCACCAGCGCCGTGCCCAGGCACACCGGCGCCACCCACGGGTCATGCACCCAGAACACCGGCGCCCCGATCAACAGGTCGCGCAACGTCCCCCCGCCCACCCCCGTCACCAGCGCGAAGAACCCCATCGTCACGAACGTCTGCCGCAACCGTGCCGCCAGCAGCGCGCCCGTCAGTGCAAACACCGCCGTCCCGGCCAGATCGAGCAAAGGTGGCAAGGCCACAGGCAGGGCAGGGGTGATCGACATTGCCCCACACTGCCGACCCGCTTGCCCGCTGTCGAGCCACCGTTGACCAGCCGCCCGCCGCGCCTATCCTCTCGCCAAAAGCACGCAAGGGGACAATCCATGCAAATCGGCCAGATCACCATCCGCCCGGTTATCGAATTCGACCGGATGCCGCTGCCCCCGCAGATGTTCATTGAGGATTTCACCCCGGCCGACGCCGCGCCGCACCTCGACTGGCTGGCCCCGCGCTTCCACGATCCCGAAACCGGCCAATGCCACCTCTCGCAACACGCCTGGCTGGTCGAAGTCCCGCACGAAACCGGCACAACCCGCATCCTCGTCGATCCTTGCGTCGGCCACCAGCGCAACCGCCCGGCGCTGGACTTCTACCATCGCAAGGACTCGCCGATGCTCGACAACCTCGCCGCGCTCGGCGTCCTGCCCGAAGCCATCGACTACGTGTTCTGCACCCACCTCCACCTCGATCGCGTCGGCTGGAACACCCGTCTGGACAACGGCGAATGGGTGCCGACATTCCCCAATGCGAAATACATCTTCTCCCGCAGCGACGAGGATTTCTGGCGCCGCGATGCCGCCGGTGAATTCGGCGAGGCCAATGTGTTCAATGTCGATGTCTACCGCGAATGCATCGCCCCGGTCATCGCCGCCGGCCTGCACCACCTCGCCGATCCGGGCGAGACCATCGCCGGTTGCCTCACCCTGATCGACGCCGCCGGGCACACCGTCGGCCACATCGCCGGCGTGCTGGAAAGCGAGGAGCAGGGCGCGGTGCTGGCGGGTGATGCCATCCACCACCCCATCCAGTGCGTCTACCCGGATCGCCCGATCCACGCCGACGACCGCGAAGCGGCGCGCCAGACCCGCCACCGCCTGCTCGGCCTTTGCGCCGACCGCGATTTCTGGCTGGCCCCCGCGCATTTCATGCCGCCGCATGTCTGCAAGGTGCGGCGTGACGGCGACAGCTATCGCCTCGAATGGCCCGAAGCCGACGCCTAGCCGTAGCGCGCCGAAAAACGAATTCCCCCTTCCCATCAACGCCCGCGTCGCCCATCAAGCGCCATGCGCCCCACCCGCATCCTCCTCGCCCCGCTGCTGCTGGCTAACGCCGCGCCCGACCTGCCAGCGCCGGCCTATCCCCAGACCCGCAAGGTCGATCTGGTCGAACACCCGTTCGGCCAACCAGTCGCCGACCCATACCGCTGGCTGGAAAACGATGTCCGCGCCGATCCCGAAGTGGCCGGCTGGGTCGCCCGCCAGAACGCGGTCACGGCAAGCTATCTCGCCACGCTGCCCGCGCGCGACTGGTTCGCCAACCGCATCCGCGCGCTCACCGACTACGAGCGCTTCGGCCTGCCGAAGAAGGCCGCCAACCGCTATTTCTACCTCCGCAACACCGGCCTGCAGAACCAGTCGCAGCTATGGCTGCGCCCCGGCCTGCACGGCACCCCGCGCCTGCTGCTCGATCCCAACCTGTGGTCGAAGGATGGCGCCACCGCGCTCGATCCCGAACTATGGCAACCGTCGCGCAACGGCCGCTATCTCGCCTATGGCATTCAGGACGGCGGCTCCGACTGGCGCAGCCTGCGCATCGTCGATACCCGCACCGGGCAGGTGCTTCCCGAAGTGCTGCAATGGGCCAACGATACCCAGCTTGCCTGGGTGGGCAACGAAGGCGTGCTCTATTCGCGCTTCCCCGCCCCGCCGCCGGGCCGCGAATTCCAGGCCGCCACCTATGGCAAGTCGGTCTGGTTCCACCGCATCGGCACGCCGCAATCGGCGGACGAGCTGGTCTATGCCACGCCCGATCACCCCGAATGGGGGCACAAGGCCCGCGTTACCAGCGATGGCCGCTTTGCGCTGATCACCACCGAAGTCGGCACCGACTCGCGCTTCGAACTCCACGTCATCGATCTGGCCGCGCGCCCGCCCGGCCATTGGCCCGCGCGCCTGCTGGTCCCCGGCTTCACCAGCGACTGGAAGCTGGTCGATGCCATCGGCCATCGCCTGTGGTTCGTCACCAACCATCAGGCGCCGCGCTATCGGCTCGTCTCGGTCGATCTCGCCGGCCCGCAACCGCAGTGGCAGCAGCTTGTCGCGCAATCCGACGCCACGTTGCAGCAGGCCGCCATCGTCGGCCGGCGGCTGATCCTCACCTACCTGCGCGATGCCGCCAGCACCGCGCTGATCGTCGATCTCGACGGCCGCCATCCGCAGGAGCTGACCCTCAACGATTTCGGCACCGCCGCCGGCTTTCGCGGCCGCCCGGGCGATCCCGAAACCTTCTTCTCGTTCGCCGGGTTCACCCGCCCGCCCGGCGTCTATCGCTACGATGTCCGCACCGGCCGCGCCGAAGCCTTCGCCACCCCGGTGCTGGCGTTCCACCCGGCCGACTACCGCGTCGAGCAGGTGTTCTATCCCTCGAAGGACGGCACCCGCGTGCCGATGTTCGTGGTCCGCCGCGCCGACATCGCCGCCGCCCACCGCGCCGTGCCCACGCTGCTCTACGGCTACGGCGGCTTCGACATTGCGCTCACCCCCGGCTTCGTTCCTGCACGCATGGCGTGGCTTCAGGCCGGCGGTGCCTTCGCGCTCGCCAACTTGCGCGGCGGCGGCGAATATGGCCGCGAATGGCACGATGCCGGCCGGCTGGCCAACAAGCAGAACGTGTTCGACGATTTCATCGCCGCCGGCGAATGGCTGATCGCCAACGGCGTGACTCCGAAGGACGGGCTGGCGATTCAGGGCGGCTCCAACGGCGGCCTGCTGGTCGGCGCCGTCACCAACCAGCGGCCAGACCTGTTCGCCGCCGCCAATCCGCAGGTCGGCGTGATGGACATGCTGCGGTTCGACCGCTTCACCGCCGGCCGCTACTGGACCGACGACTACGGCAGCCCGGCGGTGGAGAAGGACTGGAAGGTCCTGCGCGCCTATTCGCCCTATCACAACATCGCGGGCGGAAGGGACTACCCCGCCATCCTCGTCACCACGGCGGATACCGACGATCGCGTCGTCCCCGGCCACAGCTTCAAATACACCGCCGCGCTGCAAGCCGCCGCCATCGGCGACAAACCCCACCTGATCCGCATCGAATCCCGCGCCGGCCACGGCGCTGGCAAGCCGACTGACAAGGTGGTGGCGGAGAGCGCCGACATATTGGCGTTCCTGGCGCACTGGACCGGGCTACAGCCGGAATCAAAGTAAACGGCAGAGCAGGGGCACAACCAATCCCCTCCCGCTTGCGGGAGGGGCGCGAGACTTGCGCTTGCGCAGCAAGCGTTAGTCGCAGCGGGGTGGGCCAGCACCCGCCCAAGCCCCCCAATAACCGCCCCCGCGCTCCCGGCTCGCTTGCCACCCCGCCCCGTTTCCGCCAGCCTGCGCCAAAAGGGAGAGAACCGCCATGCCCCGCCACCCCCTGCGCGCCGCCACCGCCGCCCTCGCGCTGCTCGCCACCCCGCTGCCCTCCCTTGCCGCCGCCCCGGCCGCACAGCCGGGCGTCTCCCCCGCCACCTGCGCCGCCGGTGACGAACGCGAACCCGGCATCCAGGGCGAAGTCCCCGCCGGCGCAACCCCGCATTATGCCTGCGGCGTCCGCCTCGTCGGCCAGCTTCCGCTGGCGGGCAACGTCGCCGGCACCGGCACTTGCGTCTACGTCCGCTCACGCGGGACCGCAGGCACCCCCGACGAAGCCGCGATCTCGGTGGTGGATGTACGCGACGCCACGCACCCGAAAGTCATTGGCGCGCCCATTCCCGTTCACAACGGCTCCGAATCGCTGCGCCTCGTCGTCACCGCCAGCCGCGCGGTCATGGTCTCCGGCAGCACCGTGCTGGATATTGCCGATTGCCTGCATCCCAAGGTCCTCGGCGAAATCCGCTGGCCCGACACCACCGTCCCCGGCGTCGCCCGCAAGAACCTGCCGCATGACATCCGCCTGAACCACGCCGGCACGCGCGTGTTCGGCTCGTTCGGGGTGTGGGAAGTCAATCTCGACAACCTCGCCGACCCCGCCTCATGGAAAATCGTCGATCACCGCTGCGAAATCGCCGCCCAACTCCCCGGCGCCTGGCAGGAAATCCACCGCCAGTCGCTCGCCGCCCGCCGCAGCCTCTGCGACGACGCCACTCGCCCCGCCCCGCGCGGTGCCAACTACGCAATGGGCGGCAGCCCGCTGCAAGCCTCGCTGCTCTGGCCCCAGGTCTCCCACTCGCCCGATTTCAACGCCGACGACACCCGGCTCTACGTCGGTGACCAGTCCGGCGGCAACATGGCGCTGTGGTCCCCCGTTCCCCGGCTCCACGTCATCGACATCACCCAGTCACCCTACCGCGTCATCGGCACCCTCGATGGCCCCGGCCACGGCCTCGACTGGTTCCGCTCCAATGGCCGCGAATACCTGCTGCATTCGAACGAAGGCGGCACCGCCGGCATCATGGGCCAGCCCGAACGCGGCGACCCCTGCAAGCCCTGGCCCCGCCCCGCCTCGCTCGGCTGGGCGTTCGAGGCGTTCATCAGCGACGTCACCGATCCCGCCCATCCCACGCACACGGCGATGCTGCCGCTCGCCATCAACAGCCCGCAGTTCTGCGCCCAGCGCAAGGCCTCCGGCCGCGACCCCTGGCTCGCCTACCACCTGCTCGACCGCACCGAGAACCCGCGCTTCGCCGCCCTCAACTTCGGCGACGCCGGCCTGCGCATTTTCGACATCCGCGACCCCGCCCACCCCGTCGAAGCCGCCTACTTCAACCACGGCGTGCCCGTTCACGCCCAGGTCGGCTACTACGACGCAGCCCGCCGCCTGCTGTTTTTCTCGGATACCGGCGGCCTCAAAGTCCTCGCCTTCGAACCGCAAGTGCGAAAGCAGCTCGGGTTATAGTAGGAAGAGGGAAGGGCAGGGGGAATCATTCCCCCTGCACCCCCGATTCCCTTGCGGCGGTCAGCAAGTCCAGCGTGGTGAAAGTTCAGGAAAACTACAGACCGCTTCGCGGTGACAGGAGTTGAAAGTGGACGTTCCGGACACGACGACATTGCGGACATAGCACAAACGATGCATCCTGCACTTATGAGTGGGCATGGGTATGCGAACGTGGATGGTGTGATCGCCGCGTGGGTCATGGCAACTGGGTCAACACTGTTCACTGCATGGGCTGGGTCGCCAGCGCGATATTTTCACATTCCCGGAGACCCACCATTCGAGTGTTTTCAAGTCAGCGTGAGTGAGCCGGATGGTGACCGAATTGCGGTCACAGCGCGGGCCATCGATACGAATGACGATACTGAGGACCAAATAGACCAGACATGGGTAGGTCCAATCAGCGAACTCGAAGTGATGCTTGGTGATGCCATTGGCACCATTGAAAAATGGAAGGTCCGGGAGCGAACTAGGCCGGCATCTCCGTCACCACGGTAACGCCCGCTCTCCCCAACAATCTCACCATTTCGCGAAGCGGCTACATCTAGTGAAAGCAGCCGCCTCGGTCTACTCGATCCGGCCAGAGCAACCCAAAGACCCCGACGGAGCAGGGGGCTAGACCCCCCTTCACCCCCTATCCTTCCACCCCCCCACCTTCGGCGCCAGCGGCCCCTCGTGCTCGCCCACGAACTCGCGCCACAGCAGCAGCAGTGCCGCCATCAGCGCCGGGCCCAGCACCAGCCCGATCAGCCCCCAGGCCTCGATCCCGCCGACAATCCCCAGTAGCACCGCCACGAACGGCAGCCGCGTCGATCCGCCGATCAGCACCGGCCGCACGAAATGGTCGGCGACGAACACCACGATCGATCCCCACACCAGGATGCCCACCGCCCAGCCGGTCTCGCCGCCCGCCGCCAGGATGCCGGCGGCCACCACATAGGCCACCACCGCGCCCAGCGGGATCGCGGACAGCAGCGCGGTCAGCAGTGCCAGCAGCGCGGCGTGCGGCACCCGTGCCAGCTCATACGAAACCCCCAGCAGCACGCCTTCGCCGAAGCCGATCACCACCAGCCCGTTCAGCGTGCCGCGCACCGCCGCCACCACCTGCTCGAACACTTTCTCGCCGCCGGCGCCGAACGCCCGCGTCGTCGCCACCTGCATCGCCTTGCCCAGCCGCTCGCCGTCGCGCAGCAGGAAGAACAGCACCACCAGCATGAAGATCACCAGCACCGCGCGGTGCGCCACCGCGCCCACCACGCGCTCGCCGGTGGCCAGCACCCCGCCAGACCCGGCCTGGCTGTGCGTGGCGATGCGGCCCAGCCCGCCCGGCTGGCTGAGGTTCGCTGTCCACCAGCCGCGCAGATGGTCGCCATAGGGCAGATTGGCCAGCATGTCCGGCGCGGGCACGCCGTTGGTCTGCGCGTCGCGCACCCAGTCCATCACCGCCGCGCTGTCCTGCACCGCCGCCTGTGCCACCATCACCAGCGGCACCACGAACAGCAGCGTCACCAGCGAAACCGCGCCGGCCGGCAGCAGCAGCCGCCGTTGCCCCGGCCAGCGCGCCACCAGCCGCATGTAGCTGGGCCACAGCGCCATCGCGATGATCGCCGCCCAGCCGATCGCGTGCAGGAAGAAATGCAGCGTCCACAAGGCCGCCGCCGCCAGCCCGCTCACCGCCAGGATGGCCATCAGCCGCTGCCCGCGGCGCGGCGTCGTTTCGATATCGCTCATCCGCCGGTCTTGCCCGTTTGCGGGCGCGAAGAAAAGGCCTTCAGGCGGTGGCCGGCTTTGCCGCCACGGCGGGCGCCTTGTCCCAGATCAGCGGCCAGACCAGCAGCTCCCACAGGTTCTCGGGCTTGCGCGGCATCCCGGTGCGGGGATGCCCTTCGGCGCGGTGATAACCGCCGAACACCACGTCCCAGATCGGCAGCAGCGCGGCATAGTTGCCGTTGTAGTCAGCCGGATCGACCGAATGGTGGCGCCGGTGGTATTCGGGGCTGTTCAGCACCCACGAGAACCGGCCGAAGTCGATCGGCAGGCTGGAATGCAGCGCGAAGTTCCACAGCGTGAAGAAGCCCCAGGCCACCAGCATCGCCGGGGTGGGGCTGATCACCAGCAGCGCCGCCGGCCAGATCGTCAGTTCCTTGATAAACTGGTCGCCCCAGAAATGGCGCTGGGTGGTCAGCACCATCATGTCGGGGTCGGAATGGTGCAGCGAATGCATCGCCCACAGGAACGGCACCGAATGCTGCGCGCGGTGGAACAGGTATTCGCCCAGGTCGCGCGCCAGCACCAGGATGGGAAAGCCGATCCAGAACGGCAGCGTCTTGCCGTCGATCAGCGACCAGTTTTCATGCGCCCACAGCGGCAGCAGCGGCAGGGCGGTGATCGCGGCCAGGCGGCACAGGAACCAGGCCTGCAGGTTGCGCCACCAGTCGGTCCCGCGCGAACCGTTGATCCATTCGGCGCCAAGGATCAGCAGTGAAACGATCGCCGTCGGCAACATTCCCGCAAACAGCGCCTGAACCCAGCTCATCGCCGCACTCCATGACAATCCGAACGTGGCGGCAAACCTAGCGAGAAGGGCCTAACGCGGCGTTAACTTTAGGGCGAATGCCGTTCATCTAATTGACCAGTTTCATGAACGTCATCTGTCGTGCCGGTTCAGCCTCCCCTCAGCGCAGTGCGCCTAGAACGGTTTTCAAGCCGGCATGTCCCGGCAAGCAAGGAGACCCATCATGAATCGCATCGGCAAAAGCCTGCTGGGCACCGTTGCCACGGCAACGCTCGCGCTGGGCGCCACCGCCCCGGCATCGGCGCAGGCATGGAACGGCCCCGCCCACGATAGCGGCTGGCACGACGGCAATCATCGTGACAGTTACCGCGACAACTACCGCATGGGCGGCAACCCGCGTTTCGCCATCGAGCAGTGCAGCCGCGCCGCCACCATGCAGGCGCGCGGCCAGGCCCGCGTCACCCGCATCAGCGATGTCGATCGGACTGGCGACGGCTTCCGCGTCCGGGGTGAACTGGCCGTGTCATCCCGGGGTGATTACCGCGACGCGTACCGCTGGGGCGGACATGACCGGGGTGGCTGGGATCGCGGCCGCGACCACGGCAGCTTCACCTGCCGCATCGACCACGGCCGCGTTGTCGATCTCGACCTGCACGGCATGCGCGGCTGACCAACCCGATGCCCCGGCGGTGCCGCCGCCGGGGCATCACGCTTGCGTCACGTCGGCAAATGCTTCCGCCGCGATGGCGATGCTGTTCATCCGCGCGGCATGGTCCCACACCTGCGACGTCACGATCACCTCATCCGCCCCGGTGCGTTCCAGAAACGCCGCGAAACCGTCGCGTAAAGTGGCCCTTGTTCCCACCGAAGTGAACGCATGGAACTGCGCCAGCCCGGCCTTCTGCTGCGCGCTCAGCGTCTCGAAAAACCCCGCCACCGGCGGCCGCAGCCCACCGCGCGTCTCGCCACTCCACAGCGCCACCAGGCCCTGCTGCATCGATGTCGCCAGCAGCGCCGCCTCGTCGTCGCTGTCCGCGCCGATCACGTTGTAACCCGCCATGACATGCGGCTTGTTCAGCACCGCCGAAGGCCGGAAATTGGCGCGATAGACCCGCAGCGCCTCATCGATCATCCCCGGCGCGAAGTGCGAGGCGAAACCATACGGCAGCCCCAGGTACGCGGCCAGTTGCGCGCCGAAGGTGCTGCTGCCCAGAATCCACAGCTCCGGATTTGCCCCGGCTCCCGGTGTGGCGGTGATGCCCACCTCGTCCGATCCGGCGAACAAGGCCTGCAATTCCACCACGTCGCGCGGAAAATCGTCGGGCGAGCTGTTCAGCCCGCGCCGCATCGCCCGCATGACGCGCTGGTCCGACCCCGGCGCGCGCCCCAGCCCCAGGTCCACGCGGCCCGGGAACAGCGCGTCCAGCGTGCCGAACTGCTCGGCCACCTGCAGCGGCGAATGATTGGGCAGCATGATCCCGCCGGCGCCCACGCGGATCGTCGCAGTTGCCGCGCCGATGTGGCCGATCACCACCGCTGTCGCCGCCGCGCCGACCCCGGCCATGCCGTGATGCTCGGCCACCCAGTAGCGCTTGTACCCGGCGGCCTCGCAGGCTTTCGCCATATCGGCCGCGCGTCGCAGCGCATCGGCCACGGTGCCGCCATCGAGAATCGGGACAAGGTCGAGAAAGGAAAGCTCTGCCATCGCGTCAAGGTGGGGCTTGACCGCGCGAAAGGGAAGGGGGCCCGTCCCACTGCACTACAGTCCCACTTGCAATTGCGTTGCAAATGCTGTACACCTGTTCAACAACGAGCCAACCATCTGCTTCGGGAGTATCACGATCATGGCGACCATCGCCGACACCCGCCTGCGTTTCGAACCGATCAAGGACAAGATCGGCGCCCGCGTCCTCAACACCAAGGCCGAGCTGCTTTCGGGTGAGCTGTCCGACGCCATCAATGCCCTGCTTGAAGAACGCGGCGTGCTGGTGTTCCCGCAGGTTCACTTCACTGACGCCGAGCAGGTCGCCTTCTCCGAATCACTGGGCGGTGCCGCCGACGAGATTCGCGGTGACAAGGGTTCGGTGTTCAAGATCAGCCTTGATGAGAAGGTCAACCAGGACGTTGCCGAATACCTGAAGGGGTCGCTCTACTGGCATATCGACGGCACCATGAACGCCCAGCCGGTCCGCGCCTCGATGCTCAGCGCGCAGATTCTGGCGCCCGAGGGTGGCGACACCGAATTCGCCAACACCGCCACCGCCTATGCCGATCTGCCCGAGGACGAAAAGGCCCGGCTCGAAGGGCTGCGCGTGATCCATTCATTGTGGTGCTCGCAGTTCTACCACACCCCCGAACCCACGCTGAAGCAGCTCGAGAACTGGCAGTCGAAGGGCGAGGCCGAGCTGCCGCTGGTGGTCGAGAACGCGTCGGGCAAGAAGTCGCTCGTGCTGGGTAACACCGCGCACTACATCAAGGGGCTGGACATGAAGGACAGCCAGAAGATCCTGCATGGCCTGCGCGAATTTGCCACCAGCGAACCCTACATGTACGCTCACAAGTGGCAGGTGGGTGACACCGTGATGTGGGACAACCGCACCTCGCTGCACCGCGCCACGCCTTACGACCCGGCCAGCGGCCGCATGATGCACCGCACGATCATTCGCGGCGGGGAAGCGTGGGAAGCGAACGCCAGGTAAGCCAGCTTCGTTCGAGACGAACTGACGCAGATCGGCCACGCCCGCCCCCGCGCGGGCGTGGCCGAATTGACTCTGTCCGGACGAAACGGCAGGGGCAGACCACCGTTCCCCACACCCAGAGGCCTGACATGACCGTCGCCACCACCACCGCGCTT
This sequence comes from Sphingomonadales bacterium, assembly GCA_018971065.1. The sequence goes on along the minus strand of JAGWVC010000001.1, from coordinate 75,684 downwards.
CGCCACGAAAAGATCAAGGACAAGATCGGCGCCCGCGTCCTCAACACCAAGGCCGAACTGCTGTCCGGCGAACTCGCGCAGGACTTGCGCGAGCTGATCGAACAGGTCGGTGTGCTCGTGTTCCCGCAGATCGATTTCACCGACGACGAGCAAGTCGCCTTCACCCGCACGCTGGGCAACTACACCACCGAAAACCCCGATGGCTCGGTGTCCAAGATCACGCTCGACGTGAAGGAAAACCCGGCGGCGGCCGAATATCTGAAGGGTTCGCTGTACTGGCACATCGACGGCACGATGAACGGCGTGCCGATCTTCGCGTCGATGCTGTCGTGCAAGGTTCCCAGCCCCAAGGGCACCGGCAACACCGGCTTCTGCAACACCTACGCCGCGTGGGACGACCTGCCGGCCGATCGCAAGGCCGAACTGAAGGACCTGCGCGTCGCGCACGGCGTCTGGCCCACGGTGTTCTACTATGAGCCGGAACCCAGCGTTGCCAAGCTCCAGGGCATGATGCGCGGTGGCGAGAACGAATTGCCGCTGGTGTGGAAGCACAAGTCCGGCCGGGAAAGCCTGGTGCTGGGCTGCACCGCCAGCCGCGTCATCGGCATGGACGCGATGGAGAGCGCGCTGACCATCCACGGCCTGCGCGAATGGGCCACCAGCGAGCAGTTCTCCTACAGCCACGAATGGTCGGTCGGCGATTGCGTGATGTGGGACAACACCGGCACCATGCATCGCGCCGAAGCCTACGATCCCGATTGCGGCCGCATGATGCACCGCACCAAGCTGGAAGGCGAAGAGCCCTTCGCCTGATCCCGATGGCTTGACGCTACCCGGCATCGCCGCCACCCTGCCATGCGGGAGACGGCGATGCTGCCACGCGAAGACCTGAAACCGCTGATCGGCAGCCGCGTGTTGCTTGACAAGGCGACGTTGCTGTCCGGTGCTCACGCCGCCGATTTACGGGCGCTGCTCGAAGCGCGCGGCGTTCTCGTCTTGCCGCAGGTGCGCTTCAACCACGCCGAGCAGATCGCCTTCACCCGCACCCTGGGCGAATGCCTGTTCGACCGCGATGCGGACGAGCCGACCACGATCAGCCTCGACCCCGCTACCGGCAGCAACATCGACTGGCTGAAATCCTCGTTCTTCTGGCACTTCGACGGCTACATGAACGAAAAGCCGATCCTCGCCTCGATCCTGAGCTGCGAGGCCACCAGCGCCACCGGCGGCCAGACCGAATTCTGCAATACGTATGCGGCGTACGATGCGCTGCCCGATGCCGAAAAATCCGCGCTCGAAGGCCTCACCGCCATCCATGCCCTTGCCGCCGCGCAGCGTGCGGTGGAGCCGGAGCCCAGCCTTGCGACATTGCAGGACTGGCTGCGCGTTCCCGCCCGCTAACTGCCGCTGGTCTGGACTCACCGTTCGGGCCGCAAGTCGCTGGTCATCGGCAACACCGCCGCCGGCGTCATCGGCATGGACCCGCTCGCCAGCCTCGAATTGCTCACGCGGCTGCGCGATTGGGCAACGCAGCCGCGATTTCGCCTGTCGCACACGTGGCAAGTCGGTGATGCCGTGCTGTGGGACAACACCGGCACCTTGCACCGCGCGCGCGCCTATGATCCAACCAGCGGCCGCCGCATGGTCCGCACCAAGCTGGCCGGTGAGGAGCCGCTGGCCTGAACCGGCGGGAGGGGGGAGGCACATGAACGACCAATCGGCCCTGCTCGATCACTTCGCGCCGCTGGGCGACGACCTGACATGGACCGAATCGAGCTGGTTCTCATGGGCTATCCCCGATCGCGACATCGCCGGCCTCGTCTGGACTCACTTCCGCCCGAACCAGGCCAGCTTCTGCGGCGGCCCGGCGATGTGGGACCGCTCGGGCCAGCACGTCTGGGAATTCCGTTACTTCGATTTCCAACTCATGCGCCCGCTCCCCGAAGGCCGCTGGGGGGAGGACTACGATAAGTACGATTACCAGACCCCTTGGGGCCTCGACGTGCGAATGGAGCAGCCGCTCCAGCGCTACCGCATCCGCTACGATCGCGCCGGCTTCCGGCTCGACCTGACCTTCACCGCGATCGCCCCGCCCAACATCATGGGCCAGGGCTTTCAGGACAAGCCGCCGATGCAGCAGCTCGGCCGCGCCTTCAAGGTTCACTTCGAGCAGCCCGGCCGTATCGCGGGCTGGGTGGAGCTCGATGGCGAACGCCTTGCCGTCGATTGCTTCTCGATCCGCGACGGCGGCCACGGTCCGCGCTCGATGGAACGTGCGGCCCCCGGCGGTTATGCATGGTCCACCGCCGACGCACGCACCGGCTGGCACATCCTCGCCCCGGATACGAAGTCGCGGGTCGGAAAGGCGGTCGGCGGCTACATCCTGCGCGATGGCGTGATCAGCGAAGTCGTTTCCGGCCACCGCCGTGTGCTCGAACGCGACGGCCCGCGCCCGACCAAAATCGAAGTCCACCTCAAGGACGCCCTCGACCGCGAGCTCACCGCCCTCGGCCGCGAGCAGACCCCCGCCAAGTTCATGCTGTTTCCCGATCGCGGCCAGTGGTGGACTCTCTACAAGTGGGACTACGACGGCTTCACCGACGCCACCGGCGAGGATCAGGAATACTACGGCATCCACGCCTTCCGCGACTGGCACCGCGCCGGGCCGGCGGTATGGGAAAGGGAATGACCATGCCCGGCACGGCAGGCCACGCGCTCGTCATCACCGGCACCACCGGCTCGGGCAAGACCACCACCTGCGGCCAGTTCGTCGCTGACGTGGACGATCTGTGGTTCCACTTCGGGGTCGATCTGTTCATGGGCAAGATCGTGCCCCGCAAGTTCATCGACGGCGGCCCGCGCGACCACGAGGGGCTGCACATGGTCCCCGACGATCCGACAAACCCCGAAGGCGGCCGCCACATGGAACTCGGCCCCCTCGGCCCGCAGATGCTGCGCACCTTCCACCGCATGGCCGCCGAAGGCGTGCGCCAGGGCGCCCGCGTCGTCCTCGATCACGTCTGCACGTTCGATCCGCCGCTGTTGGCCGATCTGCTCGACGCCTTTCGCGGCCTGCCCGTCACTTTCGTCTGCCTCAAACCCGCCCCCGAAGTCGTTCCCTCGCGCATCGATGCGCGCCTGCCTTCGATCGTCGCTTCGCTGGGCGAGGAACATGGCAAGCGCGCCAACGACAACACCAAGCTGGTCTCGCGCTACATGGGCGCCGAAATCCATGCGCACGACTGCTTCGACCTCGTCATCGACACCGGCGCCCGCCGAAGTGGTCCGGCAGATCGCTGCCCGCCTCGCCGCCGGCCCCGGCACCGCCTTCGCAGACCTCACCCGCCGCCTCGACGCGAACGAAGCCCCGTTCGCCGGCAAGGCGCGCCGCTTGTAGGCTTGCCGTCATCGCTGTACACTCGCTCAACAATGGAATCGGGAGACACGCGATGGCATTCGAAGTCATCAACCTGAAAGACCGTATCGGCAGCGAAATCCGCACCGACAAGGCCACGCTGCTGTCGGGTGAACGCGCGAAAGATATCCGCGACCTGCTGGAACAACGCGGCGTCATCGCCTTCCGCGAAATCGACATGAGCGATGACGAGCAGATCGCCTTCACCCACACGCTGGGCACGTTCGCGCACGAATGGAGCGAGCAGAAAGCCGGCGCCGAGGGCAAGGACGCGGTCTACCCGATCACGATGGACCCGACGATCAACCCGGTGGCCGATTACCTGAAGGGCGCGTTCTTCTGGCATATCGACGGCACGATGGCGCAGACGCCCATCCTGGCGTCGATCATGTCGGGCCGCCGCCTGTCCGCCCCCGGTACCGGCCAGACCGAGTTCTGCAACACCTATGCCGCGTGGGACGAACTGCCCGCTGCGGAAAAGGCCGAAATCGAACACCTCAAGGTCGTGCATTCGATGTGGCGCAGCCAGCTCTACTGGCATCCCGAGCCCAGTTATGCGCTGCTCCAGCAGTGGAAATCGCGCGGCGCGAACGAACTGCCGCTGGTGTGGAAGCACCGCTCGGGCCGGCAATCGCTGGTGCTTGGCTGCACCGCCATGCAGGTCGTCGGCATGGACTGGCCCGAAAGCGAGGATTTGCTGATCCGGCTGCGCGACTGGGCCACGCAGGATCGCTTCGTCTATCGCCACGAATGGTCGCTGGGCGACATGGTGGTGTGGGACAACACCGGCACCATGCACCGCGCAATGCCGTATGATCACCAGGCCGGCCGCCTGATGCACCGCACCAAGCTGGAGGGTGAGGAAGCATTTGCTTAGTCGACGGCGTAGCGCCTAAGCGGCTGCCGTCCGCGCCGCCGCATCGGGCAGCGCCATCGTTGCATGGTCCACCACGCGGTTGCGACCGGCGGTCTTGGCGGCATAGAGCGCCCGGTCCGCCCGCCGGTACAGCTTGCGCCACTGTGCCTCGTCGCGCACCGCGCCGGTGGCCATGCCGATGCTGACGGTCAGGCGCAGGTCGCCGTCGAACGCGTGCCCGCGAATGTCGGACAGGATGGCCAGCGCCATCCCCGCAGGCAATTCGGCGGCGGTGCCGATCAGCGCGAATTCTTCGCCGCCCAGCCGCGCCACGCTGGCACGGATTTCGGCGCGCGCCGCCAGCAGGCCGGCCAGTTCGCGCAGCACGCCATCGCCGTGGTCGTGGCCGTGGCGGTCGTTGACCTGCTTGAAATGGTCGATGTCGATCAGCAGCAGCCGCAGCGGCTCGTCGCTGCCCCACGCCAGGGTCCGCTCCAGCAGCGCGCGGCGGTTCAGCAACCCGGTCAGCGGGTCGATCTCGGCGAGTTGCCGGGCCACGCGCTCCTCGGCGCGGGCGGCGTCGCGTTCGCGGGTGATGGTCTTGACGCGGAACGCCATCGCCGTCGATGTCGTCAGCGCGAACAGCGACATCGCGATGACGTTCAGGTGCAGGAACAGCCCGCCGATGTCGATCAGCCCCAGCGCATGGGCCATGCCGGTCAGCCCGACCAGCAGTGGCCCGGCGCAGGCCAGCGCCAGTACCCGGGCGGCCGGGCTGCCCCGGCGCATTCCCGCGACGATCAGCATGACCGTCAGCACCGGCACTTGCGCGAAGGCGAACAGATAGGCGTCATGCGCCTGCCGCAGCCAGGCAAACGGCGCCACGCCCACCGCGATCGACGCCGTCGCCAGCAGGCAGCGCGCCGCCAGGCTGGCCCGGCGCAGCCAGCGCGGCGTGGCCCATGTCTCCAGGAAATCGCGCAGGAAGCCGAACGACAGGATCGTTACCAGCCCGATCGCCACTTGGCCCAGCCGCAGCCGGATGGTGAAATCGCCGTCCGGGAACACCAGCGACCAGCCGCCCGAATCGGCATAGCTGACCGCCGCCATCGCCACCAGCACGGCGCAATAGGCCAACTGGAACCGCTCGCGCAGCGAGAACCACACCACCAGGTTATAGACCAGCAACGCCAGGCAGATGCCGCCGAACCCGGCATAGATCGCCACTTCCTCCACGTCGTCCGCGCGCGCCATTACTGCGGCCTGCAGGTGCGGCTGGTGCATCAGTCCGCCCAGGTTGGCGGCCTCGTCCAGCCGGATCAGGATGGCGGAAACCGGCGCGGCGCTTTCGGGCAGTTCCACCCGCGTGCCGCGCCCGAATGTCGTCAGACTGGACAGCGTGGCGTTGTCCAGCCGCACCCGGGCGATGGTCCCGTCGTCGTGCCGCACCCACAGCGTCGCGTCGCGCTGCCATCCCGCTTCGAAATCGAAGATCGGCGCGGCTGTCGGAACCGGCGGCGCCAGCCGCACCCACAGGTTGCCGCGGGCGTCGCGCAGCGTCGCCTCGCGGCAATCGAAGCGCGATGGCATAGCCAGCAGCGCCGCCGGATCGTCGCCCTCGCGCACCGGGGCCACGCATTGCGAAAGCACCGGCGATACCGTGGCGTGATGCGCGTGCGCGGCTGCCGGTTGCGTTGGGCACAGCGCGGCCAGGGCCAGCCATGCCGCCGGCAACCACCGCGCCAGCCATGCTGCGATGGCCGGCCGGCGCGATACCCTTTCGCCCGTCATGCGCGCGGTTGTAACGGGCAACGATCAACGAACGCCGCGCGGGCCACCCCGTGCGCTCGGGGATGCCCGTGCTAACCGGCTGGCAAGCATGTCCGGCCCCGATCATTCGCCCGATCAACCTGCGGACGGCGTTGCGCTTTCACTTTGCGTTCAGATGCGGGCTGGCTATAGCGCAGCGCATGGCCAGAACGACCCCGCTTCGCACCCTTCTTCTCGCCGGCGCTGCCGGTGCCATGCTGCTCACCGCTGGCTGCGGCGGACGCGGCGGCAAAGTGAAGGACACCGCCTATGTCGCGCGCGACGTCGATTCGCTTTACCTCGCCGCCAAGAACCGGCTGGACAAGGGCGATTCGTCCGCTGCCGCCGAACTGTTCGACGAGGTGGAGCGCCAGCACCCGTATTCGCCCTGGGCCCGCCGCGCCCAGTTGATGAGCGCGTTTTCCTACTATGTCTCGCGCGACTATTCGAAGGCGATCCAGTCGGGCCAGCGCTTCCTCACCATTCACCCCGGCAACAAGGATGCGGCTTACGCCTACTACCTGATCGCGCTGTGCTATTACGAGCAGATCAGCGACGTCGCGCGTGACCAGAAGGACACCCAGCAGACCCTGCAGGCGCTGAACGACGTTGTCCGCCGTTTCCCCGACACCCGCTATGCCACCGATGCCAAGCTGAAGATCGACCTCGTGCGCGATCACCTCGCCGGCAAGGAAATGGACATCGGCCGCTTCTATGAGCGTTCGGGCAAGTGGCTGGCGGCCGAAATCCGCTTCCGCAACGTCATCGACAATTACCAGACCACCAGCCACACCGCCGAGGCGCTGTATCGCATGGTCGAAACCAACCTCGCGCTGGGCATCCCCGAGGAAGCGCAGAAAAACGCCGCCGTGCTGGGGGCCAGCTACCCCGGCAGCGAATGGTACGAAAAGGCGTTCAAGCTGATGAACAAGTACGCGCCCGGCACCAAGGCGTCCTGATTCATCCGCGAATCGCGGTTTCCACCGCATCGCGGCGCCAAAATCTACCCGGCAGGTTGACAATCGCCGCCAACAGGCGGAAACCGCGCGCCTTGCGGCGTTCCGCCGTGCGTGCTGAACATCGATGCTCTCGCAGAAAACCCGCTACACCATCCGCGCTCTCCAGCACCTTGCCGATCACTGGCGGCAGGGGCCGGTGCGGCTGGACGCCATTGCCGAAGCGCAGAACATCCCGCGCAAGTTCCTCACCGTCATCCTGTCGGAAATGGTCCGCGAAGGCCTGGTCAATTCGCATCGCGGGCGTGAGGGCGGCTATGAACTGGCGCTGCCGCCGCTCGATATCCGCTATGGCGACATCATCCGCCTCACGCGGGGCAGCCTGGCGCTGACCCCGTGCGCCAGCCGCAATGCGCACGAACACTGCGCCAATTGCCTGCCCGAGGCCGATTGCCGCCTGCGCGGGCTGATGCTGCAACTGCGCGACGAGATGGCGGCCATTCTCGATCGCATGACCCTGGCCGACAAGATCGACGTCGAGCCGCCGTTTGCCGATCCTCCCGAAGAAGCGTTTGCAAAAAACTAAGGAAAAACCGTCAGGTAACCGTTTGCGTCAACACAATGCAAAGGGTTCCAGAAGTAGGTTCGGCCTGCTTCGAGGACTCGTGTCATGGACCTGTCGGGACGATTCGCCAGTGCGGGTGAGGTTAGCGCCCAAGAGCAGGAAATACCCGAACAGCTTGCGGCATTTTCCGGCGAAGGCCCCTTTGCCTGGCGCGATGGCCTGCCGATCGCGGTCGATCTCGATCATCCGATGCCGGAGCCCCGGTGCAGCCTTCTGCCCGAATATCTTGCCATCGCCGCCGTGTTCCTGGTGGCCTGGTGGCAGGGCCTGTCCCGCCTGATCGGCTGACCGGCGCGGATTTTTTCCCGATCGGCACTCGCGCGGGATGACGGCACGGGTTTGATTGGCTAGAACGTGTCGCGAACATGCTGACCAGACTGGCCATTCGCAACATCGTGCTGATCGAGGCGCTGGACCTGGCGTTCGGCGGGGGGCTTGGCGTGCTCACCGGCGAAACCGGCGCGGGCAAGTCGATCCTGCTCGATGCGCTGGGCCTTGTGCTGGGCGCCCGCGCCGATGCCGGGCTGATCCGCGCGGGGGCCGATTCCGCCAGCGTCACCGCCAGTTTCGAATTCGCCCGGCTTCCCGCCGCCATCGCGGAAACGCTGGCGGGCGCGGAAATCGCCGTCGAACCGGGTGAGCCGCTGCTGCTGCGCCGCCAGCTCAAGGCCGATGGCGGTGGCGGCACCGCGTCGAAAGGCTTCGTCAACGACCAGCCGGTCAGCGCCGCGCTGCTGCGCGAATTGGCGCCGGCGCTGGTCGAACTTCACGGCCAGCACGACGATCGCGGACTGGTCAACGCACGCGGCCATCGCGCCCTGCTCGATCGCTACGCCGGCGGCGATGCGGCGGGGGTCGAATCGGCCTGGCGGGCCTGGCGCGCGGCCGAAGACGCGCTGGCCACCGCGCGCTCGCGCGTCGAACAGGCCGCCGCCGATCGCGAACTGCTGGAGGCGCACCTCGCCGAACTCGACGCGCTGGCGCCGCAGCAGGGCGAGGAAGCGGAACTCGCCGGCCAGCGCGCCGCGATGCAGAAGGGCGAAAAGCTTTCGGGCGATCTTGCCGAACTCGCACACCTTTTCGCCGGGTCCGATTCCGCGCTGGCACGCCTGCGCACCGCTGCCCGCCGGCTGGATCGCATCGCCGGCGAACACCCGCTGCTGGCCGAAGCGCTCGAAGCGCTCGACCGCGCGGTGATCGAGGCAGGCGAGGCCGAGGATCGCGTCGAAAAGGCGACCGAGGCGCTGGCGCACGATCCGCTCGCGCTCGACCGGATCGAGACCCGCCTGTTCGAACTGCGCGCCGCCGCCCGCAAGCATGGCTGCGCGGTCGAAAACCTGCCCGCCGTCGCCGAAAAGATGGCCGCCGATCTCGCCGCGATCGAGGGCGGAGAGGCCGAAGTGGCGGGGCTGAAGGCCGCCGCGCACGAACACGGCTTGGAATTCCGCGCCCGCGCCGAAGCGCTCTCGGTTGCGCGCGTCGAAGCGGCCTCCCGGCTGGACAAGGCGGTCGCGGGTGAACTGCTGCCACTGAAACTCGATGCCGCGCGGTTCAAGACGATGATCCTGCGGCTGCCTGAGGATCGCTGGGGCCCCGGCGGCATCGATGCGGTCGAATTCCTCATCGCCACCAACCCCGGCGCCGATTTCGCCCCGCTCGGCAAGATCGCATCGGGCGGCGAACTGTCGCGCTTCATCCTCGCGCTGAAAGTCGCGCTCGCCGAACAGGGCGGCGCCGCCACGGTGATCTTCGACGAGATCGACCGCGGCGTTGGCGGCGCAGTTGCCAGCGCCATCGGTGACCGGCTGGCCCGGCTGGCGCATCAGGGTCAGTTGCTGGCGGTCACGCACAGCCCCCAGGTCGCGGCGCGCGGACAGACTCACTATGTCATCGCCAAATCCAGCGAAGGCACCGTCACCCGTACTTCGGTCCACCTGCTCGACGCGGGTGGACGGCAAGAGGAAATCGCCCGGATGCTGTCGGGCGCGGAAGTCACGCCCGAGGCGCGGGCGCAGGCGGATCGACTGCTGGAGGGGGCGTGATGGCCGATACGAAATGGGGCCTGCTCGGCCGGATGACCGCGCAGCCCGGCAAGCGTGACGAGCTGATCGCGGTGCTGCGAGAAAGCTCGCGCGATGTGCCGGGCAAGCTCGTTTACCTGATCCAGCTCGAACCCGACGATCCCGACTCGTTCTGGATCAACGAGGTCTGGCAATCGCAGGCGCATTACGACGCCTGCCTGACGCTGCCGCAAGTCCAGCGCGGCATGGAACGGGCGCGGCCGCTGCTGGCGGGCATCGCCCACCGCACCGAAACCACCCCGCTCGACTGACGCTACTTCGCCGGCGTCGGCACCACCGAGGCCACATCGTCCACCGGCGCGCCATGATCGCCGGCCTTGTGCGCGGCAATCCGCGCCTCGCGCAGGCGGCGATACCATTCGCGTTCGGAGATATAGACGCCGCGCTCGCTGTCGCGGAAGTCCAGCAGGTGCTGCTGGAATTCCACGCGCGTATCCAGCGCGGTGAACGTATTGGTCGGCACCTGCCAGTACATCGACTTGAACGGCCCACCCGCCCAGCGCAGCGGCGCCCCGGCCAGATCCACCGCGCCGCCGACCAGGTCGCGCGCGTTGTTGGGGCCGATAAACGGCAGGAACACGTAAGGCCCGGGCTTCACGCCATAATAACCCAGCGTGTCGGCAAAGCCGTTCGGGCGGCGCGGCAGGTTGATGTAGGGCTGCTTGGCCACGTCGAACAGCCCGGCCCAGCCCAGCGTGGAATTGATCGTGAACCGCGCCAGCGTTTCCACGGCCTTGCCGGGGTGAAGCTGCAGCAGGAAGTTCGCGGCGATGATCGGCTCGTCCAGGTTATCGAACACGTGGCGAACGCCTTCGCGCAGCGGCTCGGGCACGGTGCGCTTGAACGTCATCGCGGCGGGCTCGGTGATCGCGCCGTCCACCGCGCGCACGAACTTGAACACCTGCACGTTAGTGCGGGCGAACGGGTCGGCCGGGGTGGGGCGCGGCGGGGCGATGACAATGATGTCCTGCATCGCCGGGCCGTCGGCGGCGGCGGCGCGGGCCGGGGTAGGGGCAGGGGCAGGAGTAGGGGCAGGGGCCGCAGCGGCAGGCGCCTCGGGCGCGGCAACGGTCGGCGCCGGCTCCGCCGGTTGGGCGGCGGCGATCAGCGTGGCATAGGCAATCATGGGAATGGGCACGGCGCGCGACCTTGATAATGGGGGCATTGCTGCTGACGGCCCGCTAACGTATTGCGGCACCGCAGCGCAAGGCGCCGATTGTAACAATTGCGCCGCAATCATTCAGGAGTTTGCATGAGTACCGGCCTGCTGGCGCTGCTTGACGACGTGGCGATGATCGCGCGCGCCGCCGCCGCCTCGGTGGACGATGTCGCCGCCGGCGTTGCCAAGGCCGGTGCCAAGGCCGCCGGCGTGGTCATCGACGATGCCGCCGTCACCCCCGCCTATGCCACCGGCTTCACGCCCGATCGCGAACTGCCGATCATCTGGAAGATCGCCAAGGGTTCGTTGCGCAACAAGCTGCTCCTGCTGCTGCCGGCGGCACTGCTGCTCAGCCAGTTCCTGCCCTGGGCGATCATCCCGCTGCTGATGCTGGGCGGCACTTACCTGTGCTTCGAAGGCGCGGAGAAGGTGCTGGAAAAACTGCTCCATCACCAGCCCGCGCACGAGGATCGCGACGGTCCGGTGGACGAGATGGAAGGCTATGACCTTGCCGCCTTCGAAAAGGAACGCGTCGGCGGCGCGGTGCGCACCGACCTGATCCTTTCGGCCGAGATCATGGCGATTGCGCTGGCCCAGGTCGAAACGCTGCCGTTCGTGATGCGCGCGGTGGTGCTGGCGCTGGTCGGCGTGGGCATCACCGCGATGGTCTATGGCGCGGTGGGCCTGCTGGTGAAGCTGGACGACATCGGCCTGCACATGTGCCGCGACGGCGTCGGCAACGCCTCGCGCCGCATCGGCCGCGCGCTGCTGCACGGCACGCCGAAAGTGCTCGACGGGCTGGCGGCGTTGGGCACGGTGGCGATGCTGTGGGTGGGTGGCGGCATCCTGCTGCACGGCGCCGACGAACTCGGCTGGCATGGCCCCGCCCGGCTGGCTCATGCCGTCGAACATGCGCTGGGCGGGCTTGGCGGGTTTGTCGGCGCGGTTCTCGGCTGGGCGGGCTACGCGCTCAGCGCCGCGCTGGCCGGGGTGATCGCCGGCGGGCTGGTCGTGGTGATTTGCGAAACCGGTGGCAGGCTGATCAGGCGGCGTTGAAGTTCGGCCGCTCGTCGGGCTCGGGCTCCAGGTCGGCAATTGTGCGGATGCGCGCCTCGGCATGATCGTTGACGATCGATTCGAACACGTCGGGATGCAGCGGCCGCTCGAACTCGATCCCGGCGCTGTCGCCGCGGGTCCACACCACGCGGGCGGCCTTCGGCGCCAGCGTCGGCAACTGCACCATCGCCATATCGCCCACCTGCATCGATTCCAGCCCCTCCACGCGCGCGCCGCGCGGGGTCAGGTTGTGCAGCATCAGCGAAACGCGCTTGCTGCCCTGGCGATAACGGATCGGCAGGTCCCACGCCACGCGGCTCGGCGCGCGGACGTAAACCACCTTGTCAACCATGCTGTTGGGCCACATTGCTGCCTCCGCTCGCGTTTATGGGTTGAAATGATTAACGGCGGGCGGCAGCGAAAATTAAGCTTTCGGGAAGAAAAAGCAGCCGCCGCCCCTTGAGGTCGCGCCGCCGCCGACGCATCACCGCGCGATGGAAATCGCGATGACCGAGGCCGATGCGGCCAATGAACTGATGCGGCTGGCCAAGGCGATCGCGCGCGCCAACCGCCAATATCATGTCGAGGATGCGCCCGAACTTTCCGACGCCGACTACGATGCGCTGGTGCGCCGCAATGCCGCGCTTGAGGCGGCCTTCCCGCACCTGGTCCGCGCCGATTCACCCAGCCGCCAGGTCGGCCACGACGTCAGCGCCTCGCCGCTGGCCAAGGTCGCGCACGAAGTGCGGATGATGAGCCTCGACAACGCGTTCAGCGACGAGGGCGTCGCCGAATTCGTCGCCCGCGTCCGCCGTTTCCTGAACCTGCCCGAGGATGCCCCGGTGGCCATGACGGCCGAGGACAAGATCGACGGCCTGTCCTGTTCGCTGCGGTACGAGCACGGCAAACTGGTCCGCGCCGCCACGCGCGGCGATGGTCAGGTGGGTGAGGATGTGACGCCGAACGTCGCCCATATCGCCGATATTCCGCAGCAACTGGCGGGCGAGGACGTGCCCGCCCTCTTCGAGATTCGCGGCGAGGTCTACATGGCCAAGGCCGATTTCCTCGCGCTCAACCAGCGGCAGGAAGCGGCGGGCGACAAGCTGTTCGCCAACCCGCGCAACGCCGCCGCCGGATCGCTGCGCCAGAAGGACGCCAGCGTCACCGCCGCGCGGCCCTTGCGCTTCCTGGCGCACGGCTGGGGCGCGGCCAGTGCGGTGCCGGGCGAAACGCAGTTCGCGGTCATGCAGCGCATCGCCGCCTGGGGCGTGCCGGTCTCGCCGCTGCTGGTCCGCTGCGACACCAGCGAAGCGATGCTGGCGCACTATCGCATGATCGAACACGCCCGTGCCGACCTGCCGTATGACATCGACGGCGTGGTCTACAAGGTCGATCGGCTCGACTGGCAGGACCGGCTCGGCTTCGTCGCCAAGGCGCCGCGCTGGGGTATGGCGCACAAGTTCCCGGCCGAGCAGGCCGAGACCACGCTGGAAGCCATCGACATCCAGGTGGGCCGCACCGGCAAGCTGACCCCGGTGGGCCGCCTGAAGCCGGTCACCGTCGGCGGCGTCGTCGTCCAGAACGTCACGCTACACAACCGCGATGAGATCGCCCGGCTGGGGGTGCGCATCGGTGATCGCGTGGTGCTGCAGCGCGCCGGTGACGTGATTCCGCAAGTGGTCGAGAACCTTACCCGCGACGAACCGCGCGATGCCTTCGCCTTTCCCGACCGCTGCCCCGAATGCGGCTCCGAAGCCGTGGCGGAAGAGGGCGAGGTGGACGTGCGCTGCACCGGCGGGCTGATCTGCCCGGCGCAGCGCACCGAACGCCTGCGCCACTTCGTCAGCCGCGTCGCGCTGGACATCGAGGGGCTGGGCGAAAAGACCATCGCCGAATTCTTCGGGCTGGGCTGGCTGGAAAGCCCGGCCGACATCTTCCGCCTGCGCAAGCGGCGCGATGCCATCGTCGGCCGCGAGGGCTGGAAGGACAAGTCGGTAGACAACCTGCTGGCGGCGATCGAGGCCAAGCGCGCGCCCGATGCCGCCCGTCTGCTGTTCGCGCTGGGCATCCGCCACGTCGGCGCGGTGACCGCGCGCGACCTGATGAAGCGGTTCCACACCCTGCCGGCACTGCGCGCCGTCGCCGAGCGCGCGAAAGCGGAAGACGCGGAAGCTGTGGCCGAACTGACCTCGATCGAAGGCATCGGCCCCGCCGTGGTCGAGGCGCTGGGCGATTTCTTCCACGAGCCGCACAACTTGGCGGTGTGGGACGACCTGCTGTCCGAGGTTTCCCCGCCCGACTATGTGGTGGAGACCCGCGACAGCGAAGTCGCCGGGATGACCGTGGTGTTCACCGGCAAGCTGGAAACGATGAGCCGCGAGGAAGCCAAGGCCCAGGCCGAGGCGCTGGGCGCGCGGGCGGCGGGATCGGTCAGCGCGAAAACAGACCTCGTCGTTGCCGGGCCGGGCGCGGGCACCAAGCTGAAGCAGGCGGAAAAGCTGGCCATCCGCGTCATCGACGAGGCGGCGTGGGCAGCGATTTTCAAGGCTGCCCAATGAGCGCTTTCGCCCAAAAATATGGTCCCTGGGCGCTGGTTACCGGCGCGTCCTCCGGCATCGGCGAGGCGTTCGCGGTGGAACTGGCGGCGCGCGGGCTGAAGCTGGTGCTGGCGGCGCGGCGGACCGAACGGCTGGAAGCGCTGGCCGCGCGGCTGGGCGTGGAATGCCGGGTGATCACCGCCGACCTGACCGACCCCGCCACCCCGGCGCGGCTGGCCGAAGCGGTGGCCAGCCTCGATCTCGGCCTCGTCGTATCGAACGCGGGCATGAACATGAAAGGCCCGGTCGGCAAGGGCAGCGCCTCGCGGCTGGGCAAGCTGGTAACGGTGAATTGCCACGCGACGCTGCAACTGGCGCACCTGCTGCTGCCGGCGATGCGCGAACGCGGGCGCGGCGGGTTCATCGCCAATGCCTCGATCGAGGGGCTGATGGGCAACCCGTACTCCGCCGCCTATGCCGCCAGCAAGGCGCTGGTCGTGGCCTATTGCGAAGGCCTGTGGGCCGAACTGAAGCCCGCCGGAGTGGACGTTCAGGCGCTGTGCCCGGGGCTGACCGAAAGCGAGGCGACTGCCGGCATGGCCGGGCGCACCGGCAGCCAGCAGATGATGCCGGCGGCGGATCTGGTCAGGCAATCGCTCGACGCGCTGGGGCAGGGGCCCGTCTACGTCGCCGCGCAACACATGGCGCCGTTCGCGCCCTTGCTGGCGATGCCGCGCGAGGCGGCGCTGCGGCAAATGGAAACGACGATGCGCCAATATCAATAACGCCAAGTTGCGTATCGCCACTACGCCGTTCGCGGGATAGACCTGTCACACACATTCCCCGGGAGACGCCCCATGCACAAGATTATGGTTCTGGCCGCCGCCACCGTCGCAATCGCCGTGGCCCCTCCCGCAGCGGCGAAACCCGCCGGCGCGATTGCCGCCGCCGTCGCCGATTCCGGCCGCCCGGCCGAGGACACCGCCCGCGACGGCTTGCGCAAGCCTGCCGAGATGCTGGCATTCGCGGGCGTCCGCCCCGGCATGAAGGTAGGCGAACTGCTGCCCGGCGCCGGCTATTTCAGCCGCGTCATCGCGCGCACGGTCGGCGCACACGGCAAGGTCTATGCCTACATCCCCGGCGAAGGTCCGGGTCGCGGCGTCGATCGCTATGCCCCGGTCGCCGCCGCCTACAGGAACATCGCCGTCGTGCGCGGCGCGGCGTTCAGCGCGCCCGAAAAGCTCGATCTGGTCTGGACCACGCAGAACTACCACGACCTGCACCACAAGGGCGGCAACGCCGAAGCGGTCAACGCCGCCGCCTTCGCCGCGCTGAAGCCCGGCGGCACCTATCTGGTGTCAGACCACCGCGCCCGCCCCGGCTCGTACACCGCCGATGTCGATGCGCTGCACCGCATCGACGAGGCCACCGTGATCCTGGAAGTCGAGAAGGCGGGCTTCGTGATGGCCGACGAATCCTACGCGCTGCGCCGGGCGGACGATGACCACACGAAGAAGCCGTTCGACATGCACGACCAGACCGACCAGTTCGTGCTGAAGTTCGTCAAGCCTGCGAGGTAGGTTTCGCGCGCGCGATCCCCAGCGCCAGCGTCACCCACAGGATCACCGCAGCGGCCAGACAGAACAGTGCCGGCGTAACAATCGCCGGCGCCGCGATCGCCGCGATCCCGGCGGCCAGCATCGCCGCCCCGGTGCCGTAATAGGTCGGCGCCGGGATGCCGCGCGCCAGCGGAAAGAAATGCAGCGCCACGGCAATGCCACCCGCCACCGGCATCAGCTCGCGGTGCCCCATGTTGACGGCGATGTTGATGCCGATGAAGATCGCCACGCCCTCCACCGCGCTCCAGATCATGATCAGCCTGCCGATGCGGTCGCCTTCGGCCTTGCCGCGCGGCGGCAGGGTGGCCGCCTTTTGGCGGGCGACGATGTAAAGCACGACGGAACCGAGCGCCGGCCCGATCGCCATCAGCCACGACAGCCCGGCAAGGCGAACCCCGGCGATCCACCACACAGCGGCGAAAACCGACAGAAACCCGGCAGCACCCCTCATCGCCCGCTCTCCCCCTGACCAGCCGAGTCCATCAGCGCCTCGCCCACTCCGGCATGTTCCCCGGCCGGCTGGAAACGATCGCCCGCTTGCGCAGCCACAGGATCGACCAGTCGCCATTGACCATCCGCCGCGCCAGCCGCAGCCCGGCGCGGCGGCACGCGGCGCGGACTTGCGCTTCCTGCGTTTCCAGCAGACCCGCCAGCAGCAGAGATCCGCCCGGCAGCAGCGCCTGGCCGAAATCGGCCGCCAGCGCCACCAGCGGCCCGGCCAGGATATTGGCGATCAGCAGGTCGTAAGGCCCGCGCGCCTGCAACAGCGGATCGGCCATGCCGTCGGCCACCACCATCGTCAGTTGCCCCGGCCCGGCGCCCATCGCCACCGCATTGGTGGCGGCGTTGTCCATCACCACCGGCGCGCAGGCCCGGTCGATGTCCGAAGCGGTGGCCAGCGCGCGCGGCCACAGGTGCAGCGCGGCAAAGGCCAGCAGCCCGGTGCCGGTGCCGATGTCGGCCAGGTTGCGCACCACCAGCCCCTCGCGCCGCATCAGCGTCAGCATGGCCAGGCACCCCGCCGTGGTGGCGTGGTGCCCGGTGCCGAACGCCTGCGACGCGGGAATGGTGAAATGGCGCAGGCCCGGCGCGGCGGCGGCGGCATGATCGGGCGTACTCACCTGGAACGCCCCGGCGCGGATCGGTTCCAGCCCCTGCTGGCTGACGGTCAGCCAGTCTTCCTCGGGCAGTTCCTCGATATGCAGTTTGGGCAGGTCGCCGCCGAACAGCGTCCGCAAGGCCAGCTTGTCGGTGCGATCGGGCTTGCGCGGGTAATAGACCTCCAGCCGCCAGTCCTCGGGCCGGTCCTCGGCCTGTTCGCTGCCGGTCAGCACCACCTCGGTATCCCAGTCGGCGGCATCCTCGTGGGCGATCAGCGCCGCCTCGATGATCGGGCGAGGGGCCTCGATAGTGATCTTCCAGCTCATTGGCCTGCCGCCTCTTTCACCATGCGCGTGGCCAGCGCGGCAGCGCCCTGCGCGGCGTAGGCCTCGCACGTGCGCGGCGCGGAAAGCGGAACGGTGCCGGCAAGCTTCGCGAACAGCCCGCTGGCCGAAGGGTGCGGGGTGATGATGACATCGCAATCGAACGCGGCGATCGTATCCAGCGCGCGGTGGAAGTTCGCCACATAGGCCGGATGGTCGCTGAACCGATAGCCGGGCGCGGAGACCGCCGACACCGAATCGGCATAGGCATAGTGATGGCAGGTGGCGCCGGCGCAGCTTGTCCAGGTCCAGCTTGTCGAGCCCGGCGAATGCCCCGGCGTGGCGTGCGCGGTCAGCGCGATCGGCCCCCAGCGCAGCGTCTCGCCGTCGGCCAGCACGCGATCGACCCGCACTGGCGCGAACGGCTCCAGGATGCCCGCCTGCGGATCGCCGGGTGCCGGAATCCCGGTGCGCAACACGGCGGCGTTGGGCGCGGTGGCCGCTATTTGTGCGCCGGTCAGCCGCTGCAGCTCGGCGATGCCGCCGGCATGGTCGTGGTGTTCGTGGCTGGAAACGATCCAGCGCACATCCTGCAGCCGGAACCCCGCCGCCTCGATGCTTTTCGCCACCAATGGCCCGGCGTCGCGCGGGCCGCCGTCGATGACGACATGGCCCAGCGGCGAGGCGATCAGCACCACGGTGATGCCGCAGGTGCCGACATACCAGACATTGTCGGCAATGTTCTGCGGCACGGTGGGTTCGCTCCAGCCGTCCTTGCCGGCGCAGGAAGCGGGGACGGTGACGGCAGCGGGTGCTGCTGCTGCGAGAAGAAGGGCGGCAATGGGCATGACGCTGCATAGGCCGCGCCGCGCCGCTCGCCAAGCAGCGCCGCGCGCAAACTGAACGGGTGCTTGCGCGGGGCGATCATTTGGCTAAGGGGGGTGGCGCGCGGGCCTTGGGCCTGCTGGTCCATTCAGGGGATTCGTTTCGATGGCTCAAGCCAGCCCTAACCGGAAAGCCCGGCCGCTTTCGCCTCACCTGCAGATCTGGCGCTGGGGCCCGGGGATGTTCACCTCGATCCTGCATCGCGTCACCGGCAATGCGCTGGCGTTCGCCGGCATCGGCACGCTGCTGTGCTGGCTGGGCTCGCTGGCCAGGGGGCCGGAAGCCTACGCCCGGTTCATGGCCGTGGCCTCGTCGTGGTACGGCCTGGTCGTGCTGGTCGGCATTTCCTGGTCGTTCTTCAACCACCTCGTCTCGGGCCTGCGGCACCTCGTGCTGGACATCGGTGCCGGGTTCGAGCTGGATACCAACAACCGCTGGGCCGCGCTGTCGCCGGTCATCGGCGTGGTCATCACCGCCCTGTTCTGGGCGGCGATCCTGCATCATTGATACGGGGGCGCGAAGCTTATGGGTAACGGAACCTCGATCGGACGCGTGCGCGGCCTCGGCTCGGCGCATGGCGGCGCGCACCACTGGCTGGTGCAGCGCTTCACCGCCATCGGCAACCTCGTCGCTGTAGGCTGGCTGGTGTTCTCGCTGCTGGGCCTGCCCGGCCTGTCGTACCAGACGGTGCGCGAATGGCTGGCGGCGCCGGTCCCGGCAACGATGATGGGCCTGCTGGTGGTTACGACCGTGTGGCACGCGCGCCTTGGCGTGCAGGTGGCGATGGAGGACTATGTCCATGAGGAGGGCAGCAAGTTTGCCCTGCTCGCCGCGCTCAACCTTGCCACCTTCGGCGCGGCCGCGTTCGGCCTCGTCTGCGTCATCCGCCTCGCGCTGGGAGGCGCCTGACATGTCCGCTACCTACAAGATCATCGACCACACTTACGACACCGTCGTCGTCGGCGCCGGCGGTTCGGGCCTGCGCGCCACGATGGGCTCGGCCGAAGCCGGCCTGCGCACCGCGTGCATCACCAAGGTGTTCCCCACCCGCAGCCACACCGTGGCCGCGCAGGGCGGCATCGCCGCCTCGCTTCAGAACAACACGCCCGATCACTGGACCTGGCACATGTACGACACCGTCAAGGGGTCGGACTGGCTGGGTGACCAGGACGCGATCGAGTACATGGTGCGCGAAGCCCCGCAGGCCGTGTATGAGCTGGAACACGCCGGCGTGCCGTTCAGCCGCAATGCCGACGGCACCATCTACCAGCGCCCGTTCGGCGGCCACATGCAGAACATGGGCGAAGGCCCGCCGGTGCAGCGCACCTGCGCCGCGGCGGACCGCACCGGCCACGCCATGCTGCACGCGCTGTACCAGCAGTCGCTGAAGTACGATGCCGACTTCTTCATCGAATACTTCGCGATCGACCTGATCATGGAGAACGGGGAATGCCGTGGCGTCATCGCCATGTGCATGGATGACGGCACCATCCACCGCTTCCGCGCCAAGGCCGTGGTGCTGGCCACCGGCGGTTATGGCCGCAGCTACTTCACCGCCACCTCGGCCCACACCTGCACCGGCGATGGCGGCGGCATGGTGCTGCGCGCCGGCCTGCCGCTGCAGGACATGGAATTCGTGCAGTTCCACCCCACCGGCATCTACGGCGCCGGCGTGCTGATCACCGAAGGCGCGCGCGGCGAGGGCGGCTACCTCACCAACTCGGAAGGCGAGCGCTTCATGGAGCGTTATGCCCCCTCCGCGAAGGACCTCGCCTCGCGCGATGTCGTGTCGCGTTCGATGGCGCTGGAAATCCGCGAAGGGCGCGGCGTCGGTCCGAACAAGGACCACATCTACCTGCACCTCGATCACATCGATCCCAAGGTGCTGGCCGAACGCCTGCCCGGCATCACCGAATCGGGCAAGATCTTCGCCGGCGTCGATCTGACGCGCCAGCCGCTGCCGGTGGTGCCTACCGTCCACTATAACATGGGCGGCATCCCCACGAACTACCACGGCGAGGTGATGACCATCGGCGCCGACGGCAACCCGGAAACCATCGTCCCCGGCCTGTTCGCGGTGGGTGAGGCGGCGTGCGTCTCGGTCCACGGCGCCAACCGCCTCGGCTCGAACTCGCTGATCGACCTTGTCGTGTTCGGCCGCGCCACCGGGCACCGGCTGAAGGAGCTGGTCAAGCCAGGCACCGCGCATGACGAACTGCCGAAGGATTCGGCCGATCTCGCGCTGGGTCGCCTCGACCACTTCCGCAATGCCAAGGGTTCGTCGCCCACGGCCGAAATCCGCCTCGAAATGCAGCGCGCGATGAGCCAGCACGCCGCAGTGTTCCGCACCGACGAACTGATGGCCGAAGGCAAGGTCAAGCTTGCCGCCACCTATGAGCGGATGCAGGACATCGGCATTTCGGATCGCTCGCTGATCTGGAACTCCGACCTGATCGAGACGCTCGAACTCGACAACCTCATCAGCCAGGCCACCGTCACCCTGCACGGCGCCCACGCCCGCAAGGAAAGCCGTGGCGCCCACGCGCACGAGGATTTCCCCGAGCGCGACGACGTCAACTGGATGAAGCACACCGTCGGCTGGTTCGACGGCTGGGGCGGCAAGGGCGGCGCGGTCCGGCTGGACTCGCGTCCGGTGCACGAATTCACGCTGACCGATGATGTCGAGTACATCAAGCCGAAGAAGCGCGTGTACTGAGCGACGCTGCTTCGCTGGAAATCGAAAAGGCGGGGGCTGCGGTTCCCGCCTTTTCTGTTGGTTCATCCCGCTCGGCGCCACCGAGATGGCGGATGCCGGGCTGGACGAAGGCGGGGGCGCATGGCAATGGCGCTCGCGTTAAGCAAAGAGAGGCCAGTGTGGCAAAGGCAATCAAACTGTCGTTTACCGAAGACGAAGCCGAAATGCTGGTGGACGCGCTGGAAGCGGACGCCGAAAACTATGTCGAGGCCGCCAAGGAAGCGCGCGGCAACAACAACCGCGAGGACGTCAAGACCTTCACCGAGGCGGCTGAGCGCATTGCCGCGCTGATCGCGAAGATCCGCGCCGAACTTCCCGAATAGTCTGTCACCAGCCGGGGGCCTCGTTCAATCGAGGTGCCGGGTCAGTTCAGTGGGCATCGACCGCTCGATCATCCCCCAGGCGCGCTGGCCGTCCCATTCGTACAGCACGCCGCCCTGCTGCAGGTTCAGCCCGAACAGCTTGGTGGACGACACGCGGAACGTGGACAGCCCGGTCGTGCCGGTGATGCGGGTAACGCCGAGGTCGGAGTGCAGCTCGAACGAGACGTCCTCGCCGCGCGCGATCACCTCGCCCAGCCATTTCGGCCAGTGGACGGTGGCGTGGTGCATCATGCCGTCCTGATAGACGAACCCCTCGTTCCACGGCTCGAAGCCGTCGTCATGCACCGGGCGCACCTCGAACCCGAAGGCGCGGCCGTCGGGGAACACCGCACACTGCCAGACATGGCCGCGCAGGAACAGGCCGTCGGTGCGGATCGAGCGGCGCTTGACCCGGCTGCCCTGGCCCCGGAAGCTGCGGTGGGTGCCGTCCACCCACAACTCCCCCGTGCCGCGCAGGCACTGCTCGAACCGCCAGCCCAGCCCCACCGAAACCGCGTCGCGGCGCTTGCCCTTGCCCCAGGTGGCAAATTTTGCCGGGCTGATGTCCTGGACGTTGGCGGGCACCACCATCTCCAGCTCCAGCTCATAGCGCAGCCGGGTGCGACGGTCGCGATCGACCGTGTTGGCGATCTGGTTGTCGACATGGGTGGAGACCATCTCGCCATCGAACGTGACGTGCCAGCGGCAGAACGGTTCGATGCAGCGGAACGTCATCGGTCCGCCGCCCATCACTGCCGCGCGGCCGCTGGCGTCGATCACCGGCGGCATCGGACCCAGCCCGTCGTCCTGCAGCACGCGGCCATCGGCGAAGGCGAAGTTGGCGCTGAAGCGGCGGTTGTCCCAGCTCCACGGCTCGGCCTCGACACCGATGCGGGGGATGGCGAAATCGCCGTTTTCCTCGAAGAACCACAGCGATGTGCCTTCGCGCACCCAGTCGAACGGTGCCGCCGGCGGCGCGTCCAGCATCAGGTCGGCATCGATCGGCAGGCCATTGGCCAGTTGTTCCTCGGTCATCCGCGTTCTCCCGGGACAAGCGATTCCCGCTTGCGTTTCGGGGGAGTGTGGCCATGATTGGTCGCAACTGCAAATCATAATTCATAATGGGGAATGGATGTGCTGACGCCCGATCAGGCATGTGCGGCGGCGGTCGCGGCAACGGGGCTGGCCGATTTCGGCGGGGATGACTTTCAGAATGGCCTGGCGCGCAGCCTGTCGGCCTTCGCCACCCTGCCGCTGACCGAGGCCGGGCGCGCCGGGGCGGAGGCCGCGATCGTCGGCGCGTTGGCCAGCCGCCTGCGGATCGAGGCGTACTGGCAGGCGCATCCGGAACTGGCCGAAGCGCCCGTCGAAGGGCCGATCCTGGTCACCGGACTGCCGCGCACCGGCACCACCGCCACCGTGGCGATGATGGCGCTGGACCCGCGCTTCCGCTTCCTGCGCGCGTGGGAGGCGGTGGCGCCGCTGCCGCCGCCGGTGGCCGGCGAGGAAGACGGCGACCCGCGCGCCCTCGCGGCGCGGGCGGCGGCGGCGAACAACGTCAACATGGCGATGCACTTGGCCGATCCGGACGGGCCGGAGGAGGATCTGGTGTTCCTGGCCGGGCTGGCGATGCGCGCCTATCACGGCGCGTTCCCGATGCCGGAAAGCTTTACCGACTGGTGGACGGGCGCCGATTTCGCGCCGGTCTATCGCTGGCATCGCAAGGTGTTGCAGATCCTGCATTCGCGGCGCGGGCCGCGCCGCTGGCTGCTGAAGGCGCCGCCGCATCTGTTCTGGCTGGAGCAGTTCGTGGCGGAGTATCCGGATTGTCGGATCGTGATGACTCATCGCGATCCGGCGGCGGTGATCGCCTCGGATTCCAGTTTGCGCTGGCATCTGGCCGCGCAGCGCTGCGACATGGCGGGGCTGGGCAAGCGGGAATTTGGACCCAAGTTGTTGAAATTCTGGAAAACTGGCATGGATCGGGCGCTGGCGGCGCGGGCGCGGATCGGCGAGGAGCGGTTTGTCGATGTGCGCAATGGCGATGTGGCGGCAGACCCGGTGGCCAGCTTCGAGGCGGTCTATGCCGGGCTGGGGATGGATGTCGGCCCCGAACTGCGTGCAGCAATCGCGCATTATGGCCGCATCAACGCGCAAGGGGCGCACGGCGAACATCGCTACACCGCCGAGGAATACGGGCTGACGCGCGACAGCGTGCGCGCGGCGTTCGCGGATTACATCGCCCGTTTCAACCTTTAGGCCGCCGCCACCGTCACTTCCAGGCCCGAATAGAGCACCATTCCGGTGATCGGATCGATGTCGCGGGTGGTGCCGGTCAGGCGGTTGGTGTTCATCTCGTCCGACCAGCCGTGCGGTACGTTGATGCAGCCCCGGCGCAGCGTGTCGTCCAGCTTCAGCGCGCGGCGCACTTCGCCGTTGGCGCTGCGGACGACAACCGGCGCGCCTTCGGCCAGCCCGGCGGCAGCGGCGTCGGCGGCGGTCATGAACACCTGCGGCGGATCGCGCAGTTCGGTCAGCTTCGAATTCTCGTGGTGCTTCTGGCGGCGCGGGATCAGGATCAGTGCGGCGGGATCGGCCGCGGATTCGCGCGCGGCCAGTTCGCGCATCTGCTGCGCCAGCGGTTCGGGGGCCAGCCGCCAGCCGCCGATCTTGGCATCGACGAAGCGTTGCACCCAGCCGATCGACGGCGGATCGACCAGCAGCCGCTGCGCCTTCAGTTCGGCGAAATCGACATGGAAGTGCTGTAGCATGTAAGCCAGCGCGGTATCGTCGTCAGCGGTATCGACATCGAGGCCGGGGAAGAAGTCCAGCCCCATGCGCCGCCCCAACTGGCCCAGAATCCACCAGAACGGCTTGCGGTTGCCCAACGGCTTCACCATCGCCGGGGTATATTGCGAGACCATCAGCGGGAAGGCGCTGTCGGTGACGAAGGTCATGTCGGCGCGTTCGAGCTGGTCGCAGGTGGGCAGCACGTGGCTGGCGATGTCAGTGGTGCGGGTGTGGCGAACGTCGAACACCGCCAGCACGTCCAGCGCCTGCAACGCGGCATAGCTGCGGGCGGTTTCGGGCAGGCAGACTTCGAGGTTGCCGCCGAACACCGCCATCGCCCGCAGGTTGCCGGCGGCGACTTCATCAGGGATCGCGGCGCAGGGGAAATCGCCGTGGGTGCCGCGCAGTTCGGGGCGGCTGGCGGGGCCGGGGCGGTTCCAGCCTGCCTCGGGCGCGGCGGGGAAATCCATCAGGTCCTTGCGCATGATCTTGCCGGGATTGACCCAGGCCCCGCCCTCGCGGTCGAGCGAGCCGGTGACGACCATCAGCGCCAGGCACATCCACTGGGTGACGTTGCCGGCGCGCTGCATGGTGACGCCGGTTCCGGCCTCCACCGAGAGGCGCCCGGCCTTGCGCACCGCCGCCAGCAGCGCGGCAAGGTCGGCTTCGGCAATGCCGCAGATCGCGGCGGTGTATCCGGCGGTGAAGCGCGCCACTTCCACCGCCAGCTTGTCGGCCTGCTGGGCGTGCGCGGCGAGGTAGTCGCGGTCGGCGCCGTCGATCAGCAGTTCGCGGATCACATGGCCCAGGATCGCGTAATCGGTGCCCGGGCGCGGCTGGATATGGCCGTCGGCGCGTTGGGCGGTCTCGCTGCGGCGCGGATCGATCACCCAGACCGCCGCGCCGCGCGCGCGCATGTCTCGAATCGCCGCAGTGGGGGCGTGCATCTGCAATGTGCGGGCGTGCGAGATCACCGGGTTGGTGCCGACGAACAGCACCATGCGGCTGCGTTCGAGGTCGGCGCGCGGTTCGAGGCCGGAAATGCCGGTGACCATTTCGGCGGCGACGACCTTGGCGACGCTGTCGATGGTCATGTCACTGTAGGCCGACGGGGTGCCGATCGTGCGCAGGAAGCTGATCAGGCCGAAGAACCCGCTGGCATCGAGGAAGCCGCCGCCGCCGATGAACGTGCCCACCGCCGCCTTGCCGGTCTCGGCCAGGATCGCGGTCAGCTTCGCGGCGAGATCGTCCAGCACCGCGTCCCAGCCGGCCACCCGCAGCACGCCGTCCACCCGCATCATCGGCTGGTCGATGCGGTCGTCTCGGTGGTGGTCCTGCGGCAGCGCGCGGCCCTTGGGGCAGGTATAGCCTTTCGAGACCGGGTGATCCTCGTCGGCGCGGACTTTCAACACCTGTTCGCCATCGACGGTGACGACGATGCCGCAGCTCGATCCGCAGATCCGGCAGAACGATTTCCTGTCCACGGCCGCCATTGCATTCTCCCGCGCTGTTGTTGCGCGGGAGAATGCACGCGACTGCACAGGTGTTCAACGCCCGATCACGCCACCGTGAGCGTGGAGACGACAGTGGTCATGCTTGCATCGGCATAGAACGTGTAATCGGCGCCGATGTGCGCGGCATAGGCCGTGCCGGCGATCGACAGCGTGTCGTTGCCGTCGAGGTGGATGGTCAGGTGCGAGGCATTGCCCGCGCCGACGATCGACTGCACGAAGCTCTGGTCTATCGCCGTCAGGCTGGCGGCGACGCCGGTTGCGGTAAAGTCGATATCCTCGACATGGCTGAGCACGCTGGTCAGCGCGGCGGCGCTGACGCTGCCGGCATTGGTGATCGCCACGGCATCGTTGCCCGCGCCGCCGTCGATGCTCCAGCCGCCGGTGAGGTCGAGGCTGAAATGATCGCCGAGGCCGGAGCCGATCACCGCCTCGATGCCGTTGAGCGTGTCCCCGCTGGCGTCACCTGCCGAGCCGGTGCCGCCCGAGGCGCCGAGCGCCAGGGTCACGGCGGCGGCCGAGCTGGCATAGCTGGCGGTGTCGGTGCCGGTGCCGCCGATCAGCGTATCCGCGCCGCCGCCGCCGATCAGCGTATCGTTGCCGGCGCCGCCGTCGATGCTGTTGGCATTGCCGTCGCCGGTCAGGGTGTCGGCATATGTCGAGCCGGCGAGGTTCTCGATGCCCGAGTAGCTGTCGCCTGCCGCGTCGCCGGTGTTGGCGGCGGGATTGGCCATGCTGGCGGAGACGCCGGTGGCGGCGGTGGTGTAGCTGGCGGTGTCGGTGCCCGCGCCGCCGACCAGCGCATCGGCCCCGGCGCCGCCGATCAGCGTATCGTTGCCCGCGCCGCCCGACAGCGTGGCGTCGGCGCCGGACAGATCGTAGATCGTATCGTCCCAGGCCGATCCGATCAGCACCTCGAAGCCGCTGATGACATCGCCGGCGGCCATTCCGCCCGCGCTGGTGGTGCCACCGGGGTTGTAGTTGTTGGCCAGCACGATCGCGGCGGTGGAGGCGGAATAGTCGATCGTGTCGATGCCGGCGCCGCCGATCAGCGTGTCGGCGCCGAGGCTGGCCGACATCGAATCGTTGCCGGCGCCGCCGTCGAAGTATTCGGCGCCGGTGCCGCCGATCAGCGTGTCGGCGAACGCCGAGCCGATGCCGCCCTCGATGCCGTTGAACACGTCGCCGGTGCCATCGCCGCCGGTGACGACCAGCGCGCCGGTGGCGAAGCTGACGGTGATCGCGCTGCTGCCGGCATAGGAGACGAGGTCGAAACCCGCGCCGCCGTCGAGGCTGTCCGCACCCGCGCCGCCGATCAGCGTGTCGTTGCCGGCGCCACCCATCAGCGTATCGGCGCCTGCACTGCCGGTAAGCACGTCGTTGTAGGCCGAACCCACCAGGATCTCGACATTGGTGATGACATCGCCCTGCGCATCGCCGCCGACCCCGGTCGAGCCGTCGAGACCGATGGTGACGGCGGCGGTCGAGGCGGCGTAGGAAACCGCGTCGATGCCGCTGCCGCCGTCGAAGCCGTCGGCGCCGCCGCTGCCGTAGAGCGTGTCGTTGCCGCCACCGCCCGCCAGTGTGTTGGCATTGCCGTCGCCATAGAGCGTGTCGGCGAAGCCCGAGCCGATGATCGCCGAAATGCCGCTGAGCACGTCACCCGCCGCATCGCCGCCGACGCCGACGGTGCCGTCGAGATAGGCGGTGACGCCGACGGTGGAGGCGGCGTAAGTGACCACGTCGATGCCGCCGCCGCCGGTGAGGGTGTCGGCGCCAAGGCCGCCCGCCAGCGTATCGTTGCCGGCACCGCCGTTCAGGCTGTTGGCATTGGCATCGCCGGTCAGGGTGTCGGCATAGGCCGAGCCGATCAGGCCGGAAATGGCGTTGTAGGTGTCACCGGCGGCATCGCCGGTGTTGCCCGCCGGGGTGGCCAGGCTGGCGGTGACTGCGGCCGAGGCGGTGGCATAGCTGGCGATGTCGGTGCCGCCGCCGCCGACGAGGCTGTCGGCACCACCGCCGCCGATCAGCGTGTCGTTGCCCAGGCCGCCTTGCAGCGTATCGGCGCCCGAACTGCCGGTCAGCACATCGTTGTACGCCGAGCCGATCAGCACCTCGATATTGCTCAGCACATCGCCGGTGGCATCGCCGCCAAGCCCGATCGAGCCGTCGAGCCCGACCGTGACGGCGGCGGTGGAGGCGGCATAGGTGGCGGTATCGGTGCCGGCGCCGCCATCAAGCGTATCCGCTCCGCCACCGCCGATCAGCGTGTCATTGCCACCGCCACCGGCCAGCCCGTTGGCGTTGCCGTCGCCATAGAGCGTGTCGGCGAAGGCGGAGCCGACGAGGCCGGAAATGCCGCTGAGCACGTCGCCCGCCGCATCGCCGCCGACGCCGACGGTGCCGTCGAGGTACGCGGTGACGCCGACGGTGGAGGCGGCATAGGAGGCGGTGTCGAAGCCGCCGCCGCCGGTCAGCGTGTCGGCGCCCGCACCGCCGTCGAGCGTGTCGTTGCCGGCGCCGCCGTTGAGGCTGTTGGCGTTGGCGTCGCCGGTCAGGGTGTCGGCGTAGCTGGAGCCGATCAGCCCGGCGATGCCGTTGTAGACATCGCCGGCGGCATCGCCGGTGTTGAGCGCGGTGTTGGCCAGGTTGGCTGTCACCGCCGCCGTGGCGCTGGCGTAGCTGGCGGTGTCGGTGCCGCCGCCGCCAGTCAGCGTGTCGGCACCGGCACCGCCATCAAGCGTGTCGTTGCCGAGGCCGCCGTTCAGCGTGTTGGCGCCGGCATCGCCGTAGAGCATGTCGGCGTAGGCGGTGCCGATCAGCCCCTCGATGCCGTTGTAGCTGTCGCCGATGGCGTCGCCGGTGTTGACCGCGGTATTGGCAAGGCTGGCGGTGATACCGGCGACGAAGTTGGCATAGCTGGCCGAATCGATGCCCGCGCCGCCGATCAGGCTGTCTGCCCCCGCGCCGCCGATCAGCACATCGTTGCCGGCGCCGCCGTCGAGCGTGTCGTTGCCGGCACCGCCGTCGAGGGTATCGTCGCCACCGCCGCCCGCAAGGCTGGTGGCTCCGGCGGTGAGGTCGGTCAGGTTATCGGCATAGTTCGAGCCGACGATCACCTCGAAGCCGACGACGATGTCGCCCGCCGCGTCGCCACCGCTGCCGGCGACCGCGCCGGCCAGCGTGGTGTTCAGCGAAACGTTGATCGCGCTGGTCGAGGCGGCATAGGACAACGTGTCGGTGCCGGCGCCGCCGATCAGGGTATCCGCCCCGGCGCTGCCGTTGACGGTATCGTTGCCGGCGCCGCCGTCGAAGTATTCGGCAGCGGTGCCGCCGGTCATGGAATCGGCCAGTGCGGTGCCGATCACGCCTTCGATGGCGGTGAACACGTCGCCGGTGGCGTCGCCGCCGGTGATGACGAGGCTGCCGCTGGCGAAGCTGGCGGTGATCGCCGCCGTCGAGCTGGCGTAAGAGACGATATCGGTGCCGAGGCCGCCGTCGAGGCTGTCGGCCCCGGCGCCGCCGATCAGGGTGTCGTTGCCGGCGCCGCCGATCAATGTTTCGTTGGCGGCGGTGCCGGTGATGACGTCGTCATAGGCCGAGCCGGTGACGACCTCGATGCTGGTGAGGATGTCGCCCTGGGCGTCGCCGCCGACGCCGGCGGTGCCGTCGAGGTAGACGGTGACGGCGAGCGACGAGGCGGCGTAGGAGGTGCTGTCGATCCCGGCGCCGCCGTCGAGGCTGTCGGCCCCGGCGCCGCCGATCAGGGTGTCGTTGCCCAGCCCGCCGATGAAGGTTTCGTTGAAACTGGTGCCGGAAATGCTGTCGTTGTAGTCCGAGCCGACGACGATCTCGATCGTGGTCAGCGAATCGAAGTTGGCATAGCCGCCCGAACCGTAGCTGCCGTTGGTGGAGATGGTGATGCCCGCGGTGGACAACGAATAGTCGGCGGTGTCGATGCCGGCGCCGCCGACGATGTAGTCGGCGCCAGCGCCGGAGCGCATCGTGTCGTTGCCGTTGTTGCCATAAAGGCCGCCGCCATTCGTGCCGGCGATCAGCAGGTCGTCGTAGTTCGACCCGCTGACGCTGGAGATGTTATACAGGACGTCGCCCTGGGCGTCGCCGCCCGAGCCGAGGCCGGTTGCCAGGTTGACGGTCACCCCGGACGTCGATTTCCAGTACTGCACCTGGTTGCTGCCCAGGCCGCCGTCGAGCGTGTCGGCACCGGCATCGCCGATGAGGGTGTCGTTGCCGTTGCCGCCGTAGATATAATCGTTGCCGCTGCTGCCCCACAGGGTGTCGTTGAACGCGGTGCCGATCAGCCCCTCGACGTTAGTGAGCCTGTCGCCGGCCGCCGTGCCGCCGGTGCCGGCGACACCGTCGAGCCCGATGCTGATCGCGGCGGTGGCGGCCACCGAATAGTCCACGGTGTCGTTGCCCGCGCCGCCGTCGATGGTGTCGGCACCGAGGCTGCCGTAGAACGTCTCGGCGTTGGCGCTGCCGGTGACCTTGTCGGCATAGTCGGTCATGTATATGTTGCTGAAATTGCTGATGATGTCGCCCTGGGCATCACCCCCGATGCCGGCCGTGGCGCCGTCGAGGACGATGGTTATGCCGGTGGTGGCGTTGCTGATCCACGGGGTCAGGTAGTTGGCGCCCCAGTACAGCGTGTTGTTGCCGGCGCCGCCGTCGAGCGTGTCGGCGCCCGCGCCGCCGCTGATCACGTCGTCGCCGAGGCCGCCGAGGATCACGTCGTTGCCGCCGTTGCCGATCAGCGTGTCGTTGCCGGCACCGCCGGCGAGGGTGTTGGCGAGGCCGTCGCCGATCAACTGGTCGTTGTAGGCGCTGCCGATCAGGGCCTCGATGCTGGTGTAGCTGTCGCCTTGCGCGTCGCCGCCGGTGCCGATGCCCTGGGTGAGGTCGGCGATGACGGCGAGGGGGCTGGCCGAATAGTCGACGGTGTTGTTGCCGGCGCCACCGTCCATCGCATCGGCGCCGCTGCCGCCGAGGAAGGTGTCGTTGCCGTTGCCGCCCAGCAGCGTGTCGTTGCCGGCGCCGCCGTCGAGGATGTCGTTGCCGTCGAGGCCGGTCAGCACGTTGTCGTTGGCATCGCCGGTCAGCGTGTCGTCGTAGTTCGAGCCGGTCAGATCGGTGATGTTGGCGAAGGTGTCGCCCAGGGCGTCGCCGGCGGTGCCGGTGCCGGTGGCAAGGCTGGCGGCGATGCCGGCGGTGGCGTCGATATAGGTGGCGGTGTTCTCGCCGGTGCCACCGTCGAGCGCGTCGGCGCCGGCGCCGCCGTCCAGCGTGTCGTTGCCGTTGCCACCCAGCAGCGTGTCGTCGCCGGCGCCGCCGTTCAGCAGGTCGTTGCCGTCCTTGCCGTCGAGCAGGTTGGCGCTGCC
Organism: Sphingomonadales bacterium; assembly: GCA_018971065.1. Next base: position 44,445 of record JAGWVC010000001.1, on the reverse strand, counting down.
GTCACCGGTCAGGGTATCGTCGTAGCCGGTGCCGATCAGGCCCTCGATCGCGATGTAGACGTCACCCGCCGCGTCGCCGGTGTTGGCGGCGGGGGTGGCCATGCTGGCATTCACGGCGGCCAGCGCGGCCGCGTAGGAGGCGCTGTCGAAGCCGGACCCGCCGTTCAGCGTATCGGCGCCGGCGCCGCCTTCCAGCGTGTCGTTGCCGGCGCCGCCGTCGATCGCGTTGGCCGCGCCGGTGCCCGACAGCAGGTCGTCAAGCGCGGAGCCGATCAGGTTCTCGATCGATCCGCCGACGAAGACATCGCCGGCCGCGTCGCCGCCGGTGGCCAGAAAGCGGTTGTCGAGCGCGACGCTGACGCCGGCGTTGCTGGCCGTGTAGTCGGCGGTGTCGATGCCGGTGCCGCCGTTCAGGGTATCGGCGCCGGCGCCGCCGGCCAGCGTGTCGTTGCCGGTGCCGCCGTCGAGGCTGTCATCGCCGCCGCCGCCGGCCAGGCTGTCGTTGCCGGCGCCGCCGATGATGCTTTCGGCATTGGCCGATCCGATGAACGTATCGTCGAAGCTGGTGAGGATGAAGGTTTCGAGGTTGGTGAGCACGTCGCCTGCGGCAAGACCGGTGGAGTGGGTGGGGTCGAGCAGGTCAAGCGTGATGCCGCCGATGGCGGATGAATAATCGATGGTGTCGTTGCCGGCGCCGCCGTCGATGGTATCGGCGCCCAGGCTGCCGCCAATCCAGTCGCCGCCGCCGCCCGCCAGTATCACGTCGGCATTGGCGGAGCCGCTGATCGAATCGGCCAGGGCCGAGCCGATCACTTCCTCGATCGAGATCAGCACGTCGCCATTGGCGTCGCCGGCGGTGCCGGCGGTGCCGTCCATCGCCACGACCACGCCGCCCGCGTTCGAATAGTCGGCGATGTCGAAACCCGCGCCGCCGTCCAGCGTATCGGCACCCGGCCCGCCGACCAGCGTGTCGTTGCCCGCCCCGCCTTCCAGCCATTCAGCGGCACCGGTGCCGGTGATCACGTCGGCGAACGCCGAGCCGATCGCGTGTTCGACGTTGCTGATCCGGTCGCCGGCGGCATCGCCGCCACTGCTGGCGGTGCCGTCCAGGTGCAGGACGATCCCGGCCGCCGAACCCGAATAATCGATGGTGTCGGTGCCGGTGCCGCCGTCGATGGTATCGGCCGCGCCCAGCGAGACGAAGCTGTCATTGCCGCCCCAGCCGTCGAGCACGGTGCCGTTCACCGCCCCGCCGCGCAGCGTGTCGCCGTAGGCCGAACCCTCGATCTGCTCGACATTCGCCAGCACATCGCCCTGCGCCCAGCCGCCCGAGCCGCTGGTGCCGTCGTTGGCAATCGCGATCGCGGCGGTGGAACCGCGGTAATCGACGACGTCGAAGCCGTTGCCGCCATCGACGCTATCGGCGCCAAGGCCGGTAAGCACGGTGTCGTTGCCGTCGCCGCCGGCCAGGCTGTCGGCGCCGGTTGCCCCGACCAGCAGGTCGTTGCCGGCCCCCGCCAGGATGGTCGATCCGGCGTCGTTGGCATAGATGCGGTCGTCCTGCGCCGAGCCGATGACTTCCTCGATGCCGATCAGCCGATCCTGCGCGGCATCGCCGCCGACGCCGTAGCTGCCGTCCATGTAGATGGTCATGCCGCTGCTGGCCGATTGCGAATAATCGACCACGTCGCTGCCGCTGCCGCCCTGATAGACATCGGCGCCGCCGCTGGCGAGGAAGGTGTCGTTGCCCGCCCCGCCGTCGAATGTCTCGTCGGCGGCAGTGCCTTCGAACACGTCGTCAAAGGCGGAACCCCGGATGGTCTCGATGCCGGCCAACCGGTCGCCCTCGGCATCGCCTCCGGACGAGACGCCGGCGGTGCGGACATGCACGGCGGCGCTGCTGGACGAATAATCGACCATGTCGTTGCCGGACCCGCCGTCGAGCAGGTCGGCACCGGCGCCCCCCACCAGCGTGTCGTCGCCCGCACCACCCAGCAATGTGTCATTGCCCGCGCCGCCGACCAGCGAATCGTTGCCGTCGCTGCCGTCGAAGCTGATCGCGTCCGCGCCCGCGATCATCACGTCGCCCGCGCGCGAGCCGATGAACGTCTCGATGCCGATGAACACGTCGCCCTGCGCGTCGCCGCCGGTGGCGGTGCCCGCGCCCAGGTCGATGGCGATTGCCGCGCCCGAATCGGCATACGTGACCGTGTCGTTCCCTGCGCCGCCGTCCAGGGTATCGGCGCCCGCGCCGCCGCGCAGCAGGTCGTTGCCGGAGTCGCCGTGAAGCGCGTCGGCGCCATCGCCGCCGGTCAGGGTGTCATCGCCGCCGCCGCCGCTCAGCGTGTCGTCGGTGTAGCTGCCGGTCAGCGCGTCGGCAAAGGCCGAGCCGGTCAGCACGGCAATGCCCGAAAGCCGGTCGCCGGCGGCGATGTCGCCCAGGCCGGCGGACCCGTCCAGCGCTATCGTTACGCCACCGCCCGCCGCCGCATAGCTGACCGCATCGTTGCCGCCGCCGCCGATGATCGAATCGGCGCCGCTGCCCGCGAGGAACAGGTCGTTGCCCAGGCCGCCGTTCAGCGTGTCGGCGGTGCTGCCGCCCGCCAGCGTGTCGTTGTAGTCGGAGCCGATCACCTGCTCGATGCCGCTCAGCGTGTCGCCCGCCGCATCGCCGGCCGTGCCGGTGCCGCTGGCCAGGCTGACCGCAACGGCGGCGCCGGCATTGGCGTAGGATACCGCGTCGATGCCGGCGCCGCCATCGAGGCTGTCCGCCCCGCCGCCGCCGATCAGCGTGTCGTTGCCGGTGCCGCCCACCAGCGTCTCGTTGCCGCCGGTGCCCACCAGCATGTCGGCATAGGCGCTCCCCAGCACCCGCTCGACATTGCTGACGACATCGCCGCTGGCCTCGCCGCCGATGCCCTCGCTGACGCCGTCGAGGAACACGGTGACGCCCGCGCCCGAGCCGCTGTAGTCGGCGGTGTCGATGCCGCTGCCGCCGTCAAGGCTGTCGGCGCCGGTGCCGCCGACCAGCGTATCGTCGCCCGCGCCGCCCAGCAGCGTGTCGGCCCCGCCCGCACCGGTCAGCAGGTCGGCGCCGCTGCCGCCTTCGAGCTGGTCCGCACCAGCCGAACCGGTCAATGTGTCGGCCTGTGCCGAGCCGATCACGCGCTCGATGCCGGACAGCGCGTCGCCCTCCGCATCGCCGCCGCTGCCGCTGCCGCTGGCAAGATTGATGGCGACCGCTGCCGCTGATGCCGAATAGTCGGCGGTGTCGAATCCGGCGCCGCCGATCAGCGAATCCGCGCCGGCGCTGCCGAACAGCGTGTCGTCGCCGGCCTGCCCGTCCAGCGTGTCGGCACCGGCCGCGCCGTGCAGCGCGTCGCCATAGGCCGAACCCCTGACGATCTCGATGCCCGAGAGCACGTCGCCCGCCGCATCGCCGCCGGTTCCGGCGGTGCCGTCGAGCCAGACGGTGACGGCGGCGTTCGAATTCGAATATTCCGCCGTGTCGATGCCGGTGCCGCCGATCAGCGAATCCGCGCCGGCGCCGCCATCGAGCGTGTCGTTGCCGACGCCGCCGTCCAGCGTGTCGTTGCCGCCCTGGCCCTGCAGCAGGTCGTTGCCGACGTAAGCCACCACCAGATCGCCCTGCGCGCTGCCGATGATGGTATCGTCGTAGTTCGACCCCATCACCGCCTCGATGCTGATCAGCACATCGCCGGCGGCTTCGCCGGCGGTGCCGGCCAGACCGTCCATGCGCACGCCGACCGCGGCGGTGGCGGTGGTATAGGTGACGGTATCGAAGCCCGCGCCGCCATCCAGGATGTCGGCGCCGCTGCCGCCCGCGAGGGTGTCGTTGCCCAGGCCGCCCAGCAGCGTGTCGTTGCCCGCACCGCCGGAAAGGCTGTCGTAGCCCGCGCCGCCGTCCAGTCGTTCGGCGGCGGCGCTGCCGATGATGGTGTCGTGCCCCGCCGAGCCGATCACGGCCTCGATGCCGGACAGCACGTCGCCCTCGGCATCACCGCCGGAACTGGCGGTGCCATCCAGCGCGACGTTGACCGCAGCGGCACTGCGCGAATAGTCCACAAGGTCGAAGCCCGCCCCGCCCACCAGGGTATCGGCCCCCAGGCTGCCGGTGAAGGTGTCGTCGCCCGCGCCGCCGACCACGCTGTCGGCATTGGCCGACCCCGCGATCGCGTCGGCCAGGCTGGAGCCGATCACCACCTCGATGCCGGTCAGCACATCGCCCTCGGCATCGCCGCCGTGGCTGGTGGAACCGTCCATCGCCACGATCACGCCGGCCAGCGAGCCGGAATAGTCGGCGGTATCGATGCCGGCGCCGCCGTCCAGCGTATCGGCACCGCTGCCGCCCACCAGCGTGTCGTTGCCGTCGCCGCCGTGCAGCACGTCATTGCCGCCGCCGCCTTCGACAAGGTCGTCGCCGGCCCCGGCGTCGAACGTCTCGCTGGCACTGCTGCCGCGCAAGGCGTCCGAAAACGCGCTGCCGACCAGATGCTCGATGCCGCTCAGCACGTCGCCCTGGGCGTCGCCGCCCGATCCGGCGGTGCCGTCCAGCCAGACCGAGACCCCGGCCGCCGATGCGGAATAGTCGGCGGTATCGTAGCCGCTGCCGCCGTCGATGCTGTCGGCTCCGGCCCCGCCCACCAGCGTGTCGTCGCCGGCGCCGCCGCGCAGCGTGTCGTTGCCGGCGCCGCCGGAAATGGAATCGTTGCCGGCGCCGCCGTCGATCAGGTTGTCGCCTGCCGCGCCGCCCAGCGTGTCGGCATAGTCCGAGCCGATCAGTTGCTCGACCGCGGTCAGGGTGTCGCCCGCCGCTTCGGCACCGCTGCCGACCGCGCCGTCCAGCGCAATCGCCACCGCGCCGGTTGCGCCCGAATAGTCGGCGGTGTCGATGCCGGCGCCGCCGTCGAACGCATCGGCGCCGCTGCCGGCGATCATCGTGTCGTTGCCGGCGCCGCCCGACAGCGTGTCGCCGGTGCTGCCCGCCAGGAACGTGTCGGCATTGGCCGAACCGATCACGCGTTCGATCCCGGTCAGCAGGTCGCCCTCGGCATCGCCGCCCGAGCTGGCCAGCCCGCGCAGGTTGACCTGCACCGCCAGCACCGATGCCGAATAGTCGGCAGTGTCGATGCCGGCGCCGCCGTCGAGCACATCGGCGCCGCTGCCGCCCACCAGCGTGTCGTTGCCCGCGCCGCCGGTCAGCGAATCGTTGCCGCTGCCACCCAGCAGGCGGTCGTCACCGGCATTGCCGTCCAGCGTGTCGTCGCCGCTGCCGCCGGTCAGCGTATCCGCGAAAGTCGATCCGATCAGACGCTCGATGCCGCTGATGTGGTCGCCTTCGGCATAGCCGCCGCTGCCGGTCGATCCGTCCAGACCGGCGATGACCCCGGCATTCGACGCGGAATAGTCCAGCGTGTCGAGGCCCGCGCCGCCGATCAGCGTGTCCGCGCCCAGCGATCCGGTCAGGCTGTCGTTGCCGTCGCCGCCGTCCAGCGTTTCGGCGCCGCTGCCGCCGCGCAGGGTATCGGCAAAGGCGGAGCCGACGATCTGCTCGATGGCGACCAGGGTATCGCCCGCCGCGTCGCCGCCGCTGTTGGCGCCGCCGTCCAGGCCGACGTTCACGCCCTGGCCCGAGTCCGCGTAAGTGGCGGTGTCGCTGCCGGCGCCGCCGTCCAGGCGATCGGCACCGCTGCCGCCGACCAGCGTGTCGCTGCCGTCGCCGCCCAGCAGGGTATCGGCGCCGCCGCCGCCTTCCAGCCGGTCGTTGCCGGCGCCGCCTTCGAAGGTCTCGTCCGCGGTCGAGCCGATGATGGTGTCGTTGCCGACCGAACCGATCACGTGTTCGATGCTGGTCAGCATGTCGCCGGCGGCCTGTCCGCCGCTGGAGATCGAACCGTCGGTGCGGACCCCGACCGCGCTGGCCGAACCGGAATAATCGACGGTGTCGATGCCGGCGCCACCGTCCAGCGTGTCGGCGCCGGTGCTGCCCACCAGCGTGTCGTCGCCGGCGCCGCCTTCGAGGCTGTCCGCGCCCGCCGCGCCGCCCAGCCTGTCGGCAAAGGCCGAGCCGATCAGGTGTTCGACATTCGCCAGCACGTCGCCTGCCGCGTCGCCGCCGCTGCCGGTGGTGCCGTCCAGCCAGGCCGTGACCCCGGCGGCGGACCCGGCATAGGAAACGGTGTCGAAGCCGCTGCCGCCGTCGATGGTGTCCGCGCCCGCGCCGCCGATCAGCGAATCGTCGCCGCCCTGGCCTTGCAGCACATCGTCGCCCGCGCCGCCGGTTACGGTGTCGTTGCCGGCGCCGCCGTCCAGGCTGTCGTTGCCGGTGCCGCCGGTCAGGCTGTCGTCGCCCGCAGAGCCGATCACGTGTTCGATGCTGATCAGCGTGTCGCCTTCGGCGTCGCCGCCGTGGCCGGTCCCGGTGGCAAGGTCGATCGTTACCGCGCCGGATGACCCGGCATAGTCGGCGGTGTCGTTGCCGGCGCCGCCGTCGAGGATGTCGGCACCCGAGCCGCCCTGCAGGAAATCGTCGCCGGCGCCGCCCAGCAGTTGGTCCGGGCCGCCGCCGCCATAGAGCGAGTCGTTGCCCGCGCCGCCGTCCAGCGTCTCGGCACCCGATACGCCGGTGAGGATGTCGGCGAAGGCCGATCCCAGCACGCGCTCGATTCCGGTCAGCACGTCGCCGGCCGCATCGCCGCCCGAAGCGGTCGAGCCGTCGAGTGTGACCTGCACGCCCGCCGCCGAGGCGGTGTAGTCGGCGGTGTCGATCCCGGCGCCGCCGTCGATCAGGTCCGCGCCCGCGCCGCCGGCCAGCGTGTCGCTGCCGTCGCCACCCTGCAGCGTGTCGTTGCCGGCGCCGCCGGTCAGCAGGTCATTGCCGGCCAGGCCCTCCAGCCGGTCATTGCCGGCGCTGCCGGTCAGCGTATCGCCCAGCGCCGAGCCGGACAGCCATTCGATGCCGGCCAGCGTGTCGCCCTCGGCATCGCCGCCGTGACCGGTGCCAGTGCCCAGATCGACCGTGACGGCCGCCGCCGAACCGCTGTAGTCGGCATGGTCGAACCCGGCGCCGCCATCGAGGCTGTCCGCGCCGCCGCCGCCGACCAGCAGGTCGTTGTCGGCCCCACCCAGCAGGGTATCGGCGCCGGCGCCACCCACCAGCGTATCCGCGCCCGCGCCGCCGGCCAGACTGTCGTCGCCGCCGCTGCCGGTCAGCGCGTCGTCATGGGCCGAACCGATGATCGCCTCGATCCCGGTCAGCCGGTCACCGGCGGCATCGCCGCTGGCCCCGGTCGAGCCGTCGAGCGCGATCGTGACACCGGCTGCGGACGCGGAATAGTCCACGGTGTCGAAACCGCTGCCGCCAATCAGCGTGTCGGCGCCGATGCTGCCCAGCAGGGTGTCGTCGCCGGCGCCACCGTCCAGCACCTCGCTGCCGCTGTCGCCGCCCAGTCGGTCGGCAAACGCCGATCCGACCAGCCGTTCGATGCCTGACAGCGTATCGCCCTCGGCATCGCCGCCGTGGCCGATGCTGCCGTCGATGGCGATCGCCACCGCCGCGCCCGAGGCGCTGTAGTCGGCGGTGTCGATGCCGTCGCCACCCACCAGTCGATCGGCCCCGGCGCTGCCCAGCAGGGTATCGTCGCCGGCGCCGCCGCTCAATGTTTCCGCGCCGCTGCCGCCGCCCAGCCGGTCGTCGTGGTCGGAACCCGCCAGCACCTGGATGTTGGTCGCCCGGTCGCCCTCGGCCTGGCCGCCGCTGCCCGCCGTGCCATCCAGCACGATGCTGACCGCCGAGGTGGAACCGCTGTAATCCAGCGTGTTGATGCCGCTGCCGCCGTCGATGGTATCGGCGCCGTCACCGCCCAGAAACGTGTCGTTGCCGGCCCCGCCCAGCAGGCTGTCGTTGCCGTCGCCGCCGTCGATCCGGTCATCGCCCGCGCCGCCGTCCAGCGTATCGGCGGTGCCGGAGCCCACAAGCGTGTCGTTGAAGCCCGAACCGGTCACGCGCTCGATGGCGACGAGCTGGTCGCCCGCCGCATCGCCGCCGCTGCCCAGCCGCCCGTCGAGGTAGACGGTGACGCCGCCGCCCGAGCCGCTGTAGTCCGCCGTGTCGAGACCGGTGCCGCCGTCCAGCAGGTCGGCGCCCTGGCTTGAGCGCAGCACGTCGTCGCCGGCGCCGCCGCGCAGCGTTTCCGCGCCAGTGCCGCCGCCCAGCGTGTCGTTGAAGGCCGATCCGACCAGAACCTCGATCTGTGCCAGCGTGTCGCCCGCCGCATCGCCGCCCGCGCCGGCGCTGCCATCCAGCGCCACCGCGATGGCCGCGCCCGAAGCGCTGTAGTCGGCGGTGTCGATGCCGCTGCCGCCATCAAGCGAGTCGGCCCCGCTGCCGCCGATCAGGGTGTCGTTGCCGGTGCCGCCCAGCAGGGTGTCGTCCCCGGCCGCGCCCGACAGGATGTCGTCGCCGGCGCCGCCGTCGAGGCTGTCGGCACTTGCCCCGCCCGTCAGCGTGTCGTCGAGAGCCGAGCCGATCAGCCCTTCGACGTTGGCCAGCACGTCGCCTTGCGCGTCGCCGCCGTTGCCGACGGTTCCGTCCAGCCGGACATCGACCGCCGCGAGCGAACCGGCATAGCTGGCAATGTCGAATCCCGCGCCGCCGTCGATCACGTCGCCACCGGCCCCGCCGACGAGCAGGTCGTTGCCGTCGCCGCCCTGTAGCACGTCGGCCCCACCCAGCCCGTACAGGGTGTCGTTGCCGGCGCCGCCCGCCAGCGTATCCCTGGCGCTGGAGCCGGAAAGCGAATCGGCAAAGGCCGACCCGACCAGCCGTTCGATGCTGGTCAGCACGTCGCCCTGGGCGTCGCCCCCGGCACCGGTCGATCCGTCCAGCGCCACCGTCACCCCGGCGGCCGAAGCGGAATAGTCGGCGGTGTCATCCCCGGCGCCGCCGTCCAGGCTGTCCGCCCCGGCGCCACCCGCCAGTGTATCGTCGCCGCTGCCGCCCTGCAGCAGGTCGGCGCCGCCGGCCCCGGCCAGCATGTCGTTGCCGGCGCCGCCCAGCAGCGTATCCGCCCCGGCGCTGCCGGCAATCGTGTCGTCGAACGACGAGCCGCGCACGATCTCGATGGACAGGAAACTGTCGCCGGCGGCGTCGCCGACGGTGCCGCCGGTGACCAGATCGAGCGCGACGGCTGCGGTTGCCGCGCCATAGTCCGCCGTGTCGATGCCCGCGCCGCCGTCGAGGGTGTCGGCGCCGCCGCCGCCGGCCAGCACGTCGTTGCCGTCGCCGCCATGCAGCGCCTCGGCGGCGGATGCGCCGGTCAGCGTGTCGTCGAAGCTCGTGCCGATCACCGCCTCGATACCGGTCAGCGTGTCGCCCTCGGCCTGCCCGCCGGACGATGCGCTGCCGTCCAGCCGCACCGCAATACCCGCGCTGGAGGCGCCATAGTCCACGGTGTCGAAGCCGTCGCCGCCGTCCAGCACGTCGGCCCCGGCGCTGCCGATCAGGCGGTCATCGCCCGCGCCGCCGGCGAGTGTCTCGTTGCCGCTGCCGCCGGCAAGGGTGTCGTCGTGGGCAGAGCCAACCAGCCGCTCGATCGAGACCAGCACGTCACCCGCCGCATCGCCCACCGTGCCGCTGTTGGTTGCCAGCGAGACCGCGACGCCCGCTGCCGCATCGGCATAGTCGGCAGTGTCGAGCCCGGCGCCGCCATCCAGCGTATCGGCCCCGGCGCGCCCGGCCAGGGTGTCGTTGCCGTCGCCGCCGCTCAGGTGGTCGCCAGCGGCGGTGCCGCGCAGTTCGTCGTCGTATGCCGAGCCGATCAGGTTCTCGATCGACACCAGCCGGTCGCCTTCGGCGGCGCCGCCGGAGCTGATGGAGCCATCCACCGAAACGCGCACCGCCGAGGTCGAGCTGGCGTAATCGACGGTATCGATACCGTCGCCGCCGTCCAGCAGGTCTGCCCCGGCGCCGCCGTCCAGCGTGTCGTTGCCGCTGCCACCCAGCAGGGTGTCGTCGCCACCGCCGCCAGACAGCACATCGTTGCCCGCACCGCCCGCCAGCGTTTCCGCCGCGCTGCCGCCGCTCAGCCGGTCGTCCAGCGATGATCCGGTAACGCCTTCGATGCCGATCAGAATGTCGCCCTGGGCATCACCGCCGACGCCGGTCGAGCCATCCAGAGCCACGGTCACGCCCGCTGCCGATGCCGAATAATCGACCATGTCGGCCCCGCTGCCGCCGTCCAGCACATCGGCCCCGGCGCTGCCCAGCAGGGTATCGTTGCCGGCGCCGCCGAAGATGGTCTCGGTGCCGTCGCCGCCGCCCAGCGCGTCGTCATGCGCCGAACCGAGCAGGATCTCGATTCCGGTCAGCACATCGCCCCGGGCATCGCCGCCGGTGCCGATGCTGCCGTCCAGCGCCACCGCCACGCCGCCTGCCGCATCGGCATAGTCGGCGGTGTCGATCCCGGCGCCGCCCGCCAGCGTGTCCGCCCCGCTGCCGCCGCGCAGCACGTCGTCGCCCGCGCCGCCCAGCAGCGCATCGTCGCCGCTGCCGCCCGACAGCGTGTCGTTGCCCGCGCCGCCGGTCAGCGTGTCGTCGCTGGCGCCGCCGGTCAGGCTGTCGTCGAAGCTGGAGCCGATCAGCCGCTCGATCGAGGTAAGTTGGTCGCCCTCGGCCTCGCCGCCGTGGCTGACGCTGCCGTCCACAGCGACTGTGACCCCGGCCAGCGATCCCGAATAGTCCACCGTATCGATTCCGCCGCCGCCGTCGATCGCGTCCGCCCCGGCGCCGCCGCTGATGGTGTCGTTGCCGTCGTCGCCGAACAGGACATCGTTGCCGCCGCCGCCGCTGATGGTGTCATCGCCGCCCCCGCCGTGGATGGTAGCCCCGGCGCTGCCCGCCCACAGCCGGTCGGCAAAGCCCGATCCGGTCAGGTTCTCGATGCTGATCAGCTCGTCGCCGGTGGCGTCGCCGCCGACCGCGGCGCTGCCGTCCAGCCCCACGGCGACCGCCGCGCCCGAGGTGGAATAGTCCACCGTGTCCAACCCGGCGCCGCCGTCGATGGTGTCGGCGCCGGCACCGCCGTCGATGGTGTCGTTGCCGTCGCCGCCGTGCAGCGCATCGTTGCCTTCGCGGCCGAACAGCATGTCCGCCCCGGCTCCGCCATCGATCGTGTCGCCTGCCGCGCTGCCGGCCAGCGTGTCGTCGCCCGACGAGCCGACCAGCCGTTCGATGCCGGACAGCAGATCGCCCTCGGCATCGCCGCCGTGGCCGGTGCCGCTGGCCAGATCGACCGCCACCGCATCGGCGGAGGTGGAATAGTCCGCCGTGTCGATCCCCGCGCCGCCGTCCAGCGTATCCGCCCCGGCGCCGCCGGCCAGCAGGTCGTTGCCGCCGCCGCCCTGCAGCCATTCGGCGGCGGCCGCGCCGACCAGCGTGTCGTCCTGGCCGGTGCCGATGACGTGTTCGATGCCGGTCAGCACATCGCCGGTGGCATCGCCGCCCTGGCCGGGCTGTCCATCCAGCCGCACCGCGATGCCGGTGGCCGATGCCGAATAATCGGCGGTGTCGAAGCCGTCGCCGCCGTCGAGTTGGTCGGCCCCGGCGCCGCCGATCAGCACGTCGTCGCCGCTGCCGCCGATCAGCGTGTCGCTGCCGTCCGCGCCGGTCACGGTGTCGTTGCCGCCGCCGCCGCTCAGCAGGTCGTTGCCGCCCGCGCCGGTCAGGCTGTCGGCAAACGCCGAACCGGCCAGCCGCTCGATGCCCGAAAGCTGGTCGCCTTCGGCATCGCCGCCGTGGCCGAGCGACCCGTCGAGCGCGACGATCACCGCCGCCGACGATGCCGAATAGTCCGCCGTATCGATGCCCGACCCACCCACCAGCGTGTCGGCCCCGGCGCCGCCCACCAGCGTGTCGTCGCCCACCCCGCCGGAAAGCTGGTCCGCGCCGTCGCCGCCGTCCAGCCGGTCGTTGCCCGAACCGCCCACCAGTGTGTCGTCGCCCGCCATGCCGCGCAAGGTGTCGTCACCCGCGCCGCCTTCCAGCAGGTCGCCGGTAGCCGAACCGGTCAGACGGTCGTCGTAGAGCGAGCCGATCACGTGGCTGACGCCGGTCACGCGGTCGCCCTCGGCATCGCCGCCGCGGCCCGCGGTGCCGTCCAGCGCCAGCGTGATCCCGTCGCCCGACTGTGAATAGTCCACCGTGTTGAAACCGCTGCCGCCGTCCAGCGTATCCGCACCGGCGCCGCCGATCAGCGTGTCGTCACCCGCACCGCCCGAAAGCGCGTCGTTGCCGGTGCCGCCCGTCAGCAGATCGGCAAAGTCCGATCCGATCACGCGCTCGATGCCGGTCAGCACATCGCCCTGGGCATCGCCGCCGCTGCCGGTGCCGGTGCGCAAGTCCACCGCCACCGCTGCCGCCGATGCCGAATAGTCGGCGGTGTCGAACCCGGCGCCGCCGTCCAGCGTGTCGGCCCCGCCCGAGCCGTAGAGGGTGTCGTCCCCGGCCATGCCGCGCAGCAGTTCGCCATCGCCGGCGCCGTGCAGTCGATCGCCGAAGCCGCTGCCCGAAATGCCCTCGATGCCGGTCAGCACGTCGCCTTCGGCATCGCCGCCATGATTGGCGCGACCATCGAGGCCGGCATCGATCGCGGCGGTCGAAGCGGCATAATCGGCGATATCGAAGCCGCTGCCGCCGTCGAGGCTGTCCGCCCCCGCGCCGCCCGACAGGGTGTCGTCGCCCGCACCGCCCAGAATCGTCTCGTTGCCGGCGCCGCCGCCCAGCCGGTCGGCGAATGCCGAACCGGCCAGCCGCTCGATGCCGGTCAGCACGTCGCCCTCGGCGTCGCCGCCGTTGCCGGCGGTGCCGTCCAGCGCGATCGTCACGGCCGAGGTCGAGCCGGAATAGTCCGCCGTGTCGATGCCCGCGCCGCCATCGAGCGTGTCGGCGCCCGCGCCGCCGGACAGCGTATCGTCGCCGGCGCCGCCCGAAAGTTGGTTGTTGCCGGAATCGCCGGTCAGGCTGTCGGCCTGCGCCGATCCGATCACGCCTTCGATAGATTGTAGCACGTCACCTTCGGCGTCGCCGCCCTGCGCCGTGCCCAGCGCCAGGTTCACCGTCACGCCCGCCGCCGAGCCCGAATAGTCGGCGACGTCGTTGCCACCACCGCCGGCCAGCGTGTCCGCCCCGGCGCCACCGGCCAGCGTGTCGTTGCCGAAGCCGCCGTCCAGCAGGTTGGCGCCGCTGTCGCCCGTCAGGCTGTCGTTAAAGTCGGAGCCACGCAGGTTCTCGATGCCGACGAAGCTGTCGCCGGCAGCCGTGCCGCCGCTGGCCGCGTTGGCGGCCAGGCTGACGCTGACCGCCAGTTGCGAGTCGCCATAGTCGGCGGTGTCGCTGCCGTCGCCGCCCACCAGCGTGTCGGCGCCAAGGCCGCCGCGCAGGGTATCGTCGCCGGCGCCGCCTTCCAGCAGGTTCGCGGCCGAATCGCCGATGAGCTGGTCGGCATAGGCGCCGCCGATGACATGCTCGATGCCGCGCAGCACGTCGCCTTCGGCCACGTCGCCCGATGACAGGCCGCCGTCCAGCCGCACCGTCACCGCCGCCTGCGCCGCCGTATAGTCGGCGGTGTCGAAGCCGCCGCCGCCTACCAGCGTATCGGCCCCGTTGCCGCCCACCAGCGTGTCGTCGCCCAGCCCGCCGTCGATCAGGTTGGCGCCGCCGTCGCCGGTCAATCGATCGTCATGCGCCGAACCGGTCAGGTTCTCGATGCCCGACAGCACATCGCCTTCGGCGTCGCCGCCCTGTCCGGCGGTGCCATCCAGCGCCACGGTCACGCCCGCCGCCGAATCGCGATAGTCGGCCAGGTCGGTGCCGGTTCCGCCGACCAGCGTATCGGCCCCGGCGCCGCCGATGATGGTGTCGTTGCCGGCGCCGCCATCGAGGCTGTCGTTCCCGGCCGACCCGACCAGCGTATCGTCGAAGCGCGAGCCGGTCGCGTTCTCGACGTTGGTGATCACATCGCCGCGCGCGTCGCCGCCCGAGGAAACCGTGCCGTCGAGATGGAGGTTCACCGCTTCGGTCGAGGCCGAATAGTCCACCGTGTCGAAGCCGTCGCCACCGTCGATGGTGTCCGCCCCGGCGCCGCCGGCCAGCGTATCGTCGCCCGCGCCGCCGACCAGCAGGTCGTTGCCCGCGCCGCCGATCAGGCTGTCGGCGTAGGCCGATCCTTCCAGCCCCTCGATGCTGACGAAGCGGTCGCCCAGCGCGTCGCCGGTCTGCACGCTGCCGTCCAGCGATACCGTCACCCCCGCCGCCGCCGAGGCATAGGAGGCAATGTCGAAGCCGTCGCCGCCGTCCAGCACGTCGGCGCCGGCGCCGCCTTCCAGCGTGTCGTTGCCAAGACTCCCGGTCAACGTCTCGCTGCCTGCCGCGCCGACCAGGTGGTCGTCAAAGGCCGTGCCGGTCAGCTTCTCGATATTCGCGTACGTGTCGCCCTCGGCGTCGCCGCCGTGGCTGGTGCGGCCGTCAAGGAACACCTCGACGCCGGCGCTGGCGCCCGTGAAGTCCACCGCGTCGATGCCGTCGCCGCCGTCGATATGGTCTGCCCCGGCGCCGCCGACCAGGGTGTTGTCGCCCCCGTCGCCGACCAGCGTGTCGTCATGGGCCGAGCCGATCAGCACTTCGATGCCCGACAGCACATCGCCCTCGGCATCGCCACCCCGGCCCGCCGTGCCGTCGAGATGGACGGTGACACCCGCCGCCGATCCTGAATAGTCGGCGGTGTCGATGCCGTCGCCGCCCACCAGCGTGTCGGCGCCGCCGCCGCCGATCAGCCGATCGTTGCCGCCCATGCCTTCCAGCTTCTCGGCGGCGCTGCCGCCGACCAGCGTGTCGGCATGGTCGGTGGCGATCACGTGCTCGATGCTGGTCAGCACGTCGCCCTCGGCCTCGCCGCCGTGGCTGGCGCTGCCGTCGAGGTGGATCTCCACGCCCTTGCGGGTGCCGACGTCGGTGCCGCCGGGCACGGTGTCGCCGGCCAGGGCCGTGCTGTAATCCACCGTGTCGAAGCCCGCGCCGCCATCAATGGTGTCCGCCCCCGCGCCGCCGTCGAACCGGTTGTCGTGGTCGTCGCCGATCAGCGTGTCGGCAAATTTCGAGCCGGTCACGCCCTCGACGTTGGTGTAGCTATCGCCTTCGGCAAAACCGCCGCTGCCCTTGCCGGTGGCCAGATTGACCGTGACGCCCTGGCTCGACAGGTCATAGACCACCACGTCGGTGCCGCTGCCGCCGTCGATCTGGTCGGCGCCAGCCCCGGCGTGAACGGTGTCGTCGCCGTCGCCGGCGTTGATGATCGTCCCCGGCGGGTTCGAGAAGAGCACATAAATCGGATCGCCGGTCACCGTATCGTGGACGGTCATGTCGGCATCGCTGCCGACCAGCCGGATGCCGAAATGGCTGGAAACTTCCGTGGCGAATGTCGAGGTGGTGCCATCCGATGACAGGCCCAACTGCACCGGCAGGTAGAATTCGTCCTGGAAGCCCGAGGCATTGTTCGCCGCCCCCGGCGTCGGCACGACGTAAGTCAGTTGCAGGTGGAAGCTGAACATCGATTCGCCCGCCGGCACCGGCACCGTCTTGCCCGAGGCATCGACGGTGGTGGCCAGTTTGACGATGTCGGCCTGCTCGGCCGAGACCAGCCAGCCTTTCGCGGTCAGCGTGGCGTTGGCGATGGCATAGCCCGCCGGCAGCGACGGGATCAGGATTTCCTTCAGCGTCAGGTTCCCGGCCGGCACCATCGCCACCACGTCCAGCGCGCGCAGGCTGGTGCCCGCCGGCGCCTGCACCGGGTTGTCGGCCCAGATCACGTCGGAGCTGGCGGTTCCGGTCAATGTCTCCTTCGCCGACTGCCCGGCATAGGTTGCATCGTGCGACGAGTTCGGCCCGCCGGTCGATCCGGTGATCACCGTGGTGCCGTTCTGCGTGGTGGTGTGGCTGCCCTCGACGTTCAGCAGCGTATACTTCAGCTCGGGCACCAGCTTGCCGATCCCCGCCGCGCCCAGCGTGGCTTCGGGCGACGGGGTGGTCGCCGGCGCCGGGTTGACCTGCGCGGGCGCGCTGGATGCAACCGTGGTCTTGCTGATCTTCTCGGTCAGCGCCCGGCTGGCG
Source organism: Sphingomonadales bacterium (assembly GCA_018971065.1). The sequence goes on along the minus strand of JAGWVC010000001.1, from coordinate 28,262 downwards.
TTGTCGGACTTCTGCCGGTCCTGTTCCTGCGCGGCAGCGTCGGCCTGCTCTTGCGCGGAATCGCCGGGCTGCACGGCATCGCCGGGTGGAGTTTCCCTGCCCTTGGCCTGTGCATCGCCCGCCGCGGCCGTGTCGGACGACGACAGGTTCAGCGCCATCGTGCCGTCATGAACCTTGATCTCGCCCACCGAGGCGACGATTTCGTCGGCCGCGAATTCCTTGTCGATAAACGCAATGATCGGTTTCTTGCCCGAGAACTGGGCCAGCGCCATCCCGGGCACGATCACGCGGCTGCCGTCCTTGAACACCAGCACCACATCGACATCGATCACTTCGGCCTTGAACGGCGCATAGGGAATGTCGAGCCGGGCCTTGTCCTGCCCGTCGAGCATGACGATCTTCATCGCGCCCGACGGGGCGTCCTGTCCGTGGCCTTCGCCGGGGGCGCCGTCGTCCGCCAGTTTCACCCTGCCGGTGGCCTTGTCCGCCTTTGCGGCCTTCGGGCGTGCGATCTTGACCATGTCAGCGTCCAGTCTGCGTCATGCGGGGGGTGCGGGCGGTTGCGGTCATTTGCGGTTGGCCACCCGGGCGCCATTCACGCGCGGGTTTGCCGGCGCTCCGTCGTGCCCTGTGCTGTCCGGTTTCGCGGTCGCCTTGTGCCGCTCGCGCGCGGCGTTCAGCTCCGACACCGGCGTGGCGATGGGCGGCAGCGGTTCGCCCTGGCTGACCAGGTCGAACAGCCCGCCCAGGTTCTGCAACACGCGGTATTCGGCGCCGTTCAGGGCGATGCGGTTGGTGATCTCGTTCGAACGCGCGGCGAACAGGTTCTGTTCGCTGTCCAGCAGGTCGAACACCGTGCGTTTGCCCTCGCGGAACTGCTGCCGATAGAGGTCCGCCACGCGCTGCGCGGCGTCGATTTCGGCGGTGATCGTGGCAATTTTCTGCCGTGCCGCCTGCAACGCGTCAAAATCGCTGCGGATGTCCTGCGCCACCTTGCGGCGGCGGCGGTCCAGCTCGTAATCGGCCTGGCGGATGCGCGCGCCGATGCGGCGGCGCAGGGCCATGTCGCTGCCGCCGTTGAACAGGGCATAGTTGACCGTCACCATCGCGCGGGCATCGTTGGCCATGCCGGTCCTGCCCTGCACGTCGTACTTGTGATTGCCCTGCAGGACGATGCCCAGCCGGGGGAAGAAGTTGCCCTTCTGGCTGTCGTACTGGCGGGCCAGGCTGCGGCGATCCTCCACCCCCTGCGCCATGCCGGGGTTGTGCTCGTCGATCATCGCCACCGCATCGTCGGCACTGGCGGGCAGGGCCTTGTCGGCGCCGGGCAGCGCCACGACGATTCCGGGCAGGTGGTCGGTCAGCCGGCGATAGGCGTTGCGGGCCTGCTGCAGCGCGCTCCTGCGGTCCAGCAATTGCGATTGCAGCGATTCGATCCGCGTCTTTGCCCGGCTGATGTCGGCGGCGGTGGTCAGGCCCAGGTCCTTCTGCACGGTCACCATGCGCCGGATCTTGCCGGTCACCTCGATCTCGCCGGCGGTCAGGTCCACCAGCTTCTGCTGTTGCAGCACGCCCAGATAGGCGGTGGCGATGTCATAGGTGATGCCCTCGATACGCTCACGCGTGGCCCATTGCGCGCTGCGGTACGACGCGCGCGCGCGGCGGATGTCGTTGGCGGTGACGCCGAAATCCCACAGGTTCTGGTTGACCGTGGCGGTCGCCTCCAGCCGCTGCCGCCAGGTTGGCGCCTGCGTGCCCGAGCGCGCGAATTCCTCGCCATAGCCGAACGACAGGTCGAGGTGCGGCAGCAGGGCCGCGCGCGCCTCGGCCACGGCATAATGCGCGTCGTCCTGCTGGGCCAGGGCGATCTGGATTTCGGGGTTGTCCTTCAGCGCCGCCACGATCGCGTCGCGCAGCGATTCGACCGCGCCTTCGGGCGGCGTCGCGGGGTTGGCCGGGCCGTCGCCATCGTCGCCATCCTCGCTGTCGGTGTCGGCACCGGGGTGAGATTGCGGCTCGCGATCGGGCAGTGCCGGCAATTCGGTTCCCGTCGCCAGCGCCGCCAGCGGGGTGCCCGTCTCGGTGGGGCCATAGAGCTTGCCGCCGGGGGCCGGTGCCGCACCGGTCGCCGGGCCGGCCAGCAGCGCCAATCCCGCCACCGAACCTGCCAATCGCCGCGCGATGGTCCGCCTTCCGCTGCTTGCGCCGCTGTTCATTTCTGCCTCCGATAGCAATTACCCTTGGCAGCAATGGTAAACGCTCGCGGTTAAGTGGAGGCTGGCGGTTCCATCCGGATATTCACACAAGTATTTGATCTGATGGTGTATATACCCAGGTCGGTCGCGGCGGTTCAGGCGGTGGCGGCGCGCGAGGGGTTAACCACCAGGCTACGCATCGCCCCGTCGTCCAGCGGCGCATCGAAGCGCAGGCCGAACCCGGCGGGCGTGGTGGCGACGATGTGCGCATCGATGCCCAGCGCATCGATCACCAGCCGCGCCGGCGTGCCCCGGCGGTTCAGCAGATAGGCCAGGCGCGGGCGGAACATCGCGCCGCCGGTCGAAATGTCGATCAACCGTCCGGGATAGCCGACGCCGCTGTCGGTCAGCAGCAGCTCGCAGTCGATCAGCGTGGCATGGCGCACGGCGTTGCGCGAGAATGCCGGCGTGCGGCGCAGCAGGCGGGGAAGCTTGAACGGCATGGCGGGTTCCTCCGTGAGATCGGGAATTCGCGGGGTCAGGAATGCGGGCTGCCGTGGCGGCGGGGCGGGGCGTCACGCGGCGTGACGGCGGCATCGCCGTCGGTTGCCGGTTCGACGTCGGCGTTCAGCCGCCGTTGCAGCAGGTCCATCGCCATGCGCGCATCGCGGAACGCGCCGGCGGCGGGATCGTCGTTCGGACGCTCCGCCAGCAGCGCCCGTTGTGCCGCGCGCGCGGCGGCGTCCTGTTCCAGCCGCACCAGGATGTCGCGCCCGGCCCGCCCCTCCGCCTCGATGCGGTCGAACCGCGCGCTGATCGTGCCATCCTGACGGCGCAGCGCCCGGCGATAGCCGCCCAGCGCCGCGCGCACCTCGCATCGCAGCCGTCGCGCCTCGCGCCGTGCCGCCGCCGGATCGCCCTGAATCACGCGCAACCAGCCCAGCAGCGCCCGGAACAGGCGCGGAATGCGCGGACTGGTGGCGATCCGTCCGCGCGATACCGCCACGATCACCGGCGCGGGCTCGCGTTCGGCCAGCTCGGTTTGCAACGCGACAAGGCGTTCGATCTGGCGGTGCAGTTCCTGCCCGTCCAGCGCTTCGCTGCGGGCGATGCGCGCATCCATCGCCGCCAGCATCGCCCGCATCTGCGCGCGATCCGCCTGGGCTTCGACATGCAGCCCGCGAATCTGCCCCAGCAGGGCGATCTGGTTGCGGCCCAGCTCGGTCATCGTCTCGGTCACCGGGCGCAGCAGTTCGGCGGGGTCGGTCATCGCCAGCACGGTGTCGGCCAGCCGGGTCGTCGCCCGGTTCAGCCCGTCCAGCCCGGCGCTCAGCCGCGCGGTGTGGCGCTCGCCGGCCTCCATTGTCGCGCGCATCTCGCGCAAGTGCCCGGCGCCGCCTTCCAGCGCCCGCCGCACCGCCGCCAGTTCGCCGGTGCCGCCGCCATGCCCGGTGTTTTCGGCCTGGCCGCCGTCCAGCGCGGTGACGTGGCTCAGCCAGTGCTCGAACTCGTTGCGCAGCGATTTTAGCGCGCTGGTCATGCAGCGCTCCAGCGCGCCCAGCACCATCGACGTCATCAGCCCGAACAGCGAGGACGAGAACCCCACCGACATGCCCGCCAGCGGGGCCTTCATGCCCTCGATCATCTTGCCGAACCCATCGGCCCCGGCATTCCCCGAGATGTCCATCGCGCCGATCAGGTCCGAGACCGCGTGGACGGTCTTCATCAGCCCCATGAACGCGCCCAGCAGCCCCAAGAACACCATCAGGCCCGAAAAGTACAGGATCGTCGACTTGCGATCGTTGATGCGCGCATCGACGTCGTGCAGCAGCGTCTGCACGTCCGAACTGGACAGTTGCAGATCGTCCTGCCGGGCCAGCTCCTCGGTGATCAGGCGATAGCCCTGGCCCAGCAGTTCGGGCTGGTGGAACACCACCGCCGGCTTGTCGTAGGGATCGCTCTCGCGCAGGTGCTTCTGGCCATAGTCCACCTGAAGCGCCTTCAGCGCCACAACCTCGTTCTTCAGCGCCAGCACGGCCTTGAACGCCAGCGCCGCCGCCACCCCGAAGATCGCGAAGATCGACGAGTTCAGCGCCACTTTCGCCATGATGCCGGCGATGACGAATTCGTGCGCATAGATGCCGAGCCCGCCCAGGACCAGCATGATGCCGGTCATCTTCAGCAGTTCGGTCCTTATCTTCTTTTCCATGGCGCGCTGGCCTCCGGCTCGATCAGGGCTTGACCACGACGCGGACCATGTGGCCGTCGGGCGCGCGGGGATCGGTGATGCGAATCTGGGTAAGGATGGTGCCGGGCGCGATGCCGGCCCTGATCAGCAGGTTGCGGGTGACAGCGGCGCGATAGAACGCCAGCCGCTGCGCTTCCGAGATCGAACCGGTCTGCGGCACGAACGACCACACTTCATATGTGACGCCGGGCGCGGCCTTGCCTTTCAGGAACGCCAGCACCCTGGACTGGTTGTCCTCGTCATAGCGCATCGCGTCAGGCTCGAACGCCACCTTCAGCAGCGTGTCCGACGTGCTCACCTCGACGCCTTTGGTGTTCTCGGCGGCCTCGACCGACTTCACCCGGATCGCCAGGGTGTCCTTCGTCTCGCGGGTCAGGATGCTGACCGGCTCGCTGCCGGCGATCGGCGCGGCGGCCTTCACCACGTCGCCAAGCTGCGAAACGCCGCCCGGGGCAGCGGGGCGCTTCGCCTTCGCGGCCGGATCGGCTGCCTGCCGCGCCATGTATTGCTGTTCGGCCCGCTTGATGGCCCGCTGCGACAGCATCATCACTGCCGCGCTCATGATGACCAGCATGAACGTCACCACCATGATGACGGTGGTCAGCACGTCCACGAACGCGGGCCAGTGGTTCACTTCGCCGTCTGCCGATGCGCCTGCCATCGTGCTCTCCTCAGGCCACGGCGCTGACGGGCTTGCCGCCGCGCAGCATCGCCAGCACATCGCCCTTCGGCCGGTCGGCCACCACGCGGCCGCCATCCAGCCAGATCACCCGGTCCACCACGTCCAGCAGCGCCAGCCGGTGCGTGGAAACGATCAGCGTGCGGCCTTCGGCGGACTGGCGCAGCCCTGCGATCACCGCCTGTTCGCTGGTCACGTCCATCGCCGCGGTCGGCTCGTCCAGCAGCAATACACGTGGGTCGCGCAGCAGTGCGCGGGCCAGCACCAGCGCCTGGCGCTGCCCGCCCGAAAGCGCCGATCCGCGCGGCCCCACCTTGCGCATGTAGCCATCGACGGTGCGCGCCACGAAGCTGTCCAGCCCCGATCGGGAAATCGCCTGCTCGACGATTCCGGCCTCGGGCTCGTGCATCCCCAGCAGCAGGTTGTCCCAGATGCTGGCGTCGAACAGGGTCGCGTCCTGCGCCGCCAGCACCAGGTTCTGGCGCAGTTGCGCGGCGGCGAAATGCTCGATGGCATGGCCGTCCACGGTCAGCGCGCCGGACTGCTTCGGCACCAGCCCGGCCAGAAGGCGCAGCAGCGTCGATTTGCCCGAGCCGGACTTGCCGATCAGCGCGACGCGCTCGCCCGGCTCGATCGTGAACGAAACCTCGTGCAGCGCGGCCTCGCCGGTGCCGTCGAAACGGTGCGACAGCCGCTCGGCGCAGATGCGGCCCTTGATCGGCACGGCGGCAATCGCCGGATCGCTCAGCCGCCGTTCGGGCGGGGCCTGCAGGATCGCCGCCAGCCCGTTCAGTTGCGACTGGCTCTGGTACAGCCGCGCCAGCGTGGCGATCACGCTGGAGATCGGCCCCATCGCCCGGCCCGACAGCATGACGGCGGCAATCAGCGCGCCGCTGGTCATCACCCCGGCCTTGATCTGCAGCACGCCAATCACCACCACCAGCACCGTCACCATCTGCACGATGAAGCCCGATGCCACCGCCGGAATCTCGGCCCAGTGCCGGGTGTCGCGTCCGCCGGTGCCGATATGGTCGGCCAGCACGTCCCAGCGCGACAGGAACCGCCCTTCGGCCAGGTTGGCCTTGATCGTCTGGCGCCCCTCGGCAATCTCGAAGATCACGTTGGCGCGCGCCTGCATCAGCCGCGAGACGCGGCGGCTGGCGTGCTTAAGCGCATAATTGGTCACGAAGCCCACCGCCAGCAGCGCCACCCCGCCCAGCAGCGGCGCCACCATCGCCCAGCCGGCAATCATCGCGATCACCCCGGCAAAGGCCAGGAAGCATGGCAGGTCCACGCAGAACGTGGCGATCGCCTGGGGCGCCAGCAGGGCAAGCTGCTCCACATCGCGCAGCGCGGTCATCATCGCGCCGGGTGTCTCGGCCGCGCCGCCGCCACGCGCGTCCAGCACCGCATGGATCGCCCGGTGTTGCACCGCCTGCCCCACCCGCAGGCCGACGCCATCGACGAAGCCCGATTTCACGCGCTTCAGCATCATCTCGAACACCAGCGCGATCACCATGCCCAGCGACAGCGCCCACAGCGATTCCACCGCCAGGTTGGGCACCACCCGGTCATAGATCGCGCGCATGTACAGCGGCACCGCCAGCGCGCACAGGTTCAGTAGCAGCGATGCCGCCACCATCTGCGCCAGCCGCCGCTTCTCGCCCAGATAGGCGCCCAGCAGCCACAGGCGCGGGTTGCGCGCGATCAGCTCGCGATCCTGCTCGTCGGTCGCGCCGTTTTCGGGGTCCAGCGCGCCGCAGGCCAGCAGATCGTCGCGCACCAGCGGTTGCAGCGCGTGCGGCGCCAGGCGTTTCGGCCCGGCGGCATCGCGGATGGTCAGCAGGCCGTCATCGCCCACCGCCTCGATCACGATCGCGCCGCCGTCGGCCAGCCGCGCCACCATCGGCAGGTCGGCCGTGCCCAGCCAGCGCAGCGGCACGCGCTGCCACTGCCCGGCCAGCCCGACGCGGGCCAGCGCGAACGCGGCGAAACGCGGCGCCAGTTCGCCGTTGCTGACCGGCAGGGCCGCCAGCAGGTGCGCGCGGGATGCCGGCTTGCCGCACAGCTCGGCCAGGATTTCCAGGGCGGCGACGAAATCGAGCGCGGTCAGTTCCGGGCGCGGCTCGTCGTCCTCAGCGCGGCGCCCGCCCAGCAGCCCGGCCGCGCGCGACACCAGCCGCAGTCGCGGCTTGCCGTGGCGGGCGGGTTCGCCGCCAGTGGCCCAGGCCTGCAAGGTTTCGTGCGAAAGTGCCATGCGTGAAGTCCTCCGAATTCACGCGCATCTCGCACTGTTAAGGATAATTGCCGGTGAAGCGGGTCTATGTTCATTCCCATATATCGTGTTAATTCGATGATTTAGCATACCCGCTAGGGCTGAATCGCAATCCGGGAATTGCGAGGGTCTGCCATGAACGTTTACCATTTCCGCGAACGGCTGCTGAAACGCCTGATCGGGCCGGGCCTGCTGGACAATGCCGGGGCCGGCGAAGTGCGCGCGGCGCTGGCGGGGGCGGGCGCCCCCCTTGCGCCACTGGCACAGGAAGCCGATGCCATCGCGCCGTGGAGCCTGCGCCACCGCGATGAACCCGCCACGCGCCTGCTGCGCGTGCTGGCCGCGCTGATCGTGCTGTTTCTGGCCTGGGCGGCATTGTTCTCGCTCGATCGCGTCACGCGCGGGCAGGGCCACGTGCTGCCGTCGGTGCAGAACCAGGTCGTCCAGCACCTCGAAGGCGGCATCGTCGAAGCCATTCTCGTCCGCGAGGGCCAGCGCGTCCGCAAGGGCCAGGTGCTGCTGCGGCTGGGCAACGCCGCCACGGGTGCCGAGTTCGAGACCGCGCACACCGAACTGGTCGCGAAGAAGATCGCGCTGGCCCGCATGGATGCCGAACTGGCCGGGGCAGGGGGCTTCGCGACCCCGGCCGCGCTTGCCAAACAGGCCCCCGACATCGCCGCGCGCGAGGAAGCGCTGTTTTCCTCGCGCCGCGCCCAGCGCGCGCAGGCGTCCAGCATCATCGCCGAACAGGGGCGCGGCCATTCCGCCGAAGTTGCCTCGCTGCGCAGCCGTCTCGGCAATCTGCACACCGAGGAAGCGCTGATGCAGCAGCAGCTCGACAAGCTGGAACGCGCTTATGCCGAGGACGCGATTTCGGAGCGCGAGGTGCTGGACAAGCGCCAGGCGCTGGCATCCTTGCGCACCCGCATCGCCGACGTGGCGAACCAGATCCCGCAGACCAGCGCCGCCGTGTCCGAAGCCGCCGCCCGCCGCGCCGAGATCACCACCCGCGACATGCAGGAAACCCGCGAGAAGGCGACGATCCTGCGGCTGGAACTGGCCAAGGCCGGCGAGACCTTCAACGCGGTCGAGGACAAGGCCGCGCGGCAGGAGATTCGCGCGCCGATGGACGGCATCGTCAACCGCCTTTACGTCCAGACCGTCGGCGGCGTCATCCGCCCGGGCGAGCCGGTGGCCGAGATCGTGCCCGTGGACAAGTCGGTGCTGATCGAGGCGCGCGTCGCCCCGCGCGATCGCGGCCACATCTGGCCCGGCCTGCCCGCCAGCGTGAAGATCACCGCGTATGATTCGGCCATCTTTGGCGGACTGGATGCCAGGGTCGTCGATATTTCGCCCGACGTGCTGCAGGACCCCAAGGGCGAGTCCTATTACCGCGTCCGCCTGCGCGCCGACACCGGCGACTTCGGCCGCGACAAGCCGGTGATTCCGGGCATGACGGCAGAGGTCAACATCCGCTCGGGCAAGCAGACCATTCTGGCGTACATCCTTGGCCCGCTGGTGCGCATCCGCGACGAGGCGCTGCGCGAGTAGGCGTCAAAAGGCGATGCACACCTTCTGCGCCTCGCCCGGACGCCCGCCCATATCCAGCGCCTCGCCGATGCGATCGACGGGGAACTGGTGAGTCACGAGCGAGGCGAGGTCGTACTTGCCCGATCGCATCATCGCCATGATCGGCTCGACCAGCGCCTCGATCGGGGTGTTGCCGCAGCCGCCGATCTTCCAGTTGGAATAGCACACCCCCAGCAGGTCCATCGCCACCGGGGCATGGTGAACACCGACGATCGCCAGCGCGGCCTCGCGCCCGGCCAGCGCGGCGAAGTTCTCGATCGCCACCGGCAGCCCGATCGCATCCAGATACAACGCCGCGCCGCACCGCTCACCCAGGAAGCTGCGCGTCGTGCCGAACTCCGCCTTCGCGCGCGCCTCAAGGTCCTCCTCGCGCGGGTTGCAGGCCAGCAGGCCCAGCCGCCGGGCATTGGCCAGGCGGAATTCGGAAATGTCCACCACCATCACCTTGTCGCAGCCCAGCCAGTCCAGCATCACCGCCGCAGCCAGCCCGATGATGCCGCCGCCGAACACCACCGCGGTCTTGCCGGGGCCGGGGTTCAGGCTGATCGCGCCGCGCGCGCCGATCACGAACGGCTCGAACAGCACCGCGCTTTCAAGGGGCAGGTCGTTGTCCAGCCGCAGCACGCTTTCGCCCACCTCGCACTGCGGAATGCGGATCACTTCGGAAAACGCGCCCACCGTCGCCATCCGCGACATGTCGCGCAGCGCCTTGCCCTGGTTGGGAAACACCCGGTCGCCCGGCGCCAGCCCGGTGACATTGCGGCCGATCTCCACCACTTCGCTGACGACCTCATGGCCGAACTCGAAATCGTCCCAGATCATGTGGTCCTTGCCGCCGTGCTGCCAGGCATGGATGTCCGATCCGCACAGGCCCGCCATCAGGTTGCGCACGATCACGTCGTCGTCGCCGCATTCGGGGTAGGGCTTGTCGATCACGTCCACGCGCCCCGGCCCGCGATAGATCGCCGCCTTGTAGGTCTGGGGTGTCATGCGTCCTCCTTCATGTGATCAGTATCGCGCGGATATCGTTGACGTTGGTGCGCGTCGGGCCGGTTACCACCGCATCGCCCAGCGCCGCAAACAGCGCATGACTGTCATGCTGCGTCAACATGGCGGCAGGGTCCAGCCCGGCCTGCCGCGCCCGTGCCAAGGTGTCGGGCGTCACCACCGCGCCCGCCGCATTGCTGGCACCGTCGATGCCGTCGCTGTCGCCGGCGATCGCCCACACCCCTGCCGCGCCGTCCAGTGCAAGCGCCAGCGCCAGCGCGAATTCACTGTTGCGCCCGCCGTTGCCGCCGGTGCTGCTGCCCAGAGTCACCGTGGTCTCGCCGCCCGAGAGCAGCACCGCCGGTCGCGGCGCGTCCCACGCCAGCGCCTGCGCCGCCATGTCGCGTGCCGCCTCGGCCGCCTCGCCCTCGATGGCGTCGCCCAGCATCACCGGTGCCACCCCCGCTACCCGTGCCACTTCGGCGGTCGCCGCCAGCGCCTGCGCCGGAGTTGCCACCAGCGCCCATTCGCCGCGACCGCCTAACGGCGGCGGATTGCCCCGGATGGCATCGCGCACGGCCTCGCTTGCCGCGATGCCATAACGATCCAGCACTGCCAGCGCATCCACCGGCGGCGCTTCATCGGGCACGGTCGGCCCCGATGCGATCGTCGCCGGATCGTCCCCCGGCACATCGCTGATCAGCAGCGTCACCACCCGTGCCGGCGCCGCCCGCGCCAGCAGCCGTCCGCCCTTCACCCGGCTCAGCGCCTTGCGCACCGCGTTGATTGCGCCGATCGGCGCGCCACAGGCCAGCAGCGCCCGCGTGATCGCCTGCTTCTCCGCCAGCGTTACCCCGGCCACCGGCAGCGCCAGGCTGGCCGAGCCGCCGCCCGAAACCAGCGCCAGCACCAGATCATCCGCCGTCAGCCCGTCCAGCGCCGCCAGCACGGCCCGCGCCGCGCGCTCGCTGTCGGCATCGGGCACCGGATGGCCAGCCTCGATCACCTCGATCCGCCCCGCCGGAACGCCATGCCCGTGCGGCGTTGCCACCACGCCGCTCAACGCCACGTCCGGCCAGGCCGCATCCACCGCCGCCGCCATCACCGCCGCCGCCTTGCCCGCGCCGATCACCACGCAGCGCCCGCGCGGGCGTTCCGGCAGGTGGCGCAGCACCGCCGCCCCCGCGTCGGCCCGCGCCACCGCCGCATCGAACATCGCCCGCAGCAGCGCCCGCGCCGCCGCGTCGGTGATCGTGTCAGGCCTGGCCATCACCTGCCGATTGCCCGCTGGCCCACAGCGCCAGCGCCGAACACACCGCCAGCAGTGCCGCCACGCCCAGCAGCGCCGCCTGATAGCCGCCGGTGCGCGTGAACGACTGGCCCATCGCCGCGATGCCGGCGATCGTCATCGGCACGCTGACCGCCTGTTGCAGGCCGAACGCGCGGCTGAAGCTGTCACGCCCCAGCGCCCGTGCCAGCGCGCGGGTGATGTTGGGGATCATGCCCGCACCGTGCAGGCCGAACAGCGCCACCACCGCCATTTCCGCCGGGAACGGCAGCCTCAGTTGCAGCACCGCCAGCAGCACCGCCATGTTGAACGACACCAGCGCCAGGCCCCGGCCACCGCCCAGCCGGTCGGCCACCCAGCCGAACAGGATCGATCCGATCATCCCCGCCACCGATTGCGACGAGGCCATCAGCGCCCCCTGCGTGCGGGTGAAGCCCAGCGACTGCGCGATCGGCACCATGTTGAAGGTCATCGTCATGATCCCGGTGATCACCGCGCCCGCGGTCAGCGCCAGCGCCCAGAACGCCGGGGTGCGCAGGATGACCGCCACGCTGGACCCGGCCGCATCGCCGTCGCTTTCCGCCGTTGCCGGCCCCGCACCCGGTGGGTAATCGCGCGCCGCCAGCGTGGCGGGGATCAGCGTCAGGCCGATGATCGTCGCCATCAGCAGGTAGACCGAACGCGCGCCGTACTGCTCCAGCATCCAGTTGCTCAGCAGCGGCATCACCGCGACGATCAGGTTGACGTGGACCAGCCCCATCGCCACCCCCCGGTTGCGCCCGAACCACCGTGTCACCAGCGTTGCCGGGCCGATCGATCCGGTCAGCGCCATGCTTGGCCCGAACAGCAGCAGGTAGCTGCCGACATAGAGGCCATACGATGCCGTGAACGCCAGCAGCAGATAGCCCAGCAGCGATGCCAGCGCCCCCGCCAGCAACAGCAGCCGCAGCGATTTCCGCGCGATCAGCGGACCGACGAAAGCGCCCATCAGCGCCGAGCCGAACATCACCAGCCCGCCCACGCTGGACGATTGCGCCCGCGTCACCCCCATGCGTGCCTCCACCGAGGCCAGCATGACGCTGAACGTGCCCATCAGGCAGCCGACGATCAGGTTGTGGCACAGCCACGCGATCACCGCCATGCGCGGTGCGGCAGGGTGATTCGGTGCATGGGCCGCGTCGGCGGCATTGTCGATGGATATGGCCATTCTACTCCCCCCGGCGCCGCGATTGCGCGGCGTATCCGCTTGCTGCCAAGCTAGGGGCAGTCACCCGCCCGCCGCAAGCGCAAAGACAAACCGCCGGCCGGCCCGATCGGGCTGATTTGACACCGCGCTTGGCAAATGTGTTTTTTGGTATAACATAAATGGCAACAAACCCGACTCGCGGCCTCTTGCCGCGCCAGTCGCAAGCGGGAGGAAAACGATGGGCGCCCATGCCGACGAACTGCTCAGCCACATGCCGAACCGCACCGGCTATGACCTGCCCCATGCCGACGTGCGCGAAAAGCAGGTTGCCGCGCTGAACGAGCGGTTTCACGAACAGGTTGATCGCATCCGCATCGTCAAACAGCGCGCCGACGAAGCCGGGATCACCGAAATCCGGTCGATGGCCGATGTCGTGCCGCTGCTGCTGCCGCACACTGCCTACAAGTCCTACCCCGAAAGCTTCCTGTTCGACGCGAAGTGGGACAAGCTGACGCGCTGGCTGGGCACTGTCTCGGCTTATCCGACCAGCAACACCGACCTTGCCGGGATCACCGGCATCGATGAATGGATCGACCGGCTTCAGGCGGCCGGGCACTATGTCTCGTGCTCCAGCGGCACCACCGGCAAGTCGGCGATGCTGATCTCGTCCGAGGCGGACATCGCCCACGGCCAGCAGGATCTGGTCAACGCGGTGCTGTGGGGGGCGGACGTGCAGGCCAACGGCTCGCGCCGCTTCTTTTCCACCGGCGCGGTGGCCAAGGTGCCGAAGAACACCCTGCTGGGCATCGGGCTGTACCAGGCCTTCGCGCGCAAGGACGTGGCGCCGTTCGTCTCGCCCGGCCCGGAAATGACCGTCGGGTCGATCACCGGCGCGATCCTGATGCGCAAGAAGATCGCCGACGGCATCGCCACCCCCAGCGAGATCGAGGCGTTCGACGCCGAAGGGGCCGCCCGCGCGCAGGGTATGGCCGATGCGGTGCAGGCCGTGGCCGAAGCGATCATCGCCGCGCGCGACGAGGAGCTGTTCCTGATGGGCATGTGGGCCGGCCACTACAATGTGGCGAAGGCGGTGCGCGATCGCGGCTATTCGGCGAAGGACTTCAACCCGGCCAATGCGCTGTTCTGCTCGGGCGGGCTGAAGCGGGCGCAAGTGCCCGACGACTATCGCCAGTTCGTCTACGAGACTTTCAATGTCTCGCCGGAGCGCACGTTCCTGTCCTACGGGATGCAGGAAATCCAGTCGAACATGCCGCTGTGTTCGCACGGCCGCTATCACGTCCCGGCGTGGCTGGTCTGCCTGCCGCTCAACGAGAACGGCGACGAACTGCTCGATGCCGACCACGGCGAGATTACCGCCCGCGCCGCGTTCTTCGACCTGTCGATGGACGGTCGCTGGGGTGGCGTCATCTCGGGCGACAAGATCGATGTCGATTTCCGGCCCTGCGCCTGCGGCAACCGCTCGCCATCGATCGCCGACAGCATCACCCGCTATGCCGACATCAAGGGCGACGACAAGATCGGCTGCGCCGGCACCGTCGATGCCTATATCCGTGGCCTGTCGTGAGGAGGATGCCACGATGAACCTGCTGACCGAAGTGACCACTGCAACCGCCGATTCCGCGCCGTTCTTCATCAACGGCCGGGTCGTCGAGGGGGCCGACACCATCCACCGTTCGCGCGATCTGGGCGTCGATTTCGCCACGCCCGCGCTCGATCTCGACGCGCTGGTCGGCCCGCGCACCGAACTGCCGCCGCTGCTGAACGTGCCGCTGGCCGAGATCATCGATTTCCTGGCCGAGGCCGGGCAGCGGCTGGTGGCGCCGGGCAACGACCATGTCGAGGCCGCGATCGAGCGCATGGCCAAGGTCAGCCTGCAGCCGCATGGCGTCATCCGCTTCATGGTCACCAATGCTGCCGAATACCTCGATCGCAAGGTGCTGCGCGAGGTGGTCGAGCAGAACTTCCCCAACCCGCGCGCGCTCGACGAATGGGTGCCGCACACCGATCACCAGGGCCGCCGCAGCTTCATCCGCGCCTATGCGCCGCGCCTGATCCACGTGCTGCCCGGCAACGCCCCGGCGCAGGGCATCCGCTCGATTGCCCAGTCCGCGCTGGTCAAGGCGGTGAACGTGTTCAAGATGGCCTCGGCCGATCCGTTCTCCACCGTGGCGTTCCTGCGCACGATGGCCGAGGTCGATCCGGACCATCCCGTGGTAAGGTCGATGTCCGCGGTCTACTGGCGCGGCGGCGACGAAGCGGTGGAGCGCGTGCTGTTCCGCCCGCAGTACTTCGACAAGCTGGTGGCATGGGGCGGCGGCGATGCCATCCAGAATGTCATGAAATACATCGGTCCCGGCTTCCAGCTCGTCAGCTTCGATCCCAAGACCTCGATCTCGATGGTCGGCAAGGAAGTGTTCGCCAGCGACGAAACCCTGGCGGAAGCCGCGCACCGCAACGCGATGGACGTGGCGATGGCCAATCAGGAAGCCTGCGTGTGCAGCCGCTTCACTTTCCTGGAGGCCACGCCAGAGCAGGCCGACCGCTATTGCGAAATCCTGGCGCGCGAAATCCGCGTCGATCGCACCGGTGAGGGCACCCCGCGCCCGCTGGAGATGGACCTGAAGGAGCAGATCGACATGCTGCGCCTGATGGACGAGGACTACGCGGTGTTCGGCGCCTCGGACGGGCGCGGCGTTGCCATCCGTTCGGATGAGCCGGTCGATTTCCACCCGCTGCGCAAGACCAGCAATGTCGTCTGCGTGCCCAGCCTCGATGCGGCGATGCAATACGTCAACGTTGCTACCCAGACCGTCGGGGTCTGGCCGTTCCACCGGATGGCCGAACTGCGCGATCGCCTCGCCAGCGGCGGCGCCCAGCGCGTGGTGCGGCTGGGGGAAGCCGGGCCGGGCGCGATTGGCAATCCGCACGATGCGATGTATCCGCTGCACCGCTTCGTTCACTGGATGGCGAACGAGGATGGCTGCGTCGGCGATGATTAGGCCGACGACTTGGGGGGATTAGGACGGATTGGCACGGCCGCGCACCACCACCCCCCGCAAGCCCGATGACGCCCGCGCGCACCGCTCGGTCGAGGCGCTGCGGGTTGCGTTTCTGGCGCTGATCGAGACCCGCCCGCTCGATCAGGTGACCATCCGCGACATTACCGAGGCGGCCGGGGTTTCCTACCCCACGTTCTTCCGCCGCTTTGCCGGCAAGGACGAACTGCTGGCGGACATCGCCACCACCGAAGTGCGCCACCTGCTGGTGCTGGGCCAGGGAGGAGGCCGGCATGGCTCATCGCTGGCGATGTGCGAATATCTTGCCGCGCACCGCCGGCTGTGGCGCACCCTGCTGACCGGCGGCGCGGCGGCGGCGATGCGCGAGGAGTTCATGGCGGTCTCGCGCGAGATCGCCACGACCGGACCGCGCATCAACCCGTGGATTCCGGTGGATCTTGCCGTCCCGTTCGTGGCCGGCGGCCTGTTCGAGATCCTGGCCTGGTGGATGCGCCAGCCCGACGATTACCCTACCGCCAACGTTGCCACCCTGCTCGATGCCCTCGTCATCGACGTCACCGCACGGCCGCGCCCGATAACACTGGCTTGAAATGGCAGGTCGGGCAGAACGATGTTGGCTGGGTGTGATGGGTAATATATGTTTTGTATGAACAAATAACCGTATGGTGGGCGGTGAGGGGCTCGAACCCCCGACCCTCTCGGTGTAAACGAGATGCTCTACCAACTGAGCTAACCGCCCCAACCCGGGAGAGGCGCGGATACAGGGCGCCCACCGCCGCCGTCAAGCGTCGTGCATCGCAGGCCGCCCTTTGTCGATTGACGGTCCGGCGCCGTCATGAAACCTTCGGCGCAGATTGTCGTGGCCCGGCCGGCTTCATGCGCGCGCCTACGGTCCCGGCAACCGGGCGGGAGCGGGCATGAACACGACAGGCGTGATCGAACTCTACGGCATGTCCAGCCCGAACGTGCGAAAGGTTCTGATCGCGCTGGAGGAAATGGCGCTGCCCTATCGCGTCATCCACGTCCCGGTGTTTCGCGGTGCCCAGTTCCGTCCCGAGTTCCTGGCGCTGAACCCGATGGCGAAAGTGCCGGTGCTGGTCGATGCCGGTGGCCCGGCGGCCGGTGGCCCGGCGGCCGGTGAACCGCTGTTCGAATCGGGCGCCATCCTTGTCTACCTTGCCGAAGCCTATGGCCCGCAGTTCCTGCCCGCCACCGGCCCGACCCGCTATGCCGTGCTGAAGTGGCTGTTCCTCCAGGTCGCGAATGTCGGTCCGGCGCTGGGCAATCACGGCCATTTCAAAGGTCAGGCCGAAGGCAACGCCTATGCCGCCGGCCGCTTCCGCCGCATGGCCGCCCAGGTGTTCCGCGCCTGCGAACGCCGGCTTGGCGAAACGCGCTACCTGGGCGGCGACGACTATTCGATCGCCGACATGGCCGCGCACCCCTGGCTCCGCCGCTTCAAGCGCTTCGGCCTCGATCTCGGCGAATTCCCCGGGCTTTCCCGCTGGACCGCCGAAATCGCCGCGCGCCCCGCCGTGCTGCGCAGCGATGCCGTCGTCCGGCAACTGGGCGAAACCGACTCCGCCGACATCGCCGCTGCCAGCGAAGCCGACATGGCCATGTTCACCGGCCGCCACATCGTGGCCCCCACGGCCGGCCAGGCGGCCACTGTCCCACCCTGGTGGAAGGGGCGCACCGGGGCCTGACCGGCGCCGATACTGCCCGGGCGATTGCCCGCCCGGGCGGGTTCGGCCACCAAGGCGCGATGCACGGCAAGACCTATCCCGATCCCCTGCGGCGCTTGCTGATCACCGGTGCGGCGATCGTCGCGGTGCTGATGGTCACGCTTGACGGCACCATCGCGGTCATCGCCCTGCCGCGCATCCAGTCGAACCTGGCCGCATCGGCCGAACAGATTGCCTGGGTGCTGACCAGCTACCTGATCGCGCAGGCCATCGCCACGCCGCTGTCCGGCTGGCTGGCCGATCGGCATGGCCGGGTGCGGATCATGGCGCTGTCCACCGCCTGTTTCACGATTGCGTCACTGGGCTGCGGTCTCGCGCCCAATCTCGAAGTGCTGGTGTTGTTCCGCTTCCTGCAGGGGCTCAGCGGCGCCAGTCTGGTGCCGCTGACGCAAGTGCTGCTGATGGACATCAACCCGCCCGAAAAGCAGGGCCCCGCCATCGCCGCGTTCGGCGTCGGCTCGCTGATGGGGCCGATGCTGGGGCCGATCCTGGGCGGCTGGCTTACCGAATACGTGTCGTGGCGCGCGATTTTCCTGGTCAACGTCCCGGTCGGTGTCATCGCCACCATCGGCCTGCTGGTTTTCGCGCGTGACCAGTCGCCCGGCGGCCGTGCCGCGTTCGATTTCAAGGGCTTTGCCTGCGTTTCCATCGCCATCGGCGCGTTCCAGCTCATGCTCGATCGCGGCCAGTTGCTGGACTGGTGGGATTCCGCCGAGATCATCATCGAGGCCACGCTTGCCGCCACCTTCCTCTATGTCGCGGTGGTCCACATGGCCACCACCGCGCACCCGTTCATCCGCCCCGCCATCTTCCGCGATCGCAACTTCGTTCTGGGCACGATGCTGTCGGCGGTGGTCGGCGTGTTCCTCAACGGGGTGATCCCCATCGTCACCAGCCTGATGCAGCAGTTGCTGGGCTATCCGGTCATGCTCACCGGGCTGGTCTCGATCCCGCGCGCGGTGGGCAACATGGTGACGATCATGTTCGTCGGCCGCATGGTCAGCCTGGTCGATCCGCGCCTGCTGATGGCCACGGCGATGGCCACGCTGGTGGCCAGCCTGACCATGCTTTCAGCGATGTCGCTCGATACCAGCCAGTTCACGCTGGCGTGGATCGGCTTCCTGCAGGGCTGCGGCTCGGGCCTGCTGTTCCTGCCGCTGACGATGGTGGTGTTCTCGACCCTGCCCGGCGAATACCGCAACGAGGCATCGACGCTGTTCGCGCTCGTGCGCAGCCTGTCGGGCGCGGCGGCGATCTCGCTGATCCAGTCGGGCACCATCCGCCACACCGCCGTTACCCGCGCGCATCTGGTCGAGCGGTTGCGGCCCGACAATCCGGTGTTCCACTGGCGCGTGCCCGATTTCGATGTGGCCAGCCTGCCCGGCGTGGGCGCCCTTGCCGGCGCGGCCACGCGGCAGGCGGCGATGGTGGCCTATGTCGATGCGTTCCGTACCATTCTGGTGATGGCGGTGCTGTCGCTGCCGCTGACCCTGCTGATGCGCCGCACCAATCCGGGCAAGGCGCACGACTTGCCCGTCCACACCGAATAAGCCGCAGCTATTCGGCCAGCAGTTTCGCCGTCGCCGCGCTGTTCCAGTCGTGCCCGCCGGCGATCCGCCACTTCTCGTGCCCGTCGGCGCCATAGAAGATCGTCACCGGCAGCGTGTTGATCTGGTACTGCACGGTTGCCGCGTTCTCCGGGTCCAGCCACGGCTCCAGCCGCGCCAGCCCCTTGCCCTTCAGGAATTCCGCCACCTTGCCCGGCTCGCCAATGTCCTCGGACACGGTCAGCACTTTCGGCGCGCCGGTCCCGCCGGCCAGCGCGTCCAGCGTCGGCAGTTCCGCCACGCACGGCGCGCACCACGTCGCCCACAGGTTCACCAGCAGCGGCCTGCCCTTCAGCGATGCCAGTTGCAGTTCCTTCCCCGCCGGATCGCGGAACGCCAGCGCCGGCATCTGCGCGCCGGCGTGCGAACGATCGACCTTGCCGGTCAGGTCGCCTGCCGGCGCGATTCCGCCCGACCCGCCTTGCGAAGGTTGCGAGTTCCCGCCGCTTTGCCTATCGCACCCGCCCGTCAGCAACAGCACGCTGGCCAGCGCAGGGATGGCGATCTTGAACGACAACCGGGACAATGAGGGCAAGGCAGGCTCCACGCAACAGGGGGCGAACGCCATGTGGGGCGGCCGTTTCGCTGCCGGCCCTTCGGCGATCATGCGCGAGATAAACGCCTCGATCCCCTTCGACAAGGCGCTGTGGCGGCAGGACATCGCGGCCAGCAAGGCGCACGTCGCCATGCTGGGCGCACAGGGCGTGGTCTCCACAGACGACGCGCTGGCCATCCGCGACGGTCTCGACAAGGTCGCCGCCGAATATGAAGCGAACGGCGTCCCCGAGAACTGGGACCTCGAAGACATCCACATGACCACCGAAAGCCGGCTCGCGGAACTGATCGGCGCCACCGCCGGCCGCCTTCACACCGCGCGCAGCCGCAACGACCAGGTCGCCACCGATTTCCGCCTCTGGGTGCGCGATGCCTGCGATGTGGCGCTGGAAGGCCTCGCCGCGTTTCAGCGCGCGCTGGTCACCCGCGCCGCCGAACATGCCCAGAGCATCATGCCCGGCTTTACCCATTTGCAGACCGCGCAGCCGGTTACTCTGGGCCACCACCTGCTGGCCTATTACGAGATGGCCGCGCGCGACGTCTCACGCTTTGCCGACGCCCGCACGCGCATGAACCAGTGCCCGCTGGGCGCCGCCGCGCTGGCGGGCACCGGCTTTCCGATCGACCGGCACATGACCGCGCAGGCGCTGGGCTTTGCCCGCCCCACCGACAACAGCCTCGATTCGGTCAGCGACCGCGATTTCGCGCTCGATTACCTGATGGCGGCCGCCCAGTGCGCGCTGCACCTGTCACGCCTGGCGGAAGAGTTCATCATCTGGGCCAGCCAGCCGTTCGGCTTCGTCACCCTGCCCGATAGCCTGTCCACCGGCAGCAGCATCATGCCGCAGAAGAAGAACCCCGACGCGGCCGAACTGGTGCGCGGCCATTCGGGGCGCATCATCGGCAGCCTGACCAGCCTGATGATCACCATGAAGGGCCTGCCGCTGGCCTATTCCAAGGACATGCAGGACGACAAGCCGCCGGTGTTCGAAGCCGCCAGCCTGCTCACCCTGTGCCTTGCGGCGATGACCGGGATGGTCGAGGGCGCGACCTTCCGCACCGCGAAGATGCGCGCCGCCGCCGAGCTGGGCTATGCCACCGCCACCGACCTGGCCGACTGGCTGGTGCGCCAGGCCAACATCCCGTTCCGCGAGGCGCACCACATCACCGGTTCGGCGGTAAAACTGGCCGAAAGCCGGAGCATAGCGCTTGACAAGCTCACCCTTGCCGAATTGCAGGCGATTGATCCGCGCATCGATGAGCGCGTCTTTCCGGCGCTGTCGGTCGAGGCGTCGGTGGCCTCGCGCGCCAGTCATGGCGGAACCGCGCCGGCTGAGGTATGCAAGCGCGTCGCCCAGGCACGCACCGCGCTGGGGCTGGAGTAGCCGCCGATGCATCCCACTCCGCTGCGCAAGACCGGAATTGCCCTGCTTGCCGTTCTCACGCTGGCGGCGTGCGGCGTGCGGCGTGATCTGAAACCGGTCGCGGGCAAGGCGCTGCCGGTTGCCCCGCATGGCGCCGGTGAGAAGCCGGGCGCCGACGACCTGCTGACCCCCACCTCGCAGGAACGCCCCGGCCGCAATGTTGAACTGCGCACCCGCTCCGAGCCACGCACCGACGATCCCTACGACCTCCCGCCGAAGAACTGAAAAACTATGGACCATTTCGACTATCAGGACGGCGTCCTTCACGCCGAGGATGTGGCCCTGCCCACCATCGCCGCCGCCGTCGGCACCCCGGTCTACATCTATTCGCGCGCCACGCTGACCCGCCATGCCCGCGTGTTCCGCGATGCGCTGACCAGCCGCCTCGCGCGCGTTCACATCGCCTTCGCGGTCAAGGCCAACCCCAACCTCGCCGTGCTCAAGCTGCTGGCCAGCGAAGGCTACGGCGCCGATGTCGTCTCGGGCGGTGAACTGGAACGCGCGCTCGCCGCCGGCATTCCGGCGGCCGACGTGGTGTTCTCCGGCGTCGGCAAGACCACCGCGGAACTCGCCCGTGCGCTCGACGTCGGGCTGGGCCAGTTCAACCTCGAAAGCGAGGAAGAAGGCCACGAGCTGGCAGACATTGCCGAGGCGAGGGGCCTCGTCGCCACCTGCGCCCTGCGCGTGAACCCGGATGTCGATGCCGGCACGCACGCCAAGATCAGCACCGGCAAGGCCGAGAACAAGTTCGGCGTGCCGTATGACCGCGCCGCCGCGATGTACGGCCGCCTGTCCGCCCGCCCCGGCTTGCAGATGCGCGGCCTCGCCGCCCACATCGGCAGCCAGATCAGCAGCCTCGCCCCCAGCCGCGCCGCCTTCGTGCGCATGGGCGAACTGATGCGCGCCATCCGCGCACAAGGCCTGAGCGTCACCCACATGGACCTCGGTGGCGGCCTCGGCGTGCCCTACAAGCTGGGCGAGGTGTTGCCGGGGCCGGACGAATACGCCGAGATGGTCGCGGACGTCACAGCCGACTGGGACGCGACGATCATGTTCGAACCGGGCCGCGTCATCGTCGGCAACTCCGGCGTGCTGGTAACGCAGGTCATCCGCGTGAAGCCCGGTGTGACCAGCCCGTTCGTGGTGGTCGATGCCGCGATGAACGACCTCGTCCGCCCGGCGATGTACGACGCCTGGCATGACTTTCTGGCCGTCACCCCCACCGGCACCCGCGAAGTCGCCAACATCGTCGGCCCCATCTGCGAAAGCAGCGACACTTTCGCCATGCAGCGCGAGATCGACGCGGTGAAGGCGGGCGATCTGGCGGTGTTTCGGACTGCCGGGGCCTATGGGGCGACGATGGCGAACACCTACAACTCGCGGGCGCTGGTGCCGGAGGTGATGGTGGATGGCTCGCGCTGGGCCGTGGTGGCGGAGCGGATCGAGCCCAGCACGATATTGGCGGCGGAGCGGGTGCCGGAGTGGTTGGACTGATTGGGGACGGGAAGCGTTGAAAAAGCCCTCTCCCCTTGAGGGGGTGATGGAAAGCAAGTGACTTCCATCACGGTTGGGAGAGGGGCAGCGGCGAAGCGCCGAGCACGACACCATTCCCCAACCCCGTCGTCCGGGGCTTGACCCGGGACCTGGCTTTTCTTTCTTCCTTTCGCCGTCACTCACCCGCCCTTTCGTCACCCTGAACTTGTTTCAGGGTCCATCAGGCTGCATCCCCCCGTCACGCCGCATGCCGTTGTGCCTGAACCACGCTCCACAAAGGGTCGCCGCTGGTCGCGGCAACGTTGAACTTACGGAGCTTAACGGTGGTCACAATCGACAAGCGATTGTGACGGGGATAGGGACACCGGATGCCCCCCAGTCTACCCCTCTTCCACCGCGTCGCCGGCCAGCCGGTGATCGTGCTGGGTCAGGGCGATGCCGCCGATGCCAAGCGCCGCCTCGTCGCCCATGCCGGTGCCGACGTCATCGACGATCTGCAATCCGGCATCGATCGCGGCGCGCGCCTGGCGTTCATCGCCCACGCCGACGCCGCGATGTGCGAGGCCGATGCCCTCCGCGCCCGCTGCGCCGGCCTGCTCGTCAACGTCGTCGATCGCCCCGGGCTGTGCGATTTCACCACCCCCGCGATCCTTGAACGCGGCCCGGTCCAGCTCGCCGTCGGCACCGGCGGCGCCTCCGCCGGCCTCGCCAAGGCCATCCGCCTCCGCCTCGAAGCCCTGCTTCCGCCCACCCTCGGCACGCTGGCCACCGCGCTTCATGGCGCCCGCGCCGCGCTGCGCGCCCGCTTTCCCGACCCCGGCCAGCGCCGCCGCGCGCTCGATGCCGCGCTGGCCCAAGCCGGTCCGCTCGATCCGTTCGACCCGCAAGCCGCCGCCAACCTGCCCGCCTGGCTCGAAACCGCCGCCGCCACCCCCGACGCTACCCGTGAAATCCACCCCCGCTCCGCCGATCCGGACGATCTCACGCTCGGTGAAGCCCGCCTGCTCGGCTCGGCCGATACCCTGGCCCACGAACCCGCCGTGCCGCTTATCCTGCTTGCCCGCGCCCGCGCCGATGCCGCCCGCATCGCCATCCCGCCCGGCGAGGTCCCGCTGCCGCGCCCGGGCCTCACGGTGATCCTGCGCGCGCCTCCGGCCTGAAAGTCTTTTTCCGGCAACCGATTACAAGCTTTTAATTCGATCCCCCGCACCCCCGGCGCCATCCTCCGCCCCGCAGGCACGAAGCCTGGCACACTTACGGAGGGACGCACATGGAACTGCCCAAGATCGACCTGAAGAACCTGCCCGACCAGACCCAGATGACCGGCGTGTTCGGCAGCGCGATGGAGCCGTCGCGCATGGACGGATCGAACGATTCGATCCTGCTGCTGATGGTCTTCATCTACGACCTGTTCTGATGCCATTCGGCCGGGGCAGGGCACCCCTGTCCCGGCTGTTGCCGCGCGCGAGGTTCGGCCCATGATCCTGTCTCCCGAAATCGCCGCCCTGCGCCGCGACGATGCTCCGCTGGCCGATGCCCGGGCGATTATGGCCGATGCTAGCGCCTACTGGTGCGAATCCGAAGCCGCCGTGCTGGATGCTCTGGCCGAATTCGACGGCGGCGCGCCGCTGTCCGAACTGCCCGCGCTGGCCGAACTGTTCACCGGGGGCAGCCAGCCCGCCGCCGCTTTCGCCGCCCGGTTCGTTGCCGCCCAGGCCGAGGCGCTGGCTCGCGCGCCGCTGGCGCACCTTGCCCATCGCCACTTTACCGACGGCATCAACTCCACGCTGTTGCTGGGCCGCAGCGGTGGCGTCACGCTCACGTTAGTCGCCATTGATGGCGCGGCGCTGGCCGCCCGCCCTGCCGCCACCGCAGTAAGCTGCCCGCCGATCGAGGCGTGGGACCGCGTTCTGGCCGGCAGCGCCGATGCCGAAACCATCCGCTGCACGCCGGATGGCCCGCACTCGGCGCGGCTTGATCCCACTGCGCGCGCACTGACTCCCGGCGCCGTCATCGCCCGCGATGCCCGCAACACGGGCCTGCTGTGGCGCAAGGTTCACGGTCGCCTGGTCCTGCTCTCGCTTCAGCGCCGCGCGCGCACCTCGGAACCCGCGTGCGAGTACCGGCTTGCCGATGGCGGCCTGATTCACCGTGCCGCCGGCAATCCGCGTGAAAGCCGGCTGGAGATGATGGTTTCGCTGCTGGGCGCGATGGGCCGTGCCGACGCCGCGCCGCTGCTGGCCGAGATCGCGCGTGAACCCGGCCCCGAAGCGCTGCGCTGGCAGGCGCTGCGCGAAGGCCTGGGGCTGGATACGCGCACCGGTTTTCTGGCACTCGATGGTGTCGCCAACGACCTGTCCGACCCGCTCGCCGAACCTGCTGCCACGCTGCGCGCGCACCTTTACGAGACCTACCCCCAGCTCCGGGAACTTGCCTGATGCCTCATGTCATCGAAATCGCCGACGATGCCGCGATCGGCCTCGATGAAATGGCCGATACGCTCGCGCACGGCCGTTTCGATCCGCGCGACCCGGACAGCCTGGCAAACAATGCGCGGCTGCTGCGCAGGCTCGGCAACAACCGTGACTTTCTGGGCGACCTGATGATCGCCGAACTGGCCGCCCGCCATCGTGCCGAACCCTACGACGACGCCTATGGCCCGCAGTCGATCGTGCTGGCACGGCCGAAGGATGCCGGCTGCTTCCTGCGCGCCAACATCTGGCCGGGGCAGGGCGATCACATGATGCAGGCCAGTGGCGGCGATGCCTTTGTCTATGGGATGCCGCACGATCACAACTTCAGTTTCCTCACTCTCGGCTATTTCGGGCCGGGATACTGGAGCGAATACTACGAGTTCGACTATGACGGCGTGGCCGGTTGGCGCGGCGAACCGGTGGACCTGAAACCGATGGGCCGCCACCAGCTTACGCCCGGCAAGCTCCAGCTCTACCGCGCCCATGTCGATGTCCACACCCAGATCCCGGCCGAAGCACTGTCGGTCTCGATCAACATCATGCATTCGCACGGATCGCAGGCCTGGCTCGACCAGTACCGGTTCGACCCCGAAAAAGGTCAGGTCGGCGCGATCCTCTCGAACGGGCCGTCCGAAGCGTTCCTGCGCATCGCCGTAGCCCTGGAATCGCCCGAAGCGCTGGACCTGGCCGAACGGTTTGCGGCCACACACCCCAGCGATCGCATGAGGCTTCACGCGCTGGATGCGCTCGCGTCGATTTCCCCCGACGAAGACACCCGCGATGCGCTGTGGGCCAGGGCCGAAGCCGGCGGCAGCCGCCTGGTGGCGATGGAGGCCAGGTCCCGGCGCGTCGCGCTGGTGGCCTGATTTCGCTGCGGCCTGATCCCGCTGCGGCCTGATCTCGCTGCGGCCTGATCTCGCTGCGGATTGCCGGCCGGGCAGGTTCGCGCTAGCGTGAGTCATGGCCGAACCGCTGGTCCTTCACGGTTACTACCGCTCCAGCGCAAGCTGGCGGGTGCGCATCGCGCTGAACCTCAAGCAACTGCCTTACTGCCAGCAATCGCATCATCTGCGTCGCGGTGAACAAAGGTCGGTGGCGTTCCGAAAGCTGAATCCCCAGGCGCTGGTGCCCGCACTGGAAGTGGAGGGCGCGGTCCTCACCCAGAGCCTCGCCATCTGCGAATTTCTGGAGGACCGTTGGCCGACGCCGCCGCTGCTTCCGACCGATCCGCTTGCCCGCGCCCGGGTTCGCGCCTTTGCCCAGGCCATCGCCTGCGAGGTTCACCCGCTGCAGAATCTGGGTACGCTGGATCGCCTGCGCGCGCTTGGGCTGGATGAAGGCGTGGTCAGTGACTGGGCGCGCGATACCATCGACCGCGGCCTTGCCGCCTGCGCCGCGCTCATCGCCGGGCAAGACGGCCCGTTCAGCTTCGGCGCCGTACCCACGCTGGCCGACGTGGTCCTGATTCCCCAACTCGGCAATGCCCGCCGCTTCGGCGCCCGTACAGACTGGCCCCGCTTCGCGGCGATCGAGGCAGCCTGCGCCGAACATCCCGCCTTCATTGCTGCCCGCCCCGAGGCGCAGCCGGATGCCGAGTAGCGCTGGTAGCGCTGGCGCGATGCCGGCAATTGACCGGACAGGTCTATCGCCGTGGCGTTCCCATAGTCTTGGCAAGGACAGGCTGGCTGGCTAGCCTCGCTGCATAGATCCGGCAAGGAACCCAACATGGCCTTCACGCTCAGCGTCACGTTCCCGTTTGACCACGTCCAGCACGGCGATGAATTCATCTCGATGGCCGCCGTCCACGCTTGCGCCAAAGCTGCCGATGCTGCCGGGTTCTGGTCCGGCACGGTCACCGATCACCCGGTGCCTTCGTACCGCTGGCTCGATAACGGGGGGCACTACGCACAGGACCCGTTCGTGATGCTGTCGATGGCGGCGGCCGTCACCACCAAGCTGCGCCTGCAGACCAACATCGTCGTGCTGCCCTATCGCAACCCGTTCATCACCGCCCGCGCCGTCTCGTCGCTTGATGCGTTCAGCGGGGGGCGGTTCGTGTTCGGCATGGGCGCCGGCTATCTCAAGCCCGAATACAAGGCGCTCGGCGTCGATTTCGACAGCCGCAACGATCTGATGGATGAATATATCCGCGCCATGAAGCTGGCGTGGACCGGCGAGGATTTCAGCTTCGAGGGCACCGGCTACACAGCCGTCGGCAACCGCGTGCTGCCCACGCCCGCGCAACGGCCGCACCCGCCGCTGCTGATCGGCGGCAATTCCAAGCGCGCGCTGCGCCGCACCGTTGAACTGGGTGATGCCTGGCACCCGTTCATCGTTCCCAAGATGGTCACTGACACGGCGCGCACCGCCAACATCTCGGACAGCGAGGACATCGTTGCGGCAATGGACTACATGGCCGAGCATTGCGTGAAGGTCGGCCGTGCCACTCCGCCTCAGGTCATCGCATCCAGCACCTTCAGCGTGAAGCAGGGCTTCAATCCTCAGGAAGCACTGGACCAGTACGCGGAACTGCACCGCATCGGCGTCGCCGGCTCGGGCACCAGCATCTGGACCGATAACCGCAGCGAATGGTGCGACCTTGCGCAGCAGTTCGGCGAACAGGTTATCGCCCGGATCGACTTCTGATGATTGGCTCCGGTGCCGTTCGTCGGCGCCGGCGTCCTTCCCGCCGAGGTGTGTAGAGTCGTTGCCGGGTGGCAATGGGGCGGCCGATGCCGGCGGAAATTCCTGGGCAAATGCGGCGTTCCGCTTTGGCGAGGGCGCGGTGGTCGCCCCGGACAACGGGTCCCGAAGCCCGGAAAAGGGCGCCGGATAACCAAATAAAATATTGTTATATAACGATATAGTGACGTTTCAGGCGCTCGCCAGTGCGAGCTTCTCGTCGGTAATTGTGAAAAATCGGCGTCAACCTGCAAAAATGGCGTTGACCGAATCGGGAGTGGGGCTTAGAGGCGCGTTCACCGGACGGGAACGCGGTTTTGGAGCGGGAAGCTTCGAGGCGGTATTCTGGGCTGGTCGCCATCATAGCCGGACAGCTAGTCCCCCGAAATGAAAATCGGGGTACAATGGTTGTCCGCCTGATTTCGTCGGTGAGACGGGGTTTGTTGGTTGGTTCTTTGACATTGTTGGTTTTGATGAAGGGACATGTGGGCGGCGGCGCCTGGTCCGGGGGTTTTAAGGCTCCGGATACCAGTTAAATAGGCCGTTATCTGCATTGTCTCTGACGTATCCATACGTTTGAATTAAGTGCAGCATAATGGCTCCTTGAATTCATTTAAGTCAGTGAGCGGGGTTTTGGCCCTGTGCTGGTTTGAGTGGGACACAAACTTGAGAGTTTGATCCTGGCTCAGAACGAACGCTGGCGGCATGCCTAACACATGCAAGTCGAACGAGACCTTCGGGTCTAGTGGCGCACGGGTGCGTAACGCGTGGGAATCTGCCCTTGGGTTCGGAATA